>NZ_CP166840.1:3233750-3590000 GCF_041346925.1 Agaribacterium sp. ZY112 | reverse complement strand
CCGCTTGTTCTACATGTTCGGTACTGAATTGAGCTGAAAATGCACTTGTAGGCTGTAATTGCGTTTGGGTTAGGTACTTTGTTGTATGTTGATGAACAACACTGTCTTGCCTGTAGACATGTTGCTGGCTTGTTGCTTTTTCACTGCTACTACTGAGTGTATTAAATTCGCTGCTATCAATGGTAAAAGCTTGGCTAAGTGCAGGTAGCATGCTTGCAGCAAGAAAAAGACATCGAAACAACTCGTTTGACTCCTAGTAGGTTTGCTTAAAAAGTGAGCGCATTTTAGGGGGCATTGGTGGTTTTGTAGAATATTGTTTTGTTATCGAAAAGATGAAAATCGTGCCATGAGGTTATACCTGCTTTGTTTTGGTTTGTATGGGGGTATTTCTTAGAACTTAAGTGCAGTTTATGATCGATTCATTTTTATTGATTGCATGATGGATGTTGCTTTAGAGCTGTTTTACTGTCGCTTCAGAAGGCTCATCGGGTATGGGGCAAATGTGCTAATATGCGCGCCTACCAATATCTTGTTTGAGTATTCCTTTGTCTTCCTTTTCTGATTTCCCTTTACGCCCTGAATTACAAGTAAACCTTGCAAGCTTGGGGTTTAAATCGCCAACAGCAGTACAGCAGTTGACCTTGGAGCCAGCCCTTGCCGGACGTGATCTGATTGCTCGGGCAAAAACGGGATCGGGCAAGACCCTTGCTTTCGGTTTAGGGCTGTTAAATAAATTAGATGTGAAGCGCTTTCGTGTGCAGGCCTTGGTGCTTTGTCCTACACGAGAATTGGCGGACCAAGTTGCCAATGAGTTACGTAAATTGGCAAGGCAACTACCTAACGTCAAGATTCTAACTTTATGTGGTGGTCAGCCAATGGGGCCACAAATAGGCTCTTTAGAGCATGGCGCTCATATTATTGTTGGCACACCTGGGCGTATTGATGACCATGTACGTAAAGGCCGTTTGGCTTTAAATAATGTTGAGACCTTAGTCCTAGATGAAGCTGATCGCATGCTCGATATGGGCTTTCGCGATGTGCTTGATGAGCTTATTTCGCTTACGCCTCAGTCGCGACAATCGCTGTTATTTAGTGCGACCTATCCGGATGGCGTTGCTGATATTGCTAAGCGTTATTTAAGTAATATGCTTAGCTTGGAAGTCGAAAGTGAGTCTAATAACACGAATATTGAGCAGCGCTTTTATCAGATCTCACACGGATCAGATCGCTTTGATGCTGTTATGCGTTTGTTACATGAGTTGCGCCCGAGTAGCGCTATTTTATTTTGTCACACTAAAAAAGAAGTGGCAGAGTGCGCGGAGCTGTTATGTGAACAGGATGTGGAAGCTCTTCCTTTACAAGGAGACATGGATCAACGCGATAGGGATAGAACCTTAATTCGTTTTGCTAATCACAGTGCGACGATTTTAGTCGCGACAGATGTTGCGGCACGCGGTTTGGATATCGACAACGTTGACCTTGTGATTAACTACCAGTTAAGTCGTGACGCTGAAGTTCATGTTCATCGAGTGGGTCGTACCGGCCGCGGTGAAGAAAAAGGGGTGGCGTGTACGATTTTTACTGAGCGTGAGCAATACAAACTTGAAGAGTTAAATCGTATTCGCGGTCAAGAAGCCGAGATGTGGGAGCTGCCACATGTTTCTGTATTGGACGAACCTTTAGCTAAGCCAAGCATGCATACCTTGCAGTTGGATGGTGGTAAAAAACAAAAGATTCGTCCCGGTGATATTGTTGGAGCTCTGTGTGGCGATAAGACATTGAGTGTTGATGATTTGGGTAAGATAAAAATCGAACCGATGAGTTCCTTTGTGGCCGTTAAGCGTAAGCAAGCAAAAAAAGCGCTTGAGCGTTTGAAGAATGGCAAGATAAAAGGCCGCCAACTTAAAGCACGGCTTTTACGCCGTTAATAGTTACGTAGGAAGCCCTTGTGCCGGAAGCTCTGCTTGTTCTCTCTAATGCCGTTTCTCTGTCTCTTGATGAGATAGAGCTCAATGGTATTCGCGCTCAGGGAGCGGGAGGGCAAAACGTAAATAAAGTGAGTTCAGCCATTCACTTGCGCTTTGATGTTCGTGCCTCGTCTTTACCGGAATTTTATAAAGAACGTTTACTGGCATTAAGCGATAAGCGCTTAAGTAGTGATGGTGTGCTAGTTATTAAAGCTCAGCAATATCGCACCCGAGAGAAAAATCGTCTTGACGCGTTAGAGCGTTTGCAAAGCTTAATTCGTGATGCGGTCAAGCAGCAGAAATCCAGAAGGGCGACAAGGCCGACACGCTCTTCTCAGCGCAAGCGTGTTGATAATAAAACGGCTAAGGGGAAAAAGAAGGCTTTACGCGCCAAACCCAGTTATTAAGTACTTTAGCGTGACATAGAGCGCTTAACAGCGTTGACCTCAGGATTCTCGCCTATATATACTCAGCCTCGGCTAGAAAGTTTGGCTTATCTCTTTTGTTTCGACCTGCCGCCCTTTTACCTAATCAGTTGAGCGTAGGAAGTACTAAGCAGTAAACCACTTTTTGCATAGGGCCTGCATAGGATCTGCCTAGGAAAGGCTAAGTTTATTTTTTTGTTTTATAGGAAATGATTATGTCAGAGAAAGTGACTGGTACCGTTAAATGGTTCAACGATAGTAAAGGTTTTGGTTTTATTGAGCAGCAAGGTGGCGAAGATGTTTTTGCTCACTTTAGTGCTATTCAAGGTGACGGTTTCCGTACCTTGGCCGAAGGTCAAAAAGTTGAATTTAAAGTGACGACAGGTCAGAAAGGTCTGCAAGCAGAAGAGATTGTTGCTATATAAATCAGCACTACTCCGAGCTTAACTAAAAACGCCTGCATAAGCAGGCGTTTTTGTTTCTACAACTAACTAGCTAAGCTTGTGGCAAAGCTCTAATAGGTGAGGGTTATAAGGGCGAGTCATATTCTCAAGAGCATCGATAATATCGTGATGTACAAGTTTGTTTGCTTGAGTACCGATACAGCGCCCACCGTGACCTTGGATTAATAGCTTAACTGCATAAGCTCCCATGCGGCTGGCAAGTAAACGGTCGAAGGCTCCGGGTGCGCCTCCTCGTTGAATGTGGCCAAGAATCGTGCCGCGAGTTTCAAGGTTGGTGATCTTCTCTATCTTTTTAGCTAATTCATTAACGTCGCAGATCTTTTCGGTCACACAGACAATAGCGTGATTCTTTTTGCCTTCCTGTACGTGAGCTCGTAAATCTTCAAGCAAAGTCTCTTCGTTGTATTCAACCTCGGGAACAATTGCAAACTCAGCGCCAGAACAAACAGATGCCGCAATGGTTAAGTCGCCACAGTAACGGCCCATAATTTCAACTACTGAGATACGCTTATGAGAGCTGGATGTGTCACGCAAGCGGTCAATGGCATCAAGTACGGTGTTGAGCGCTGTAAAAAAGCCAATAGTGTAGTCGGTGCCGGCGACATCATTATCGATAGTGCCTGGAATGCCTATGCAAGGGAACCCCATTTCTGTGAGTTTTTTGGCCCCCATATAAGAGCCGTCACCACCTACAACCACAAGTGCTTCAATGCCGTGTTTTTGTAAGTTTTTTATCGCGTCTTTACGAATGGCTTCCTCTTTAAATTCAGGGAAGCGGGCGGAGCCTAAAAAAGTACCACCGCGGTTTAAGGTGTCGGCGACAGAGCGGCGGTTAAGTGTTTCGATTTCATCATGATAAAGGCCGTAATAGCCGTTATAGATACCCGCAACCTCAATGTCATGATGGATAGCGGTGCGCACGACGGCGCGCACGGCTGCGTTCATGCCAGGCGCATCGCCACCACTTGTGAGAACACCGATTTTTTTGATCATCATCGCTTCCTAATTTGTCGAAAATTCACTGAAATTGTCTGTGAGTATGGCCGTAAATGGGCCGCTTTTCGCAGCATCATAATGTGTTTATCTGCCAGCAAGAATAGCTGATAAACATAAATAAGAAATGACAGTGGAAAAGTAGTAATTCGAGCACAAATTTTAACAGAAATTTGGTGCTGGGCGTGGAGATTTATCTGATTTGAAACAAAGAGGAGGGGGGCTTTTCGCCCCCTGCCTCTCCAAAAGGGAGAGGGGGGCGCTTCCATTGACCGTCACTGGCCTTACGAGTCGTCCGTGAATACTTCCGTGTGTTCGTCCTTGATTGCTTCCATAAATGCTTCCTAGCTGGTCGTCCTAACCAATTAAGTCTGCGTCCTGCAATCCATGAACACATTATGGTCGAGAACATTCAAAAGTTCCTCCGAAGCTGACACCGCAGTGTGTAAGCCAAACGACTTTTGTTTTGTGAGATATATCCTACAAAATAAAGGTTATGGTTAGAGACTATGGCACTTATTTAGAAATTTAATGAGCCTGCCATAAAAGAGGGTGTATGATTAGCCCGCTCTATCAAAGTGTCTTTACTCATTGTTAGTCTTGAGTGTTTAGTGAGCGTTTTGATGGCAGAAAGAACACATAACTGCGAGTAAGTTTCTATACTCGCAGCTACCCCAAAATTTAAACTTGTATGGAGATAACCATGGCGGTATTAGTTGGAAAACCAGCACCGGATTTTACTGCACCTGCAGTACTTGCTAGCGGCGAAATCGTAGACGCTTTTAACTTGGCAGAAACCATTAAAGGTAAGAAGGCTGTTGTTTTCTTCTACCCGTTAGACTTCACCTTTGTTTGTCCTTCTGAGCTATTGGCTTTTGATCACCGCGTTGCTGAGTTTGAAAAGCGTGGTGTACAGGTTATTGGTGTAAGTATTGATTCTCACTTTACTCACAATGCATGGCGTAATACTGCTATCGAAGATGGTGGTATCGGTGCGGTTAAATACCCTCTAGTTGCCGACATCACTCACTCAATCTGTCAGGCATACGATGTTGAGTCTGAAGGTGGTGTTGCTTTCCGTGGTTCATTCTTAATCGACGAAGACGGTCTTGTACGTCATCAGGTTGTTAATGATCTTCCTCTTGGTCGTAATGTTGATGAAATGTTACGTATGGTAGATGCGTTAGCTTTCCATCAGGAGCACGGTGAAGTTTGTCCTGCTGGTTGGAGTGACGGTGATAAAGGTATGGACGCAAGCCCTGAAGGTGTTGCTGCTTACCTTAAAGAGAATGCCGATAAGCTGTAATTGCTTTTCAGCTCACTCTTTCGAAGACGCCGGCTATATGCCGGCGTTTTTCTTGGCAAAACATTATCACTCGTTTTGTTTCCCCTCATATTTTGTTGCTTTTTTATGTGCCATAGCTCCGTTTAGGTGTAATTGCAGTGTCATGCTCCATGCTTTTAGCCGGTTTGTCGTTGTAGAGTGACAGAAAGTCTGTGGTTTTTTTGTACAATCTAAGTATATAAATAGAGCTTGTGCAAGCGATGACCTTGCTCGCAGGGCTCACAGCCAGATAATTATAATTTATGGTGGGGGGCTCTTAATGATGGCTTACTATAAGCGTATAAGTGTTTTTTACGTTCTTGCTTTTTGTGTCTCTGCTTGTAGTGGCGGGGCAGGTTCAGCATCGCAGCCAACGCCTAGTGCGAGTCCTGTAGCTTCTCCTAGCTCGGTGCCATCTCCAAGTAGCCTTCCAACTGTTCTTCCTTCACCAGTGCCATCAGTGCCGCCAACACCTGAAGCTTCAGCTTCTCCAGAGCCTTATTTTCCGAAACCCTTAAGTATCCCTTCGAACCGAGATTTCTCTAAATCTGCGGTTTGGTATACCTATCCAAGCAATCAAAACCTAGCGGGTTATGGTGATTTTGGAGCTAATGGCGCATTCTGGGGGCACCCACCAAATACTAATTTTTATGATGATGCGACCATTAATAACTGGGTTGCCTACGTGCAGTCAGTTCGTGATTCGGGGCTGGATTATGTTGCTCGTGGTGAGTTTGATTGGGCTTGGAAGTGGTTTATCGAATACGAGAGTGAGCCTGCCGATGATTGGGTTCGCACCTTAGATGGTGAACTTGTTTCTTGGCATTTTGGTTCCGATGAGCCTTTGTATTATATGGGGCAGCCATCTGGTTGGGTGAGTAACCACAGCCCAGTTTTTGTTGATTGGTTAAAGTCCCAGGTCGATCAAATTTTAAAGTCGAATGCATCTTATATTATGTTTGATTCACAAACGTCTTCGACGCGTTCTACGGATTTAAATCAATTTGGCGGTGACTTTTCTACCCACGCGATGACGGCATTTCGCGAGTATATGCATGAGCGCTACAGCATCGAGCAGCTAAGTGCTTTAGGTATTGATGATATAAGCACGTTTAATTATCGCGATTTTTTAATCTCTGAGGGCTACACCCATAGTTCGTATTCGGCTGCTGCCAATCTAATCAGCGGTGGGGTGCCCTTATTTGATGATTTTATTTACTTTAATCGCCAAGTTTTAAATCAAAAAATGGCTGAGGTTTTTCGCTATATTCGCACTATTGATGCAGATATAGCTATTGGTGCAACAACTGCTGTAACTGAAGCCCGTGGTTATATTTTTGATGAAAACCTTACCTTTCTGGCTGGGGAGCACGCTGTTGGTGCTAGTACCTTTGCCTCCGAAATACCTATTAATATTATCTCTCACTTAAAAGCGGCTGAGGCGGTCGATAAAACGCTGGTCTATTTTACTTATCCTTGGGAATTTCAAAATTTACGAGAGCGTAATGCACCCCAGGCGGCACGGGGTTGGATCGCACAGTCTTATGCCATGGGGGCAATATTTTCTATTCCCGCAGCGGTATGGGTTGGGGGGGATGGTACATGGAATATTCCAGCAGATAATTACCGCGATATTTATCGTTTTGTAAGTGATAAACCTGATTTGTTTGATGCTTATATAGACTATACAAAAGTGGCTTTAGTATCGCCGATGATGGCCTACCTAGATTCAACTTGGATTGATGGTAGCTCGACAATGCATAGAAGTATTCGCTACTTGTTAGAGCGTAACTTGAATTTTTCTTTATTGCTTTTTGGTGATGAAGGGCGCCCTTTAGTACCGAGGTCTGAAGAGTTTGAGCGTTACGATACGATTGTTGTCGATGCTGACCTGAGCTACTTAAATGCTGAGCAAAACGCTTTGTTATCTGAGCACAGCGATAAAATTTTAGATTTACATGATCCTGACGATCAGGCAGCCATAGAGGCTCTCAGAGCTGAAAACATATCCGTGAGTATTGCCAATGCCCCTGCAGATAATATCGTTAGTGCGTTGTCGCGTGTTCATAAGAGTAACAGTGGTGCGCCTTATATCATTCACCTATTAAATCGCCCAGTGAATGCTACGGATGGCACAACACCGGTTTTAAGCAATGTCCGTGTTTCTATTCCGCAAAACTATTTTTCTGAGGATATTCGCTCTATTACCTTGCATGCCTTGAACGGCGCTGGCTTAGAGCTGCCTCTATCGGTTAATGCTGATGGTGACTATCTGTTTATTGTTCCTAATCTTGGCGTCTGGGCCATTCTTGAGCTTGAACATTAAGCTCCCGTGTTAAAACAGTGTGTTCTTAATCAGTTCTGTGAATGATAGAAGAACTGCTAAGCAGGCTTTTTTCTGCATCTTTGCCATACTTTGATAAATAGCTCTACTTTCATATGTTTATGGCTGATTTTTATAGCGGCAAGGACGCTAAACTGGTTACTACGCTTCTTAATGCTTCTCCAGTAGGAATGTTGCTGGTCGATAGCTCTATGCATATTGCTTTTAGTAATCAGCGTATTCATGACATGCTTGGTTGGTCGAAAACAGAGCTTCAGGGGCAAAGTATTTTACTTATGATTCCGCCTCGTTTTCATGAGCGTCACCAAGGCTATGAACAAGCTTATTTGTCTAAGCCTTCTGCTAAGGGCATGCAGTTTGATCGTGATGTACTTGCCTGTGCGAAAGATGGAACTGAGCATCCTGTAGAAATCAGTTTATATCCCATTGAGCTTGAGGCCGGTTCCTATACCTTGTTGGGGGTTTTAGATGTCAGCGACAAGCTGCGTATCGAAGCGGTAGAGGCGCTGAATGAGCGGCTTAGTGAAAGTGCGAGTCGGGATGCATTAACTGAGCTACCTAATAGGCGGGCTATCTTGCAAAGCTTGACCCGGGCAATTGCTGAGTTGCGCAGAGACAGTGAAACCTTAACAGTCGCTTTTTTAGATTTAGATGGATTTAAAGCGGTAAATGATGAGCTTGGGCATGCTGCCGGTGATCAGGTGCTTAAGGCGGTAGCTAAAGCCCTGACGGCTAGGATTAGGCGAACAGATCTTGTTGGGCGTCTTGGTGGAGATGAATTTTTATTGGTCTTGCACAATGTCCAGGGGGAAGTGGATGTTCGCCAGCTTGGGGGTAAACTGATTGCCGATATTGAAGCCATAGATAAATGGTGTGAGCATTCAATACACATCAGTGCAAGTATTGGAGCGGTGAGCTTTGGCCCAGCAGTAGGTTTAAATGCTGATCAGGTCGTGCAGATTGCCGACGAACTTATGTACGATGCGAAACGAAAAGGGCGCTCAAGGCTGGAGTACCTGTTTTATTCTGGTGAAAGCCAGCCCTGTTGATATTCTGTTGCTACGCGTCTTTCTACTCTTCTAAAGGCCAGCCACCGAGTGTTTTCCACTTGTTGACGATATGGCAGAACAGGTCAGCTGTCTTTTCTGCATCGTAAGCCGCACTGTGAGCGCTTTTGTTGGAAAACTCGATACCGGCACTTTCACAAGCTTTAGCCAGTACTGTTTGGCCAAAGGCTAAACCCGAAAGGGTTGCCGTATCAAAACAAGAAAAAGGGTGGAAGGGGTTGCGCTTGATTTTGTTTCTATCTGCGGCGGTATGCAAAAAGCCTAAGTCGAAGTGGGCGTTATGGCCAACTAAGACGGCGCGATTACAGTCTTGTTGTTTGACTTCGTCACGAACGGCGCGAAACACCTCTTTGAGGGCGATGTCTTCATCTACGGCGTCTCTACCGGCACAGTCTAAATCAATACCGGTGAAGTCGAGCGCGCTTTGTTCGATATTAGCGCCATCGAATGGCTCAATATGAAAGGCGATGGTGTCGCCTCGCTGCAGCATACCACGACTATCCATGCGAACTAATACGGCTGCAACTTCAAGTAAGGCATCGGTATCTTTGTTAAAGCCGCCGGTTTCAACATCAATAATGACAGGCAAAAACTTGCGGAAGCGGCTGGCTAGATCACAGTCGCTACTGTCGTTAGGCAAGAAGGAAACTTCATCCGTGTCATTCAGCATTAGGCGTCCACCAGCTTCCAGTTGAGCGTTTCACCCGCACACAGGGGGCGAATGCATTCGTCTAAATAAGGGAACTCTTCAGGTACTTGCCATTCTTGGCGTTCGAGCACAACTTTATGTGTATTGCGTGGCAATTGATAAAAGTCAGGGCCATAAAATGATGTAAAGGCTTCAAATTTATCGAGCGCATCGGCTTGTTCAAAGGCCGTGGCATACAGCTCTAGAGCGCTAAACGCAGTATAGGAACCTGCGCAGCCACATACGTTTTCTTTCTTAGAGCGTGCATGAGGGGCACTGTCTGTACCAAGGAAGAATTTTGCTGAGCCACTGGTTGCTGCATCTATTAGCGCTTGCTGATGCTTACCTGCTTTAAGAATGGGTAAACAGTAATAGTGAGGGCGTATGCCACCGGCAAGCATGTGATTGCGGTTGTAGAGCAGGTGATGGGCGGTGATGGTCGCGGCAACGTTATTACTTGCTGAGCGAACAAAGGCGGCGGCATCGGCGGTGGTGATATGTTCAAACACCACTTTTAGCTCTGGAAAGCGTGCGACAAGAGGGGCCAGTTTTTGTTCGATAAACTGCGCTTCACGATCAAAGATATCAACGTGGCTTTCAGTGACTTCACCGTGTACAAGCAGTTTCATGCCGACTTTCTGCATGGCTTCGAGGGCAGGGTAGATGTTTTCAATCGCGGTCACACCGCTGTCGCTGTTTGTGGTTGCGCCAGCTGGGTACAGTTTACAGGCGACAACACCGGCAGCGGCAGCCGCTTCAATATCTGCAGCGCTGGTATTGTTGGTGAGATAAAGCACCATTAAAGGCTCAAAAAGGCTACCTTTAGGCAGCTCTGCAAGAATACGCTGTTTATAAGCTAGAGCCTGCTCCGCATTACATACTGGAGGTACAAGGTTGGGCATAATAATCGCCCGAGCAAAACTACGCGCTGCATGAGGCGCGGTAAGCTTCAGTGAATCACCGTCGCGAAGGTGAATGTGCCAGTCATCGGGGGCAATGATCTCTAGTCGATCTAAGGTTGTATTCATAAAGCGTATATTTTTGGAAGGCTTTTAAATTAAATTCTGCGGCGCATGCTAACGAATTTTCATGGCTTTTGCACTGCTAATGCTCTGATTGGCTGAGGAATAAAGGGCTCAAGCTTATCGCTTTACTGCCGAGAACTATAAAAGGCTTTGTCTTATTGTTTGGGTGCGGGTGTTTGCATGTCTAAGTTAATGCTGTTTTTAATAGTCGTGGCAAGTGCTTTGTTGGCCGCTTCCTCTCAGGCTCTTAGTTATTCGAATGGCATTAATGACAGCAGTTGGCATTTGCATGGTTCGGTACAATCGTGCCGGCTCGAGCACAACATTCCTTTTTATGGTCAGGCTGTTTTTCGCACCCGAGCGGGTGAAAACTCGGCCTTTTATTTACGCTCTTCTTCTGCGCGAATGAAAACCGGTGAGGCCCAGCTCTATGCTGTGAGTCCTGTTTGGAAACCAAGCTATGTTGAGCAGCCCTTGGCAACGGTGGCGGTGAATAAAGGTCGCAGGCCTCTGTGGCTGGATACCAGTTTGGCAGAGCGGCTATTGCGTAATCTTTATCAGGGTAATGAAATAGAAGTGCGAGGCTCAACCTGGTTTGATCTGCAAGCTCAACCGGCAAGGCTGGCTTTGAGCACGATTGGTTTTCAGGAACAGTACCGTGACTACCTTCGTTGTGTGACGGCCTTATTGCCACGTAATTTTGATCAGCTACAGCGAACATCCTTACTTTTCCCAGGCGGCGAACTCGATGAACTTCCCAGAGCCTTAACCATGAAACTCGATCAAATTCTTACGTTGGTGAAACACGATAGCAAGGTTCGCTATTTTTATATTGATGGTCATGCCGATAGCGAAGGGGATAGGGACGATAATTTAGAGCTATCTAAAAAGCGGGCGGAATTAGTTGCCCAATACCTACAACGCAGAGGTGTTCCTGAAGATTGGATTACCTTGCGTTGGCATGGAGAGCGTTACCCCGTAGCCAGTAATGGCAGCGCAGCAGGCCGAGCAAAAAATCGTAGAGTCACGGTGAGGCTAGAGCGAGTTAAAAAAATTGATGTGCTGCCTCTAGCGGATGCATCAAATAAATAAAGCGTTCTATTCGTTTGTTTATTGAGCGACTTTGCTAGTTAATGGAAGCTCGCTTGGGCTTTTAAAAAGCGATAAGCCGCTCGCTTCAGTTTATCCCTACTTCAGCAGTGGTTTAAGCGCGATAAAATCGCTATAATCCGCGCCCCATAAGCCTTTGTATATTCTTTGAACATGTGGAGTAGAGATGTCCTCTTCCGTTAAAAAAGTCGTGCTCGCCTATTCGGGCGGCCTAGACACCTCGGTCATCGTAAAGTGGCTACAGGAAACTTATCAGTGTGAGGTTGTTACCTTTACCGCTGATATCGGCCAAGGTGAAGAAGTAGAACCTGCTCGTGCGAAAGCCGAAGCTCTAGGTGTAAAAGAAATCTATATTGATGATCTACGTGAAGAGTTCGTTCGTGATTTCGTTTTTCCTATGTTCCGTTCTAATGCGATATATGAAGGCGAGTACCTACTAGGTACTTCTATTGCGCGTCCTTTAATTGCTAAGCGCCTTATTGAAATTGCCAATGAAACCGGCGCTGATGCCATCAGCCACGGTGCGACTGGTAAAGGTAATGATCAAGTTCGTTTTGAACTTGGTGCTTATGCCCTTAAGCCTGGCATTCAAGTGATTGCTCCATGGCGCGAATGGGATCTGACTTCTCGTGAGACCTTAATGGCTTACTGTGAAGAGCATAAGATCCCAGTAGACTTTGCCAATGCCAAGAAGAAGTCTCCGTATTCAATGGATGCGAACTTATTACATATCAGCTACGAAGGTGACTTGTTGGAAGATCCTTGGGCTGAAGCTGAAGATGATATGTGGCGCTGGTCAGTATCGCCTGAAGAGGCGCCAGATAAAGCCGAATACTTAGAGCTTCGCTTTAAAAATGGTGATCCTGTTGCCATTGATGGCGAAGAGATGAGCCCAGCAACGCTCTTAGAGACCTTAAACAAGCGTGGCGGTGCTCACGGTGTTGGTCGTTTAGATATCGTTGAAAACCGTTATGTAGGTATGAAGAGCCGTGGTTGTTATGAAACACCTGGCGGCACGATTCTGATGAAAGCGCATCGTGCGATCGAGAGCCTAACCTTAGATCGTGAAGCTGCTCATCTGAAAGACAGCATCATGCCTAAATATGCTGAATTAGTTTATAACGGCTATTGGTGGAGCCCTGAGCGTGAGATGCTTCAAGCGCTTATTGATGAAAGCCAAAAAGTTGTAAACGGCGATGTGCGCCTTAAGCTGTATAAAGGTGCTGTTAGCTGTGTAGGTCGTCGCTCTGAAGACAGCCTATTTGATGAAAAAATTGCTACCTTTGAAGATGATGCGGGTGCTTACGATCAAAAAGATGCTGAAGGCTTTATTAAGCTAAATTCTTTACGATTGCGTATTGCTTCAGAAAAGGGTCGTAACCCGCTCGAGAGTTAATCGGGTAGGAACACTTCGCAGTGAAATGCGCAGGCTCCAGTTTTTTGATGTAGATCAAAAGACTGGAGCCGTTCGTTTTTCTGCTGATGGGAAAACGGCATACTTCATTATCCCAGTCTTTTCTTTTTTTTGGACTGGATAATAGGTTTGCTTTGCTTACTTTGGCCGCTATGCGGTTATAACAATTATTAATTAAACAAACGTGGGAAGTTGATATGACGAGTGACGCATCTGCTGCTCAAACTGAAGTCACATACAACTACGATGTGGTACGTCAATTTACTGTTATGACAGTAGTTTGGGGTATCGTAGGCATGGCAGTCGGCGTACTGCTAGCTGCGCAGTTGTACTGGCCTGAGCTCAATGACATCCTCCAACCTTATACGCATTTTGGTCGCTTGCGTCCTTTGCATACTAATGCGGTTATTTTTGCTTTTGGTGGCTGTGCTTTATTTGCTACCTCGTATTACGTGGTGCAACGTACATGTCAGGCTCGCCTCTGGGGTGGATTCTTAATTCCATTTACCTTTTGGGGGTGGCAACTCATCATTGTACTTGCTGCTATTACGCTTCCTCTTGGTTATACCTCAGCCAAAGAGTACGCGGAGCTAGAATGGCCAATCGATATTTTGATTACCCTAGTCTGGGTGGCCTATGCCATATGCTTCTTTGGCACCATTGTTAAGCGTAAAACGTCTCATATCTATGTAGCGAATTGGTTCTTTGGTGCCTTTATTGTCACCGTAGCCGTTCTTCACGTTGTTAATAGCATGGCCGTACCTGTGAGTGCCATGAAGTCTTACTCTATGTACAGCGGTGCGATGGATGCGATGATTCAGTGGTGGTATGGCCATAATGCGGTAGGTTTCTTCCTGACGGCGGGTTTCTTAGGCATCATGTATTACTTTGTTCCTAAGCAAGCTGAACGCCCGGTTTACTCTTATCAGTTATCCATTGTTCACTTCTGGGCTTTGATTTCTATCTACGTTTGGGCCGGTGCTCACCACTTGCACTACAGTGCACTTCCAGATTGGGCGCAAACCCTTGGTATGGTGATGAGCTTGATTCTATTGGCTCCTAGTTGGGGTGGTATGATCAACGGTGTGCTTACCTTAAGTGGCGCATGGCACAAATTGCGTACGGATCCTACTTTACGTTTCTTAGTGGTGAGTCTGAGCTTCTACGGCATGTCGACCTTCGAAGGTCCAATGATGTCGATCAAAACTGTAAACGCCTTATCTCACAACACCGACTGGACCATCGGTCACGTACACTCAGGTGCTTTAGGTTGGGTTGCGATGATTTCAATCGGCGCCTGTTATCACCTGATACCTCACTTGTTTAACCGTAAGTCTATGTGGTCAGTACCTTTAGTTAATGTGCACTTCTGGTTAGCGACTATTGGTACCGTATTGTATATCGCCTCTATGTGGGTAAATGGTTTACTTCAAGGTCTAATGTGGCGCGCATTCAACTCCGATGGCTCTTTGACCTACAGTTTTGTAGAGGCCTTAGAAGCGAGCTACCCAGGTTACTTTGTACGTTTCCTTGGTGGTGTGTTCTTCTTGTCGGGTATGTTTTTGATGGCGTACAACTTATACCGTACTGCCGAAGATGAAGACAACGCGGTTGTGCCTGCTGGCACAGCAAAAGCGGCATAAATAGGGAGGATCAATAATGAAAAATCATGATTTAGTTGAAAAGAATATTGGCCTTCTTGTTCTGTTGACAGTATTTGCCATTAGTTTTGGTGCTCTTGTTGAAATCGTACCTCAGTTCTTCTTAAAAGAGACCACTGAGCCGGTTGAAGGCTTGAAGCCACTAACGGCTGTTCAACTTGAAGGTCGCGATATTTATATTCGTGAAGGTTGTCATGTTTGTCACACGCAAATGGTTCGCCCCCTGCGTGCTGAAGTTGAGCGCTACGGACATTACAGCGTGGCAGGCGAGAGCGTGTATGAGCACCCATTCTTGTGGGGGTCTAAGCGTACTGGGCCTGACCTTGCTCGTGTAGGTGGTCGTTATTCAGATACTTGGCACAAGGCGCATTTGTATAACCCTCGCAACGTCGTGCCTGAGTCAAATATGCCTGAGTTTCCTTGGTTGTTTGATGCCGTCTTAGACGGTGAAGACACTGGCAAGAAAATGGCTGCGTTACGTAGTGTGGGTGTGCCCTATACCGACGAAGACATTGCTGGTGCAAAAGACGCAGTTAAGGGTGTAAGCGAGATTGATGCGCTTGTAGCTTATCTGCAGAATTTGGGTACTTTGCTGACTCACAAGCGCTAAGTATGGATATCAATACTGTTCGCGGCTTATCGACTGTTTTTGTATTAATCGCTTTTATAGGCGTGTGCTGGTGGGCGTTTAGCCCCAAGCGTAAAAAGAAATTTGATGAAGCCGCCAATCTGCCTTTTGCAGATGAAGAACAATCACAACAAAGTGCTCGCAAAGAGAGCGAGCAGAATAGGGGCGAATAAACATGAGTACATTTTGGAGCCTTTGGATCACAGTCTTAACCCTGACCTGCCTTGCATTGGTCATTTGGGTCTTGATGGCTAACCGTAAGGTGGCTGTGAGAGATGACGAAGATCCGGAAAATAAAACAACGGGCCACGTTTACGATGGCATTGAAGAATACGACAACCCACTGCCTAAGTGGTGGTTCAACATGTTTGTTGTCACCATTATTTTTGGTTTTGTTTGGATGTTTTTATACCCAGGTCTTGGGTCGTATAAAGGTTATTTGAACTGGACTTCGGCTGGTGAGCTCGCTGCAGACCAAGCGGCTGCTCAAGAAAGTTATGAGCAGAGTTATGGTGTCTTTAACCAAATGAGCGTTGAAGAGTTGATCGATAACCCTAAAGCAATGAAGATGGGCGCCCGTTTATTTGCTAACAACTGTGCTGTTTGTCATGGTGCAGATGCCGGTGGTAACTTTGGTTTCCCTGATCTGAGCGACAATGATTGGTTGTACGGTGGTACGCCGGAGCATATTCAAGCCAGTATTACTCACGGCCGTAATGGTGCGATGCCTGCTTGGGGCCCAATCTTAGGTGAAGAGAAAACAGCACAGATCACAGAGTATGTTTTGCAAGCGAGTGGTCAGGAGCATGACGCTGATGCGGCTGAGCTTGGTTCAGATTTGTATGCTCAGAATTGTGCAGCTTGTCACGGTGCAGATGCAAAAGGCATGATCGCAGTCGGCGCGCCAAATTTAACCGATGATATTTGGTTATATGATGGTAGTCGTGAAGGCATTATGCAGAGCCTGCGCAATGGCCGTGCGAACCAAATGCCGGCTCAAAAAGATTTGTTGCGTGAAGATAAAATTCACGTGTTAACAGCTTATGTTTATTCCTTATCAAAGGATTAACACAGGACAAGTAGTATACATATAGCTAGCCCAAGGGCCGTAACTCGGCCCTTATCCCTTCTTTAGGTCGCGTGCAGCGACCACAATGCTGCAGTTAGTGACCTAATATTTTGTGCACAAAAGCGTTGCTCAAGATGGAGTAAGTCGATGACTGACCAGCAGGACCCTAGTCTAGAAAACAAGCAGAATAACAAGCAAACCGATCAGGAAGATGCTGTTATTCGTTATGTCAATTTATACGAATCTGAAAGTAAAGTTTATACCCGTAAAATTTCTGGCTTTTACCAAAAAATTCGACGTTATACAGGTATACCTTTAGTTCTTGGTTTTTTGATCTTACCTTGGCTAGTTCTCGATGGGCGCCCCCCGGTCTTTTTTGATTTACCGACACGGCAATTTCATATCGGCTTACTGACGTTTTGGCCTCAAGACTTTATGTTGCTGGCTTGGATTTTAATTATCGCCGCCTTTGCATTATTTACAGTGACGGCACTTTTCGGCCGTGTTTGGTGTGGTTTTACCTGCCCACAAACCGTCTGGACCTTGATTTATATCTGGATCGAACACCTTTTTGAAGGTGATAGAAACAAGCGAATTAAGCTTGATAAAAAGGCCTGGGGTTTTGAAAAAATCTGGCGTAAAACAGCTAAGCACGCAGGCTGGTGGTTGGTTGCCTTTTTAACGGGCTTAACCTTTATGGGGTATTTCTTCCCCATTCGAGACTTATTAACGGGCATGATTCCCACTCTTAATAGCGAAACAGGTATGCCTGAATTTGGCGTATCTGGTTACGCTATTTTTTGGACTTGGTTTTTTGCAGGCATGACCTATTTGAATGCCGGTTGGTTGCGTGAGCAAGTGTGTAAATACATGTGTCCTTACGCACGTTTTCAAAGTGTTATGTATGACAGAGATACGCTTGCCGTGCTCTATAACCAAGTGCGTGGAGAAAGTCGTGGCGCGCGTAAAGCTGGTACTGACTATAAAGCTCAGGGGCTAGGTGATTGCATAGATTGCTCTTGGTGTGTGCAAGTGTGCCCAGTGGATATTGATATTCGCGATGGTGCTCAATACGAGTGTATTAACTGTGGTTTGTGTGTTGATGCCTGTAATAGCATCATGGATAAAATGGGCTACGAACGTGGCTTAATTGACTTCACATCAGAGGATGCGATTGAAACAGGTCATACCAAGGTTATACGTGCGCGAGTCATCGGTTATGCCATGGGGGTATTAGCAATGATCAGTGCCTTCACCTATGTGGTTTCTAATCGCAGCCCTGTTGGCGTAGATGTTATTCGCGACCGAGGTGCACGTTTATTCCGTGTTCGCAGCGGCGAAGTTCAAAATGTCTATACCGTTAAAATTAATAATATGGATAACAGCACCCACAGTTACGACATTAGCGTTGAGGGTGATTACGACTTTGAAATTAAACGATATCGCCCAGTACCGATTGAGGCGGGTGAAGTATTTACCGTGCCTGTACGTGTTGTAGTAAATAAAAAAGCATTTGATACAGAAAAAACAGAGCTGACCTTTGTGGTTCGCTCTAAAGATGATGAGACTATTATGGCCAGTGAAACATCCAGTTTTATTGGGCCTGCACGCTAGAGATATAACGATGCAAGAAAGAGATATAGGGCCTTGGTATAAGCAATTTTGGGCGTGGTTTATTTTCACGCCTTTAATTGTTGTGGTGATTGTTTGTAGTGTATTTGTCACGATTGCTTTTAAACACAAGCAAGATGTTGTGAGTGATGACTATTACAAAGTAGGCAAAATGATTAACCAAAGTTTTGCCCCGCAAGAACAAGCAAAAAAGCTAGGTGTTGATGCTCGCTTAAGTGTTGATGGAACTAACTCAGTACTGAGCGTAATGGCAGTGGCAAATGAGCCTATCGCTGAAGATAGTTTAGTGCTGGCTTTTAGTCACCCTGCGGATGCTGATAAGGACTTTTTTGTTAGTTTAAAACCTCAAGGCAATGGTCAATGGTCTGCAAACAAAGTACTTGAGAGTGGTTCGCGCTGGTATGTTCGATTAAGCTCATTAAATGATGCAGGCTTAGAACTGTGGCGTTTACAAGCAGACTTAGACCTATCACAAAAACACTCAGCTGAGTTTGAATAAGCTTAGTTATGTCAGCCGATAGCGTTAGCTGTTTTCATTGTGGGCTTCCCGCTGACAAGGCCTTTAGCAGCGAATTAAACGGCGCCAAGCGCCATTTTTGTTGCCCTGCTTGCCAAGCCGTGAGTGAGGCCATTGTTCATGGTGGTCTGGGTGATTATTACCTCTACCGCGATGGTCCCGATACACGACCTGAAGAGGGGCGTGAACGCTTTGATGCATATGACAACGAGGTTCTGCAGCAAAGCTTTACTCACGAGCTTGAAGGGGATTGGTTTCGAGTCCAGTTAAGTATTGGGGGTATTCACTGTGCAGCTTGTGCTTGGCTAATTGAAAAGCAACTTAGCCAGTTAGATGCCGTCGATCAGGTGCGGGTTAATGTGAGTACGCATCGTTGCTCTTTGCGCTGGAATAAAAGCAAGCTCAAGCTTAGCCAGATCTTTGAACAGCTTCATCGTATTGGTTATAAACCGATTCCGGCCAATGAAAACAAAGTAGCCGAACAGCGTCGGCAAGAGCGTCGCTCGGCGCTTATGCGCATAGGCGTAGCTGGTTTAGGTATGATGCAAGTTGGTATGGTTGGCATTGCGTTGCATGCGGGTGCCTTGCAGGGCATGGATGACTACTGGCAGCATTTCTTGCGCTGGATCTCTTTAATCTTTGCCTTACCGGTGATGTTGTATAGCGCCCAGCCTTTTTTTATTGGTGCTTGGCGAAGCCTTCGTTTGCGTCATTTAAATATGGATGTGCCAGTGGCTCTGGCGCTGTCTTTGGCATTTATAGCCAGCGTATCGGCAACCTTAAATAATAGTGGAGAGGTGTATTTTGATTCAGTCTCCATGTTTACCTTCTTTTTACTTTTTGGTCGTTTTCTCGAAATGAATGCGCGCCACACCAGCGCTGCAGAAACAGAAAAACTCACTCAACTCTTACCGAATGCTGTTGAGCGTGTGTGCGATGAGCATGGTAAAGAGCGCGAAAGTATTCCTTTGACATCGGTAAATGTTGGCGATCGCTTGTTTGTCTCCGCTGGGGAAGTGGTGCCCTGTGATGGTGTTTTATTAGACAAACTGGCGATGGTTGATGAAGCGCTTTTAAGCGGCGAGTCGGAGCTTCAGAAAAAACAAAAAGGCGATGTGTTATTAGCTGGTGCGGTTCTTGGAGAGCCCTCGGCCATGATTAAGGTGACAGCAACAGGCAAAGAGACTCGCCTTGCCGGTGTGCAACATTTATTAGAAGAGGCGCTCAGCCAAAAACCTAAACAGCAACAGTTTGCCGATAAAGTAGCCGCTTGGTTTGTTGCTGCTGTATTAGTGGTGTGTGGCACGGTCTATATCACTTGGTTGCAGATCGATCCTGAGCAGGCCTTTTGGATTGCTTTGGCTGTATTGGTGGTAACGTGCCCCTGTGCCTTAAGTTTGGCAACGCCTGCGGCGTTGGCGGCGGGCTTAAACAAACTTAGAGAAAAAGGCTTATTGCTGGTATCCCCCAGCGCTTTAGAGACCTTGCCGAAGATTCGTCACTTGGTGATGGATAAAACCGGCACCCTGACTCTGGGTGAGCCCGAATTGGTTGAAGTTCGGCTTTTACAAGAAGTGCTTGATCTTAATGTGGCTTTAACGCAGCAGCAGGTGGTTGATTATGTTTGCGCGCTAGAGAAACACAGCCGCCACCCTTTAGCCAAAGCTTTTGAGGGTAAACAAAGCCCTTATCTTGCCGTGGATGCCGAAAGTTATCCGGGGCAGGGCATCGAAGCATATATTGAAGGGCGTTGTTATCGCTTTGGGCGTGCAGACTTTGCCAGCCAAGATGCTCCTGGTTATCCTGGGGAAGGTTTATGGCAGTTATTGGCTGAAAATGGCAAAGCGTTGGCGTGGTTTCGCTTTGAAGATATGCCAAGGCCGGGCTTAAGTTCGTTTTTAAATACGGCCCAGCGTTCGGGGTTAGCGCTTAGTGTATTAAGTGGTGATAGGCAAAAAAACGTTGATCGTTTTGTTGCTAGCCATTTTACTGGGGATCAAGATACAAACACGGCCTTTGTGAAGCGCAGTGGCGAGCTTACGCCTGAAAATAAACTCAGCGCGCTTAAAGAATTGCAGCGCGATTCTGGCCCTGTACTTATGTTAGGTGATGGTATTAATGACGTGCCCGTGCTCGGTGCGGCTGATTTAAGTGTGGCTATGGGGGCCGCTTCACAGTTAGCAAGAGTGAGCGCCGATGCGGTATTACTTTCACCTAATTTACAGACATTAACAAAGGCCATGTCGTTTTCTAAAAAAGTTAAACAAGTTATTCGGCAGAATTTTTGTTGGGCTTTGGGTTACAACCTAGTGGCTCTACCGGCTGCGGCTATGGGCCTAATTCCGCCTTGGCTAGCAGCAATAGGCATGAGTTTAAGCTCCTTGGTGGTGGTGCTAAATTCACTTCGCTTAAGTAAATAATTCACGAGATAGTTAATGGAAAGTCTTTTTATTTTAATCCCTATTGCCATTGTTATTGTTGCAATTGCAGTCTTTGTATTTTTTTGGGCGGTTAAAAATGGCCAGTTTGAAGACCTAGATACCGAAGCGAAACGCATCTTGTTTGATAATGAGCAGCAGGGCTCACAAGCGCATTCTGCCGATAAAAGTAAGCCCAGCAAGCAGCCCGTAGAGCAGAAGGAGCAAGAGCAATGAGTTTGGAGTTATTCGTTTCGGCCTTGGTTTTAGGCTTATTTGGCGCGGCTCACTGTATTGGCATGTGTGGTGGCATAGGCGCGGCACTTAATGTGGCTATTTCTTCAGAGCAGCGTCTTAAACGTATTGGCACCATTGTAAGCTATAACTTCGGCCGTTTATTCAGTTACAGCTTGATTGGTGGTTTGGCTGCGAGCCTAGGCGCTTTTGCGATGCCTTCTTTGTTACGCATTATTGCGGGCGTATTATTAATATTAATGGGTTTGTACTTAGCCGATATTAGCCATGTATTAAAAAAAATAGAAAAACTGGGCTCGCTACTTTGGCGACACATTCAGCCCTTAAGCAGCGCCTTATTACCTGTTAAGAATCCAGCTCAGGCTTTATTACTAGGTATGTTGTGGGGCTGGTTGCCCTGCGGATTAGTGTATAGCGCCTTGGCCATGGCCTTGGTTCAAGGTTCTACTATGGGTGGGGCTGCGTTTATGTTGTTTTTTGGTTTGGGTACTTTACCTGCGGTGGTGGCCGGTGCGATTGCTGCAGATGGCCTTACTCGGCAACTGCAGAAAAAAGGCCTGCGTTTACTCTTAGGCTTGTTGATGGCATTAATGGGGGCTTGGACTATCTTTGGTGTCTTTCAGCACGCAGGTCACGCTAATCACTCTGCTCATGCAGGGCATTCGGCTCATAGTGAGCACACGGCAAATGCTATGTCGGCTGATGATCACAGTGGGCATGAGCAGCATATGAAAACTGCCCCTTCTGGCGCTGAGTCGTTAACAGAAGAATCAGTACAAGCTAGCCCAGATCAAGTCTCAGAGCCGAGCCAAGATCACTCTCATCATCACCATTAATCGATAAGGAGATTTATATGCGCTTACTTCACACCATGTTGCGCGTTGCTGATCTAGATAAGAGCCTAGAATTTTATACGTCGGTACTAGGCATGACGTTATTGCGTCGAAATGAATACCCAGAAGGGCGTTTTACTTTAGCGTTTGTAGGCTACGGAGATGAAAGCAATAATACGGTACTTGAGCTGACTCACAACTGGGATACAAATGCTTATGAGCTGGGCGATGCCTATGGTCATATCGCCATCGCCGTTGATGATGTTTATAAAGCCTGTGAACGCATAAAAGAAGCTGGTGGAAAAGTAGTGCGTGAAGCAGGGCCTATGAAATCGGGCACAACCATATTGGCTTTTGTAGAAGACCCAGATGGTTACAAAATAGAGCTATTAAACGACAGGTAGGCTAGAGTTAGTTAAGCTCGCTCAATATCCTTTCTCACTTATTTTTAGGTTCGGCACACCATGGATCAGGTGTTTGTTGTTAATCCCAAAGGCGGTTGTGGCAAAACCACCATCGCCACTCAGCTTGCAGCTTATTACGCAGCACAGGGGCGGCGTGTGTTATTAGCTGACCATGACGCTCAAAAAAGCAGTAGCGACTGGTTAGCAAGCAGGCCAGAGTCTTGCTCTGTGATTCGTTGTTGTGCACTAAAACCTGAAGCCACATTGGACACCAGCAGTGCCGATATTGTTGTACACGATATGCCAGCAGCATGGGGTTTTAAAGAGTTGAGGCACTGTGTACAAGCCGGAGATCGCCTGTTGATTCCGGTGCTGAGTTCACCGACAGACATTAAAGCCTGTTTACGTTTTATTATGAGCCTGAGTCGCGACGGCCTTATGGATAGCGATGTTCGAGTTGGGCTTATTGCTAATAAAGTTCGCAGTAATACAAACTACTTTCACGTATTAGAGGCTTTTTTAGAGCGTGTAGAATTACCCTTAGTGGGGCAGGTTCGCGATACACAAAATTACATCCGATTAATGGATAAAGGTTTGAGTCTGTTTGATTTTCAAAATGCGAGGCTTAAACGCTATCAGGGCGAGTGGCAGCCCATCGTGCAGTGGTTAGCGCTCAGTTGATGTTTCAAAAGCACTGAATAGATCCAAGGGCCCATAGCCGAGCCCTTAATTTATATATGTTTCTCTTGTTTGCCGCCTTCTTACTCAAGTCGCTAAAGCTTACCGCAAGCCTGATTAGCTGGTACGGCAATGTCCATTAGCTTAGGGTTGGGCAGCTTTAAGTTATTCATCAACTCGATATAAGCTTCTTTATTTTTCACTTGCAAGCGAGGGTTATTCGCTCTTTCGTTTGCCACTGTACTTTGTGTTTGGCCATGATAGTCATGCCCAGGAAGCACAATGCTTGAATCGGGGTAGCTCAGCAGGGTATCAAAAATACTGTGGTATTGAGTACCTGCATCGCCTTGTTGAAAGTCGGTTCGCCCGCTGCCGTTAATCAATAAGGTATCACCTGTAAATAAATAATCTTGCTTGTCATTATTTACGTGGAAGCTGTAACTGTCATCGGTATGGCCAGGCGTATGCAGTGCGGTAATATTTAAGTTACCCAGTTTAATAAGCTGCTTGTGATGAAACTTTTTATCTATGCACTCAGAGTGGCTTTCTTCACCTAAGTAAGTGGTGCAGCCGCTTAATTCTCGTAACTTACCGTTTGCACTGATGTGATCGGCATGTGTATGAGTGTCTAATACATAGACAAGGGTGAGGCCTCGAGCGTTTAACTGCTCGATATAAAACTCACTTAGCTCTAATACAGGATCAATAAGCGCAGCTTTAGCACTTTGCTCATCAGCAATTAAATAGGTGTATGTGCTGCTTTCTTTTTCAAAAAACTGTTCGAGTATCATCGTTATCACTCCTGGTTTTTTAATCTTGGTCTTGCTTATTACGACACACTGCGTTTTTGCATTATGTTTTAACAAGATGTTGATCGTGTTTTTACATGAGCCTTTTAACAGCCGTTCACATTAAAAATAGCTGTTTGGCAAGTAACAGCGCCGACACAAGTATGAGCAGCAGCGCAAAGCTTTTTTGTAAAACTGGGCCTGCGATAAAGCGGGCTAAACTAATGCTTGCAAGCATGCCAACAATAGCCGCTGCTAAAATCGGCCACATAAGCGCTAGTTCATTTAAGCCCTCAAATACAAGATGGCTGATAAAACCAACACTGCTAATAACACTAATACTGGCCAGTGAGGTCGCAATAGCTCGCTGCATAGGGATGGCACTTAAAAACAAAATAAGGGGCACAATTAAAAAACCACCACCTACACCAAATAAGCCACTGGCTAGGCCTATGCTCAAACCGCCTATAAGCAAACCACTCATACAGCGAGGTTTAAGCTGAAACTGCCCTGTGGGGCTTAAGCGACAAGCCATGCTTTGTTCGCTGCTAACAGAGCCACCACTGCTGGCGCGAATATGTTTACTGGCTTCTGGGTTTAATGTTGCTTGGCGCAACATGCGAACAGCAATAAACATAGCCAGCGCGCTAAAAGCAGACACTAAAACCGTGTCGTTCAGTTGTGTTGCAAGCCACTTCCCAAGTGGCGCACTTAACATGCCACCAGCAGAAAGTAATGCGGCTGGCCACCACAACACCAGCTTGCGCTGGCTCAGTGTGCCAATAAATGCACTGGCGGCTACGGCACCTAAGGCCAAGCCCATGGCATCACTGGCACTTAAACCTAAAAGGAGTATCAGTAAGGGCACCGCAAAGATAGACCCGCCAGCCCCAGTAAGGCCGAGCAGGGCGCCGATAAGTAAGCCGATAACAATGACCATTACTGTGCGCTCCTCTTGCCTAGTGTGGGTTTAAATACTGCAGTTCTTTTTGCCTTTACTGGCTTTGTTCCAAGGCATTGCCGCAAGCATCATTGCCATACCACAGGTATCGGTAATACCTGCAAACATAAGGCCTGCACCGACAAAGGCGCTAAGGGCATAAAAAGCCGGAGCCAGCATGCTGCCCAGCACAACACCCAAAACAACTAAAAACCCGGCGGCAATACGTACTTGGCGCTCTAGGCTCATTACCTTGCGGCCACTGCCTTGTAAGCGTATGCCGTTCTCTTTACAGGCATTTAGACCGCCTTCGATAATGACAAGCTCGTAGTCGGCCTCATTTTGCAGCTTATCAACAGCCATTTGTGCGCGGCGGCCACTTTGGCAAAGTAAATAGATAGGCCCTTGTTGGTAGCCAGCCTCAGTTAGTGTTTTTGCAAAGCTGTCTTTATCTAGCTCTTGAACGGGTAGGCTAAGGCAATTACCTAAACATTCACTTTCGGTTTCTGCAGCGGTGCGTAAATCGATAATGGTGATGTTTTCTTGCTGGTGTTGGGCGATAAAGTCACCGGCATTAATCGTGCTTACACTCATGTTAGGCTCCTCTTAATCAGGGCAGTAAATAGATTTTAACGTGTGAATTATTTTGCCAACATTATTGTTAGCCACACGGTAATAAATAGTTTGTGCTTCACGGCGAGTACTTAAAAAACCCGCCTCACGTAAACGAGCCAAATGCTGGCTTAAGGCGCTTTGGCTAAGCGGCACCAACTCATTTAATTGGCTGACACTCATCTCACCATCACCTAAGCAGCAGAAAATCATCAGGCGCTTTTCATTGGCCATTTCTTTAAGTAATGCCGTTGCATCACTGGCATGGACGGCCAGTTGTTCTAGATCTTTGTTTGTCATAGTGGGCTCCGTGCTAGTTATTATTAGTAAACACTAATATTTGTGTATTAGCAAGTGCTAAATTAGTGTTTTTTTAGCTTAGCCATCCACTGGGTAGGGCAGGGGCCTTATCGGCTCTTGACTTGATGCTTGTGTACACTTGGCTGGTTACGCGTTAAAGCTGGTACTAGCTATGTACATACAATACGGGTTGCTGCCTCATTGGTACTACTATATAAGTGCATATAGAGCCTTGGCTTAGTTATTCTAAAGCCAATAGCTTAAGTGATTGATTTAATGGCTTATTTTTAAAACGGCCCAGAATTACTAGGAAAGTGTCAACTAGGGAGATGGGACTTTACGTGCCATATTTGGCTAAGCCTTTGATTTGTATGGAAAATGACAAAATATGGGGGTAGATTATGTGGTTTATTAATGGGACAGTGTCCTATTAACTAACTGTTATGTTTCACCATGAATAAAGTACAGCACACGATTCTAGTCTCGATTTTATCAAGCACAGTAAGTGCTACTGATATGCCTCCACGCTGTAATGGTCAAGAGGTCGCTGACGGGAGTAGCGAGCTATTGGCAGGTTTATCTATGCCAGCCGAAAACTACAATATCACCAGCGAGTCAGATGGCGAGGTTCACTATCTAAAAGTGTCAGTGCCTTCCAGTTACGAAGGACTACCGATCAGCCAAATAAATTTAAAGCGCATGGCTTCTGGTAAGCCCGTTCTTGCTGCAGGCCTAGCCCTAGACATAATCGGTAATGCGGCCACAACTAAGAGCATTTTGGTGTGGCCTTCTGAAATAGAATTTATTGGCTTCAATGTGGTTTACGCCACATACCAAAAGTGCCAAGAAGGTTATTCGAATTTAAAGGAGTCCAGAGCATATGATCTGGTCTATAAACATAACAAGTAAAGGCAGTATCGCCCTCCGGGCTGGACGCGCTAACGCGCGCCGCTGCTTTAGGCGTTATGTGCAAATTGAAATGTCATCATTCATCACTTCTAAAAAAAGATAACTATGAGTAACTCTTGCTATCACTATACGAGTATTGAAGCTCTTTATAATATCGTTACGAATAAATCATTGCACTTTGGTAGTTTTGGAATGATGAATGACCCCCTTGAAACAAAAATAGATGATGAGTTGTTACGTCAAACATATGAAAATGAGTTTAGTGAAGCGGAGCTTCATCCCAAGTTTTACTTTAAACGTAACAACACTGATGAGTTTCAATACAGATCATTCGGTTTCTCTACATCTAAATTTGGAGATGATTTAACGCAATGGAGATCATATACGCAGAAAGGCTTAGGAGTTTGCATTGAGTTTGATAGAGTTGAATTGGAGAAGCAGCTATCCAAATTACTAAGAGATGAAATGGCCGTTTCGTATGAATGTGTATACAGCAAAGACGAAGAGTTGGCCTTATTTGAAAACTATGTACAGTCTGTAAGAAATAACGACTGGTATAAAGCCATGAACCAGTTTCACCCCGACTATATGAATCATATTCAGTCCGGTTCAAAATATATAACAGCGTTACAAGAAATGGCCATCCAAATTAAGCACAAGTCATTTGAAGCAGAGTCCGAAGTCCGTTTTTTCATTCTTCAAGATAACTTTACAGGAAAAATAGAAATTAAGCCTTGCTCCTCAGGCTTGACTAGATATGTCAGTGTACCGATTACTCCTGAGTGTATTAAATCAATTCGAACAGGTCCTTTAGTAGACAAACGAAATAATTTCATGATCTCAGAGTTGTTCTTTTCTAATATGGGAAAACTTATAACGATTACTGAGACGACTTCTCCGTATGTATAATGCACATAACAAGCACTTTAAACGGAACAAAAACAGTTGGCTGTTTCGCTCCGCTTCACAATTATAGCCAACAATTTTTGTCCGCTTAAGTGGGCGTTATGCACACCAAGATTCAAACTAGGAAGATATGAATACACATTTCAGTACCATTGATGACCTTAGTGAAATCATCAAAGAATACGAAGGAATGCTATTGCGCCCTACGCGACATATGAGCCATCCAACCCTTTATCGCCGCCGTGATGCAGGCCCAAGTGAAAGAGTTCTCAAGGGAGTCAGAGTTAAGGAGTGGTTAATGTCTGAAGATGAGGCTTGGGTGCTTCCTCATGACCAAATGGGCCTTTCTTTCTCTTCTACGTATAAGAACCTAAAAAGTGTGTACAAGCTTAAGAAAAAACACTCCCAAGGCGCAAACTTAAATATTTTTTGGGTTCTAGAGGCGGCTGACCTACCCGCAGGGCTTAAGTTTGAAAAAGACAGAAACAAAAAGGGGCACTACTTTTTAACGGTCTCTGAGCAAATGCTTCTTACTCAGCTGGTGTCTAAACTTAAGATTGTTGCCCAGCGAATGGCCTTAATTCGAGAAGGTGTTTCTGACCTATGATTACTTATAAATTTCCTGAAGAAAAAGAATACGCAGAGTTCTATGCAAAGAAGCTGGCTGATGATCTGAGCCTAAAGTTTCTGCAAGATGGTCTTGTCTCCGATAAGGCTCAAGCCGAGCATATCTGCAGTTTCTTTTGGGCAATGGTTGACGCATCAATTGAAGATGAAAACAGCGGTGTAGAGCTCCAATGGAGCGAGGGGGCTGAATTCTGGAATGAAAAAGTAATGAATTCAATCTCAGCACGTCTTGAAGCCTTAGGCTACGAGGATGAATGGGAACAGGAAGTCGACAAACAATAGCATAACAAGTCAAAGCACTAGGGCTTCTAAAGCTTCGCGCCTTTTGGCATGGCTTCGCCATTTTATGCCAAAAAGCACAAAACTTTAGCAGCCTGTGTTTGAGGCGTTAGCTGTTCTACCTACCCACAAAAAGTGGACACCTCATTCCCACCAATAAGTTAACAATGAAGGGGGGAATATTAAATTTACGTAGTCAACATCGAGATTATTCTTATACTTATTATCTCAATGTTGACCGAAGATAATAGCAGCTTAATCCGGCTCGCTGTGTCGTTTAGGGCGGCTTAGCTGGGCATTATTACTTCAAGGAAGATCAGATGAAAAGTGTTGTACCCGCCATAATATTTCTATTTTTTGCCACTACAGTTAATGCCGGATTTACAGGTGCCATCATTGCCTATGGTTCAGGTGGTGTACCTGTAAACACATCAATTGATATGAATACGGACTATGTTGCCATACCCGTATATTTATCAAGTGATGCAAAGTATCCATCACAGCTAGCTAAGCAGATTGCTCAGCTAGAGGCGTCGATAAACAAGCTTGCCTCATTTGAGAAGGGGATTGATTTCCAGCAAGGTTTGATCTCTCTGTCGCCACGCCAAAAGTCTTCATTTTCAATCTCGAAATCCTATGGTAGGCATTCAGGTTCAAACTTTTATATCTTTTCCAAACTCGATGAAACACGTGATGTATATGCTGCAACTCAAGCTGTTTACTCATTTATAAGTAAGATTCAGGTCCCTGATGATGCCGAATATAGCTTGGGTAATACTTCGCTAGCGATCAGTAATCCTTCGCAATATCGAGAGAAGCTTCTTGCAGGGATAAACGCTGAAATAGAATCTACTCGTAAGATCTTTGGATCTAATTATGAGGTTTCTATATCGGGACTGGAGAACCCTGTTATTGTTCGTCAGAAGAATGATAGGCAAGTTACGGTTTATATTGACTATAGGCTGGAGTTTACCGAATAGGCACAGACAAATAATAGGGCAGTTAAAGCGTATTTGTAATATTAAAGGTAAGCCTGCCGCTCTTAACAAGAGTTGCCACAGTGCTTGAGCTTTAAAAGGAGTTTGTGCTGCCTTAGCTTGGCTTACTTAGGCTCTTGTCTTGAGTGGCTAGGCGCTTTGTAAGCCCTTTTTTATTAGAAAAGGGCTTTAATTAAAGGCAGGTTTATTTGGTCCATGGAATTAATTGTGCTAAGGCCGCTGCCCAGCCTATACCTGCTAAGACTTGCCAAACTAAGACTGGGTTGCTCTCCATTAAGGGGATGTCTTCTTTGCTGCTCCAGCTTGGGTTGGGGCGTTTTAGGTCCTTGGCCCATTCGCTCATACTGCTGTACCGATTAGAAGGGTGCATAGAGACGGATTTTTCGATCGCGTAATCCAACCAAGGCGGTACTAGGGGGTTGTGTTTACGCGCAGGTGTGTATTTTAATTTTTGGAAGGTTTTGTAGTTGGTGGCGTTTTCATAGGCGTCACCATAAGGCAGTTTGCCGGTGAGCATTTCATAAAACATCATGCCTAAGGAGAATTGATCACTTTTTTGGCTGATGCTGCTGCCCGAGCGGTACTCAGGCGCTGAATAGCGTAGGGTGCCTAAGATGCTGTCGCGTTGAAAGGGGGCTCCGGCCTCAGCAATACCTGCCACCCAGCAGGAGCCAAAATCGAGTAGGGTGGCGCCTTTGGGGCCTATCACGATGTTGTCGGGTTTTAGGTCTTGATGAAGGGTGTCTTTGCGGTGGAAACCTCGCACGCCTTTTATCATTTGTTCAAGCAGCTCTACAGCATCGGGAATGGCAAATGGTGCGCGTTCTTTGATTAGTGCACTTAGTGTTGGGCCTGCGACGTGTTCGGTTAAATAATATAAGAAGCTGCGTTGTGCCGGTGGTGTTATTACCCCAACAACATGAGGGTTGTGGATGCGAGAGCCTACCCAAGCTTCCATCACAAAGCGCTCGATATAGGCTGGGTCATCGTTGTAATTATCTGAGGGGGTTTTCATTACCGCTAAGCGCCCGTCTTCTAATTCAACCACGTAGACTTGGCTGCGCTCGCTTTCGTGGATTACTTTTTTCACCAGCATGCCATCAATTTTTTGGCCTACTTCTAATAGGGGGGGGAAGGGCAGTTGGCTTAATACCTGTACAGCATCACTTTGTGAGGGGGTACCGATGGCTTCTATGTTGACTAATTGGCAGCTGATATTGTCTTTGCTGCCGGCCTCAAGGGCCTCTTTGGCGAGCCGTTCACAGCGTTTTTGCTCATCGCCATCGCTTTCGATGATGCTTTGAATATCTTTGTCTTTAAGTACATCGTGCACACCGTCGGTGGTAAGTAAAAAGATATCACCAGCTTGGGTTTGCTCTTTATGGACATCAATTTCTAGGTGTGGGTCGGCGCCTAAAGCGCGACTTAAATAGGTGGTTTTTTTATCAATGCGCTGAGCGTGATCACGAGTGATTTGCTCTAGGCTATTATCCCGTAAACGATAAACACGGCTGTCGCCGACGTGGAAAATAAAGGCCGTATCCCCTTTTAGTACAACACAAGAGAAGGTGGTTAAAGAGGCTTCTTGGCGAACATTGTTACGGCTTTGCCCCCAGAGATAGTTATTGAGTGAGCCAATAACTTGCTTGGCACTTTTCTCGGTCGACCATGTATCGGGTGTTGCATAATAATCACTTAAAAAGCCACTCACGGCACTTTGGCTGGCTTGTTTGGCTGCATCTGATGTACTGACGCCATCGGCGATGGCAATTGCGATGCCTTTACTAACCAGAGCGTTACCATCGGGAATACGGGCGGCGACGGTATCTTGGTTTTCAGGTTTGATGCCTTTATCACTGTATTGCCCAAGTTTGATTTTTAATTCGCTGTGTAGGTGATCCATGTTGTTCTCTTTTATCTGACTTGAGCTAGGGCTTTTGTTGATGTTTATTATCTTTGTATCTAGGTTTTGTGCAATGTTCTGAATGGGTGGTTAGGTTTAATATCGGAAGCAGGCTGTAAAGTAAGTAAATACAAAAACGGCCCATAAAGGGCCGTTTTGATTTGCTATTAAGATGTCGCGTTTAAGTAAGCTCAATCTTTTGTACAGTACCGTCTTCAAGTACCTCAGTCATATGACCTTCTGGCTCTTCAAGGAACTGAACAATGACAAATACTGCTAATGCACAGCCACCGATGATCATAAAGAAGGTCGAGGCGTCTACGAAGCTGTAGATAGTAAGGAAGGTTACTGCACCTACGTTACCGTAAGCACCCGCCATACCGGCGATCTGGCCAGTCATACGACGCTTAACAAGAGGAACGATAGCAAATACTGCACCTTCACCAGCCTGTACAAAGAAAGAACAGAACATGACGGCAACAACCGCAAGAGCAATTGGCCAGCTTCCGTCAACCTGCGACAGAGTGAAATAACCGATGGTTAGGCCGATGATAAATACAGACATAGACTTGCGACGACCAAATTTATCACTCAGGTAACCACCGCCTGGGCGGGCAATAAGGTTCATAAAGGCGTAAGCGGAGCCGAGCATTGCAGCGGTGGCCATGGTTAGGCCGTCAAAGGTATCTAGGAAGAAGCCAGGAAGCATAGACACAACGGCTAGCTCAGAACCGAAGGTAACAAAATAAGCCCAGTCTAATACCGCAACTTGTTTAAACTTGTACTTGTCGTGCTCAGGCACAACAACGGTACCGTTAAGCATTTCTTTGTTAACTTTGTAGATTTGGCTGAACTGGAAGGCACATAGGGCAACAAGACCGACATAGATGGCGTTTACAGCGGTTTCACCAAGAAGGCCAACACCTGAAGGGCTTAGTTTCCAAGCCAATACAGCAAGAATGATGTACATAGGCAGGTTCATAGCCAAATAGAAGTAGAAGTCTTTCTTAGAGCTAACTTCCAGGCCACCGCTCTTCTTAGGTTTAAAGTAAGTAGAGCCTTTAGGGGTGTTACGTGCGCGCCAGTAGAAAATAATGCCGTAGATGAAAGCAACCACACCAACTGATGCGATCGCGTAGCGCCAGCCATCGTCACCACCAAAAACAAGTGACGCGATGGTAGGAAGAGTAAATGCTGCCGCTGCAGAACCGAAGTTACCCCAGCCTCCGTAAACACCTTCAGCAAGGCCTACTTGGCGAGCAGGGAACCATTCACCCACCATGCGGATACCAATTACGAAGCCTGCACCCACAAAACCCATCGCAAAACGAATCGCGGCAAGTTGCTCATAAGTTTGAGCAGAGGCAAAAGCGATACAGAGTACGCCTGCGCTTAACAATAGGATGGAGTAAGTAATACGAGGGCCGAATTTATCAACGGCAATACCGATGGCGATACGGGCAGGAATGGTCAGAGCCACGTTGAGAATCAATAGGGCTTTCCACTGAGGCATGGTTAGATCAAAGGCTTCCATGATCACAGGGCGAAGTGGTGCGTGAGAGAACCAAACCACGAAGGTTAGGAAAAACGCAAACCACGTCAGGTGGAGTAAGCGAATGTTCGCTTGTGAAAAGTCCAGGAGATTAAGCTTTTGCGAGCTCATTGGGTGTCCTCGGTAAATGGTGAGTTTTAAATAAAAGTCTGTGGCTGGATGTTAGCAACGATCGTGCCAGCCCTGAAATGGGGCGCTTGCCCGCGTTTTTTCTTAAGCTCCACCCCGCCTGACTGAAAAGTGATCAGGTGTTTTGCTCTTACTTGATGCATTTGCACTTCATTGGTGCCTGTTTGTAAGTTGTGTTCTGTTTTTTGTCTCACTAGATGTGTATTTATGCTGTGGTTTAGGCTGCTTGCTTGACTTATGATGGGGCATCTAAAACTAAGGCGTATTTTTTGTACTCATGCACTTTGCTCGGCTCTTCTTTGGGGCTCTTCCCAAATCACGGTTCTTTCTAATAGCAATCTATTCTTTATCTGTGTTGATATTAGCCTTTAGTGTTTCTTGGGTGGCTTTAGCAAAAGTCGATTTTTTGTACCCACTCTGGCATGACCATACCGGTATTGCTTCTGGCATCGAACGCTTTGCACCTCAGAACCGTTATAAACAAGGTTTTGCAGAAACAAGCGCGGAACAACGCTACCAACTCTTTGCCGAGATTAATCGCAGTGTGCATCAGCATGGTGAGGGTTTAACAGAGATTAGTTATGAAACCGCGACCAGTCATGGCAAGCAGGCTTTATTGCGTGATGCCGAAGTTGTGCACCTAGAAGATGTCGCTAAGCTGATTGACCGTTTAACTTGGTTGGTACTTATAAACGTAGTTGTGCTTAGCCTTATGGTGTGGCTGTTTATAAAGCGTTCTCTTCCACTGCCAAGCATAAAACAGTGTTTGCTTGGCAACGCCTTTGTTTTTACGGCCTTGGCCTTGGCTTTAATTTTTATTGGCCCAACTCAGTTATTTTATCTTTTTCATATTTGGGTGTTCCCTAAAGAGCATCAGTGGTTCTTTTATTATCAAGACAGCTTAATGTCGACCATGATGTTGGCACCTGTTCTTTTTGGTTGGATAGCGGCTGCTTGGGTGTTTTTAAGTTGTTTGCTCTTACCCTGCTTTATTCTCTTGTTAAGACTGTTGACCAAGAAGGCTTGACCTGAATCAGTACCCCTATTTTTAGCATAGTTACCCTGTTTCTAAGATGAATACATCACCCAGCTATAAGTAGGTTTTACTTTAGAAGTTAAATGTCTGGATTCGTTTCTTGTCGGCCCTCTATTGGGCCTGTTGTAGCCTAAGCTGTTAATAATAAGTTTAGATATAGGAGCCTTAGATGAAGGTGATAAAAGCCCATATTCGTTCTGCGTGTAGCTTGTTTCTTATTTTGTGTGCTTCTCAGTTAGTTTGGGGGCAAAATGTAGACCCCACGACCAATTATTTTATATCTGGCCAAGGGGTTGCTCCTTGGGAGTTCTCTTTGCAATTTGGTCAGGTTAAGCTCGAGAATAACAGTGGTAAGACAATAAAAGGGGCATTAAAAGCATCACCTGCTAAGCGCCATGCAGAGGGCGATAGTATTCGTCTTAAGTGGACACCCAAAGATGTACGTACGGAGTGGGGCAGCCAGAATGAAAATATTTATTATGCAACTTTAAATAATGGCGCCAAACACTTTGATCTTAGTTCGGTGAAAGACCAAGCCGCGTTAGTGTTTGATGTAAGAGTTATTAAAGCTCCTAAAGATCATGTAAATATTAGTATGGAGTCTGGTTGGGATTGGAAGACTCGTAGCTCGATTCCGATCAAGGCACCCTTAAAAAAATTACCTAAAAAGAAATGGGTAAGTTTTCCCGTACCCTTGCAGTGCTTTGATAATGGTAAGTTGGATTTTAGTAAAATCACCACCGTTTTTATGTTAAACACCAGCGACAAGATGGAGTTGGAAATTGGTGATATTCGTTTGGCTGCGTTTCCTGCTGATAAAGTAACTTGCGCTAAACGGTAATCGTTTGTAGTTAGAGTAAGGCCCTTTGGGTCTTACTCTCTTCTCCTCTTTGTTATCTCTTTCTTACTCTCGTAGCTATTTATGCTAGGGATGCTAACGCTCCTGATTAATATTTGGGCTAAGGGGCAAGAGTGATTTTTATATAGGAACACCCTTTCATAGAGAGCGTTCTCCGTGCACTGGTTCTCATTATGGAGTTCATTTAATCACTAAGCGTGAACGCCGCCGCGCTTGGCTTCTGCTAAATAATTATGATGCTTTTGAATTAAATAACTCGAGAGCGCTAGCGGTGACAATATATAGAGTCTTTTTAACGTTTATACTGAGCCTACTGTTAATAGCCTGTGGTGGAGGTTCGGAAGGAGGGCTGGTTAATGCTCCTTCTGCTCCTGATGCACAGAACAGCCCTATTATTGGTCAGTCACCGATGCCTGCTCCGAGTGCGAGTATCGTTGCGACTCCTAGCCCCTCTGTGTTACCGAACCCTAATAACTCAGTTTTGCCTTCTCCTGAGGCGAGCGCAGTCAGCTCGCCCGAATCTACGCCAGAGAGCACGCCAGAAACGACACCAAGTACAGAGGCGACCCCTGAACCTAGCCCTGTTATCGATGAATGTGACTTTACCTCTCAGTGTCGAAGTGTTTGGGGAGAAACGGCCACCGACTGTCGTAACAGTGGCACACTCACCAGTGTATGTATGTGTGGTTCTGAGCCATGCTCGGATGTTTTTAACGGAGGTGGCGGTGAAAACGGCGGCGGAGAGAGCGGTGTATGTAGTGTCGAAGGTGATTTAAATCAGTGGCATAAAGTCAGTGTTATTTGCCAAGGTTATGAAGCGAATGAAAGTATTGATGCAACCTATAAAGACTTACGTTTTGATGTGCGCTTTTATCAAGGTGAACGTGAATATTGGGTGCCTGGCCACTTTGCAGCTGATGGGGATGCTGCTAATAGCGGTGCTGCTTTAGGTGATGTATGGCGTGCGCACTTTATGCCGCCTAAGACGGGAGCGTGGAATTACGAAGTTAGTTTCCGTGAAGGTAATAATATTGCAGCCAGCCTTACTCGTGATGAGGGAAATCCATTAACGGTTTTTGATGGTGAAAGTGGCCGTTTTAATGTGGCTGATAGTGCGGCAAGCGGTCGTGATATGCGTGCGCGTGGTTTACTTCGTCATATAGACGGGGAGCGCTATTTACGCTTTGCCGGTGATAATTCAGTTTATATAGAAGCCGGTATGGATAGCCCGGAAAATATTTTTGGTTATGCTGATTTTGATAATACAACTAAGCATGACAATGTAGGCTCGTGTAAAGGCGTGTTACATCGCTTTAGTTCACATGAAGCCGATTGGGATAATGGTGACCCTACTTGGAATGGCGGTAAAGGCAAAAGTTTAATCGGTTTACTTAATTATATTAGCGGCCGTGGTGTTAATGCTGTTTATGTTATGGCAATGACGGCAAATGGTGATGGCTGTGATGCTCACCCTTGGGTTGAGTACAGTGGTAATCGTCGTCACTTTGATGTCAGTAAATTAGATCAGTGGGAGCTCGCTTTTAGTCATATGAGCCAAAAGGGTTTATTGATTCATATGATGACTCAGGAAACCGAGAACGATCAATTACTTAATGGTGGTGATCTTGGACTTGAGCGTAAACTTTATTATCGAGAGTTAATCTCTCGTTTTGCTCATCATCCTGCTTTGCAGTGGAACTTAGGTGAAGAAAACACCAATACCGCAGCACAAGAAAAAGCGTTTGCCGACTATATTCGTGCTTTAGATCCTTATAAACATGCGATATTTATGCATACGTATCCTGGTGAGCACGATAGATATGAGGCTTTATTAGGTCATGAAACAATCGATGGCCCGACCTTCCAGTTTGGTGGCATACCGGAGAGCGCAAGTGGTGGTGTTTATGGCAAGGTCTTAGAGTGGGCACAAAAGTCAGCTGATGCCGGTAATCCTTGGGTCATTACCATGACAGAGGCTTCGGGTGGGCAAGCCCCAACACCCAATACGTCTGTTACTAAACGTCAGCGTGTGTATTGGATGTGGGCCAATATTATGGCTGGGGGTGCGGGTTTTGAATGGTATTTAAAAAATAATGGTTCAGGCCACGCATACGACTTAGCCGTAGAAGACTTAAGAGAGTTTGACGCACATTGGCAGCAAAGTGGTCATGTGGCTACGTTCTTCCGCGATGTTGTTCAGGGCGGATTGAACATTGATTTACAGGCTATGCAAGCCAGTAATGAACTCACTTCGACAACGGATGATTGGGTATTAGCCAATGAGGGAGAGGCTTATTTAATTTACCTTCGCAATGGTGGAGCAACTAACCTTAGCCTGCCAGATAATGCAAGCTATAAGCGCCTTTGGTTTAATCCGCGCACGGGTGAGACTCATAATGACACTGATATACAAGGGCCTGGAGCAATTAATTTAGGTGCGCCTCCTAGTGAAAGTAGCAGTGATTGGGTCTTGTTGGTTTATAAACAAACAGCTAGTTCAAGTGCTTATAACGAGCAAAATGGCTTAGTTATTATCGATGTTGAAAATACTGATTCAGACCTCGATTTATGGCAACGAGCCACTGACATTGCCAATTACAGCGGCAGTGGCTATTTAGAGTTTCTTGGTAATAACCCGCAAAGTGGCCCTGCCGCTTCACCTTTAACATACAGTTTTAGAATTAATAAGGCGGGTTTGTATTATTTAGACATGCATATTGCCAAGGTTAATATGGACTTTAATGGCAAATTCAGAAGTGATATTGCTAATGATGCTTACGTTCGTTTAGATGGGGATTATTCTGCAGGGCCAGAGGCGGGCAATGCTCATGGTAATCAAGCGCCTCTTTCTGCTTTGACTAGCAACACAAAATTTTATGGTGGTCAGGACAATAATTTTGTTTGGGCCTCTGGTAACCGCTTGGATTTAGGGGGGCATAACAATAAGCGTGTTGCAATTTATGATTTAAAAGCGGGGCAGGATTATGTCTTTACTCTTTCTGGTCGCTCGAAGTTTTTTAAGGTCGATAGAGTGATGTTTAGACATCAAGATAACAATGTGAGTGCCGCGAGGGATTTATCAAATTCGGAAACGCGCTAATTATATAGCGATTCTAAATGGCAAATAAAAACGGGAGCGTTAAGCTCCCGTTTTTATTTCTTGCTAAGATCTTGGCGCAAGGCTTAGAACTTAGTGGTAGCTTGTAACCAAAGCTTCTGAGTATCGGTACCGTAATCATCAGATGAGCTGTAGTTGGCGTACTTAAGTAACAAGCCAACAGGCCCTGCTTTGCCTTTTACAACAAAATCGATTTCCGAACCTAGATCACCAGCGCCTACACTGCTGTCGTCAGACTCGTAGTCATGATAGATAATCGCGCCGCTAACAGGGCCAAACTTACCGCCAACACTACCGTAAAGGTCTACTAAACCACCTGTCGGAGTCTTTAAGAACATGTCTGCCCAACCGTTAAACTTGTGGTTGGTGCCGTAAGCAAAACCAACTGAACCATCAGCACCATCAGCACCAAGAACTTCGTAACCAAGACCTAGCTTAACTGCGCCTGCTTTATAGCTACCTTTTAAGTGACTATACATAGCGCTATATGCATCGGTTTCTTGTTGCGCCGCTTCTGCGCGGTATTCAAAGCCTCCGGCTTTACCAGTAAAGCTAGCCCCAATGGTGTCGTTATCACTTTTATCGACGTTTTCTTTACTTAGAAAATAGCCGTAACCTGTTAATACTGCAGCAGGGCTAAATTTGTACTGTACGTTTAATAAATCATCCTTAGTGTCATCGATGTCACCAACAATGTTGAGGCGGTTCATGATGTGAGCGTAAGTAAGGGTAAGGTTGTCGTTTTTGTAATCTGCAGCAAACGCATCAAATGTCTGTTCGTTTTGACGCCATGCTACACCACCAACAAAACGTTGGTTATCTAATAAGATACGAGTACGGCCGTATTTAGCACTGGCTCCTGAATTAGAGTATTTTACGTAACCCTGGTTCATCGCTGTGTACTCAGGGTCTTTAATTACGGGGTAATCAGTCTTACCGTTTAGACCATCGTCGTAGTCTTTTTCGGCAAGTTCACTGACACTATCAAACTCTAAGAAGGCACCAAAACCGTTGTATTCACCTGTCTTATAGTTAAGGCGAGTTTTTAATGTATTGGCTAAAGCATCTTCAGGTTTAGCATCTTGGGTAACGCTTTCCATACGGTAGCGAAAGCTAACGCTGGCGTCTCCATCGGCCATAGTTTCCATAAAACCTTTTTGCTCTTCGGCGATTGCTGCAGTAGCTAATGTAGATGCTGCAATTGCGCTAGCAAGAATAGATTTTTTCAAATTAAGCATTGTTTACCCCTTGTGGTAAGTGTTTCTTATCAAACTTTGTTAAATTATTAAGCTGGTTCAGCTATTTGCTCTTTTTCTTCCGTGTTACTTTGAGCCGTTTCTTCCGTGTTGGAATTCTTTGTTGTTTCTTTTGGGGCTTCGCTCTTTTTTGCTTTTGCGGGCCCGTGTTCATATTCTTCGAGGAAGCTTAGCACTTCTTCTCGTAATTTATAGTAATCAGGGTGCTCTAATAGTTGTTTGCGTGTTCTAGGTCGCGGTAAATTAACTTCTAATACCTTTCCGACTTTAGCATTGGGGCCATTGGTCATCATGACAACACGGTCTGCAAGCAAGATTGCTTCATCCACGTCATGGGTTACACAAACGGCAGACACTTGTGTACGTTTCCAAACGTCCATTAAAACTTCTTGTAACTCCCAGCGAGTTAATGAGTCAAGCATACCAAAAGGTTCGTCAAGCAGCAGTAATTTGGGGGAGAGGGCAAAAGCGCGAGCAATACCTACACGCTGTTTCATGCCATTACTGAGTTCAGCGGCCTTTTTATCCATCGAATCGGCCAAGCCTACACGAGACAGATAATATTCGACGATCTCTTTTCGCTCTTTTTTTGATCCATGTGGATAAACTCGCTCAACACCGAGCTCGACATTTTGACGAGCGCTAAGCCAAGGGAAAAGAGAAGGGGCCTGGAATACTACGCCTCGGTCTGGGCCTGCGCCACTCACTTCTTTACCGTCAAGGATAATGCCGCCATCACTTATCTCATTTAGGCCGGCAACCATACTTAAAACAGTCGACTTTCCGCAGCCACTGTGACCAATTAATGAAATAAACTCACCTTTTCGCATTTTAAGGTCAAAACCTTCAACAACGGTTAGTGGTCCTTTAGGTGTTGGATAAACTTTGTGTACATTGGAGAACTCGACATAACGATCCAGTGCGATAGAGCGAGCTTTTGCTGCATTTTCTGCTACTTTATTCGGGAACTCTGATGCTGTATTCGGTTGTATGTCAGGCAGCTTCACATTGTCATCGTCGCTGGCTGCTTCCATTCCTACTTTAAGTAAGTACTCGGTAATATCTTTTCTTAACTTCTTAAATGTCTCGTCGTTATTCATTGCGGTACGATCGCGAGGGCGGTCGATATCAATAACAAACTCTGGGCCAAGGCTAGCTTTAGGGCCTGGATTTAAAGGAATAACTCGGTCAGCAAGTAAAATAGCTTCATCTACATCATTGGTAATCAGCAAAATTGTTTTTTTCTCAATCTGACTAATTATCTCAATCTCGTCTTGTAATTTTGAGCGGGTTAATGCATCCAGTGCTGATAGGGGCTCGTCTAATAAGAGCATATCTGGTTGGGTGGCTAAAGCTCGTGCAACGGATACTCGTTGGCGCATACCGCCACTTAGTTCAGCGGGGCGTCTATCAACCGCATGGCTTAAGCCAACCATATTTACGTATTTTAGAACGTGTTCTTTACGCTTGGATTTTGACCAAGAGGGGAATACTTGGTCGACTGCAAGGGCAATGTTGCCAAATACAGTGAGCCAGGGCATCAATGAATAGTTTTGAAAAACAAGGCCTCGCTCTGAGCTAGCCCCTGTTACAGGTTTGTCTTTAAAGATTACTTCACCTTGGTCGGCTTGGATTAAGCCTGCAATGGTGCTTACAAGGGTTGTTTTACCCGAGCCAGAGAAACCTACAATGGCAACAAATTCACCCTCTTTAATATCGAGATTAATATCATGCAGTACTTCGGTTACGTTGTTACCTGTGCCGTAGCTCTTACTTACATTTTTTAACTGGCAGAAAGTCATTTTTTACTCACAATAAATCATTTAGTTTGGGCGCCGTTATCGGCGCCGCTGCTAATTAGTTGGGCTTAACGCTTGTCGCTAAAAGTAAATAAGCCTTGTAGGGTGTACATGATTCGATCAAGTAAGAAGCCAATAATACCGATGGTGAGTACAGCAACCATGATTTTAGCTAGTGATTGTGAGCTACCGTTTTGGAACTCATCCCAAACAAACTTACCAAGACCTGGATTCTGAGCAAGCATTTCTGCAGCGATAAGTACCATCCAGCCAACACCTAGAGAGAGGCGCAAACCTGTAAAAATAAGGGGAAGCGATGAAGGTAATACTAATTTAGTTACCTTAGTGAACCAGCCTAGTTGCAATACTTTACCGACATTCATTAAGTCTTTATCGATGGATGCAACACCCAGTGCGGTGTTAATAAGTGTGGGCCATAAAGAACAGAGCGTTACGGTAATCGCTGAGTTTAAAAAGCTCTTACTGAACCAAGCTTGATCTTCATTGGTTACATATGTTGCTGATACCACCATAGTGACAATAGGCAGCCATGCAAGTGGACTGACTGGCTTAAATATTTGAATAATTGGAGTGAACGCTGAGTTAACAGTTGGGCTTAGACCACAGAAAATACCAAGGGGAACAGCAATAATCGTAGCAATAAAGAAGCCCATAAATACGGTTTTAATACTGGTCCATATTTGATCTATATAAGTAGGTGAGCCTGTGTACTCGCGCCATTTAATTTTATCGGTTTTTCCTTGTGCTTCGTATTTTTCGTTGCGTTTTTCTTGGCGTTCATAAAATTTATCTGCTTTGGCTCGTTGATCTTTATGATCTTGCCATAAAGCAGCAGCTTGTTCGGCGACTTGAGAAGGGCCAGGAATAGCCCCTAGGCTTGTTTTTACTTGGCTGGCACCAGCACCCCATAAAAATAAGAAAAAAGCAAAAGCAATAACAGGTATGCCCATGACGAGCCATAATTGTTTAAATTGTTCTTTGGGATTCTCTCCATTTGCCATTCGAGCAAGAGGGATAAACCAAGTTAGCCCTGTGATCTGAAGAAAGTTAATGAACTTATTAATCATGAATATTGCCTATTAAAGTCGCAGAATTAATTCTGATTGGTTACGTCTAGTTTGTTGTGTAAGGATGTGGGCTCTTGCGAGCCCACGTTGATGTTGATTATGAGTGTTACTTTTTAGTGATACCTGTTGAGCTCACTTTTTGACCTTCTTTTAAACCAATGTCGAATTTAGCAAGGTAGGCATTTGGCTCTTTACCGTCATAAACGATGTTGTCGATAAAGTGCTTTTGTGGGCCTCTGTAACCATCACTACCAAATGGGAAGTCTTTCTTGTCTACATGGCCTTCTTTAATCAGTAGTTCAGCTGCTTGCATATAAATTTCAGGCTTGTATACGCTCTTAGCTACTTTTTCATACCAGCTATCAGGCTTGTCGTCTGCAATTTGGCCCCAGCGGCGCATTTGGGTTAAGTACCAAATTGCATCACTGTAGAATGGGTAAGTCGCATAGTGACGGTAGAAAACGTTAAAGTCTGGAACTTCACGCTTGTCGCCTTTTTCGTATTCAAAAGTACCGGTCATTGAATTGGCAATAACTTCGTAATCGGCGCCAACGTAATTAGGCTGAGATAAGATTTTTACAGCGGCAGGGCGGTTAGCATTGTCTTTCTCATCCAACCATTTTGCAGCGCGGATAAGTGCTTTAACGACAGCAAGGTGAGTATTAGGGTTTTCTTCTGCCCACTCTTTAGATACGCCAAACACTTTTTCTGGGTTGTTTTTCCAGATTTCATAATCGGTTACAACCGGTACACCAATACCTTTAAATACGGCTTGCTGGTTCCACGGTTCGCCCACACAGTAGCCATAAATAGTGCCGGCTTCCATGGTAGCTGGCATTTGTGGAGGAGGCGTTACTGATAATAAGGTGTCGCCGTTAATTTGGCCTACTTGACCTGCAGCACCGGGGCCGTAGTAGCCAGGCTCAATACCACCTGCAGCTAGCCAATAACGCAGCTCATAGTTGTGAGTCGACACGGGGAATACCATACCCATGTTAAATGGCTTGCCCTTTTCTTTATAAGACTCGACGACAGGTTTTAAAGCATCTGCAGAGATAGGGTGAACAGGTTTGCCGTCTTTATCGTGAGGGATATTTGGTTTCATTTGCTTCCAAATATCGTTGGATACGGTAATGGCGTTACCGTTTAAATCCATTGAAAATGCTGTAACGATATGAGCTTTTGTACCATAGCCAATGGTTGCGCCTAATGGCTGGCCAGCGAGCATGTGAGCGCCATCTAAGTTGCCATCAATCACGCCATCAAGAAGAACTTTCCAGTTTGCTTGTGCTTCTAGTTTTACAAATAAACCTTCGTCCTCAAAATAGCCTTGTTCATACGCTACGGCGAGAGGGGCCATATCGGTTAGCTTAATAAAGCCAAAGGTTAGTTCGTCTTTTTCAACGTCTAGCTCTTCAGCAATGCTACTGCTTGACATGCTAAACATTGACAGGGTGGTCAGCCCTGCTGCAGTTAATTTTTTTATTGAAAACTTCCCAAAGCGCATTTTGATTCCTCAAAAGTAAAAATAAAAATGAAAATTTTTCTTGTATTAGACTTATCGCAAAAGCCTTGCCAAAAAAATAAAATCTGTGCGTTTTATTTTTATTTTCTTTTTAAATCAATGGCTTATGGTCAGTCTTTTGTCTGGGGAGGCTGTCTTTTTATCTCACTTATCGTTTTTTAATGTGCACTGTACTGGTGATTTTTTGCTTCAATGCGAAGCAAAGAGGCATGTTGTTTACTTGTCTTGGTTTAAAAAATGAACAGGCCTTATTTGAGGGCTTGTTGTTTGTTGTTCATAGTTGGTGCGAAAGGGCAGTGTGCTATTTCCTTATGGTGCAGATTTCTTGCTTTGTTAAGTTGCATGGCGACTTTATTGCGCTAACTCATAGCGTAGTGAGGTGAAAATATTTGTGTTTTGTGGTTTTGCACCAAAAAGGAAAGCAGCTAAGAAACTTGATTATTTCAACACCTTTGGGGCTTAAGTTCATGGAGCTTATTGCTTGACACTAAAGCTGAAAGCTAAGGTTGTAGCCAACATTTACAACTTGATTGAAGGGGTCTTAAGAGCCGCTGTCGTCACTTGTCTTTTGACTGTTGTTATCGGTGTTTGTATTTGCCATATATTGGCTTGGGTCAAAGAGATTTGGGGGATAGTCATCGCGTAATAAACGAACACTACTGCTATTAAAGTCGCGGTTGTAGAGCACCCAAGTAATCCACAAGGTGGAAAACAAAAATAGCCAAGGATTTACAAACCAAGCAAGGGCGGCAATACCGTAATAATAGGCACGTATGCCACGATTAAATTCGTTGCCTGCTTGAGAATTGATCCGAGCCATGCGTTTTGCAACTTTTTGCCAGTGCTCTGGGCTTTGCATGTATTTTTCACTGGGGGTGCCACCAATTAATATGGTGAGGAAGTTGAATTGCCGTAATGCCCATGTGAATTTGAAATAGGCAACAACAAAGATAATAACCAAGAGCATCAGTTTGAGCTCGAGCAGGCTGCGAGAGCCCTCAGGGGCAAAGGGCAGATCACTGGTGAATACCTGTAACTTGTCGACTGTGCCTATAAGTGCAAATAAACCGGCAATGATGTAAATAGTGGTTGATGCATAAAATGAAACACTGCTCATTAGGTTTGAGGCTAAGGAGGCGCATGCCACAGGGATTTCTCTTGTGGGGGTCATATAGGCCCATTGTAGGCGGTACTCTTGGGTAATGCCGACAAGGCCTCTGCGGCCACGTTTGCCGCTTTCAGCAAAGTAGTAATAACCTATCCAGCAGCTAATAAAGGTAGCTAGAGCGATGGCGTCAATAAGTGTGATCGATTGGTAGGCTTGCAGTAAGTTATGGTCCATAGGGATATCTCTGCTTTTATGCTTAGAGTTTAGACCATAGGGGTGATTTCCAAGGCTAAGTCGCTGCTCTATACTGCACTCATAATGATAACGACTAAGTGCCGAGCCACCTTATGAAGCCCATGTTTTCTAAATTACCGATTGCCAACAAGATTATGCTTGTTGTGGTGTTAGGTATGGCATTGGCGGTTTTACTGACCAGTATTGCGATGAATTACTACGATTCGCGCGTGCAAGAAGAGCAATTTCTCAAGAATCATCGTTTATTGGCGCAAATTATGGCGCAAAGCTCTGCGGCCCCTATCGCTTTTTTAGACCGGCGTCGGGCTCAAGAGGAGCTCGATGGGCTCTTGCCTGCAAGTTCAATTCAATACGCTTGTTTGTTTAGTAGTCAGGTGGGCAAGGTGTTGGCAGAAATTCACACAGGCCAAGGTCATCGCTGCGCACCACAGCTGTCTGAGTTACAGATTGAGCGTGAAAAGACACTGATGCGTATTAGCTATCCTATTACCAGAAAAGATGTGCCCATTGGTGCGTTATTTATGGTGGTGAGTAGGGCTGATCTCGATAAGCGTAGACAGGATCTCACTTACATCATCGTATTAGCTGCCTTGGCTTCATGCTTAGTGTCGATTATTTTGGTGAATCGTTTTCAGCGCTTAATTGCGAACCCTATAGAACGTTTAAATACGGTAGCTAGGGCAATTACCGAAGGGCGGGATTGGAGTTTAAGGGCTGAGCGTTTTAGTGATGATGAGCTGGGCGAGCTTGTTGATAGTTTTAATGACATGGTTAACCTGCTTGAAGAGGATCAGAAAAAGCTAGAACGTATGGCCTATTACGATCCCTTAACTAAGCTACCTAATCGTCGTTTGTTAGAGGAGCGTTTAAGTAGGGCCATTGCACGAGGCCGACGTAATCGCAGCCGTTATGCTGTGTGTTTTATTGATCTCGATGATTTTAAAGCGGTTAATGATTCCTTAGGGCATGATTCCGGAGATCAATTATTGAGAGAGTTGGCCAAGCGTGTGTCTACTATTATTCGTAAGGACGATACACTGGCTCGTTTTGGTGGTGATGAGTTTGTGATTGTCCTTGAAGGGCTTAAAGACGATCAACAGCTGGATATATTGTGCTGTAAAGTCTTACAAGTGATGTCGGAGCCAATGAGTTTATGTGGCAATGAATATCGCTGCAATGCGACCATTGGAGTGGCTATTGGCGAACCAGATAATGCCAGCATGTATACCTTGATGAAGCAGGCCGATATTGCCTTATATGAAGCTAAGAAAGCCGGTAAAAACGACTACCGTATTTATAATTCTACGATGGCGGGTTTAGCTCCTAAAGAGGGATAATGTAGGTGTGTGAGTTTATATATACTAGCTTGGTGGGCTTACTAGATTAGTCGCTGTTTCTAGTCATTGGTTTTTACTTTTCGAGCAAGATCAAGCAGGTCTGCCTCTAAAAACAAACCGGCTTCTAAGGCGTTACTGACATTAATATCAAAGCTTAGGTGATCTCGAGTTCGCATGATATTGATAATGCCTCCTTGATCAGTGAACGCTTCTTGTTCTCCTACGCTTAATACATAGTAGTAATTAATATTGTTCCAGAAGTTAGGTAACTCGGCTTTTCTATCTTCACTGACAAACAGTACATGACAGCCATCTTTTATCTCACTGAGCTTTTCTGTGCGGTATATATGTAAACGACGCTTGCCGATTAAGGTGCCGTTAACGGCATCTAAATAAGTGTGGAAAGGGATGTGACCATAAAGGCACATTTGAATAGGGGCTTGATCGTTTCGAAAGGCTGCGTCTGGCCACTCGGAGAAGTTCACGAAATTATATAAAAACAAGGCCGTTATTTGCGCATCGTTTTGTGACTGCGTACTTTGTGCGTTAGTGCTAAGGGCTAGGCTGAGAGAGCACATGAACATTAATAATGTATATAGCTTGTTCATATTAATCGTCTAATTCCGGTAAGTCGCCACCTATCCACATCAAGCCTAGAAACTGTTTGAGCGCCTGTTGTTGTTTGCACTCAGGTTTTGACTGTGCGCTTGTTTCAGAGTGGCAGTTAGAACTCGAAAGCTCAAGTGCTCTGCTAAGATCGTTGGCTTGTTTTTTCGGTGTGGCAGTTACTGTATCGGCATTTGTAGCTAAAATGTGCTCAGGAGATAAGGCCAGTTCCTCTTTAATAATATCTTCAGCATTACGCCTGTTATCTTGTTCTTCCTCTTCTTGAGTTGGCGTTGCCGGCAGAAAAACACTGGGCTCGACGACAAGAGGCTGCTCTACTGTCGGCTCACTACTTGCTGTTACAGTCGGTAGTGCAGAGGAGGCTGGAGAGGGAATTGGTGTAGGCATTGGGCCCGGTGCAACCTGCTCTTGAGCACTAACATGGCGTCCAGTTTCTGCAGTTAAGCTACCTACGGCTGTCGTTGTTGAGTTGTCGTCTATCGTTCCGCCAGTACTTCCCGCAGCTGTGTTGTAGGCGGCGATACTGGCATTATTTTGAATGTTCAAGTCACCGACGCTTTCTAGCAGAATGTCTCCACCTAGAGCATGGACTTGAGCTAGGTCGGTACCGTTACCAATATGGACATCAAAGCCACTAGAGCTGCTTGGGCGGTTACTGATACGAACGGCGACTTGATTACTTGGCGAGTTACCCAAGCCGCCAAGGCTATTTGCATCTGGGCTAATACTTTGAATGCGAGTAGGGCGTGCGCTTGTTGCGTCACCAATATGAATGTCGCCATCGGTCACAATAATGTCGATAAGGCCTTTGCGTACTCCATCGGCATCGAGATCTCTTGCAAGAATTAAATCTTGCAGTGTTAAGTTTCCATTAACAAAAAGATTAAGATTGCCATTGGCAACATTGATAGATTGGGTATTGGCAAGACGATCAATAATAAGTAAGTCACCGGTTTGTTTGATTGTTAAATCACCATTACCTACATATTCAAAGCGCGCACTATTAAATGTGCTATTCACTGTTGAGTCAGAGCTCGGATTGGCGAACTTTATACTGGCAAAGTCGGCATCGAGGATGATGTCGCGTGCATTTAAGCCCGTGTCTGTATCGATGATATCTTCGGAATTGATCACTAAGTCGGAGCTGACACTAATACCCGTCGAGGGTAGGGTGGCAATACCTGTCGGTAAGATAAGCCTAAACGTATCAAGTGCACTAAGTGCATCGATGCCTACACTATGGGCGCTATTGACTAGAAGGTTGGTTTGGGCAGCATTAATATCGATAATGCGTAAATCGGTGTCGGGCCTGAGTGTAATGACTCGGGTCGATGTCGCATCGATCTGTAAGTCCAATTCATGGATATTGTTATTGAGGTCAATATCCATTGAACCACTGGGGGCATTGGCTCTGTAAGTGAGCCGGGAGCCTGCTACGCTCGATGCAAACAGCACGTGAGGTTGGCTCTGAGAGCGGATGCTATTCGCTTCAACACTGATATCCCCCACGCTAATAAAACCGCTATTTGGAAGAGTAATATCTCCATTACTTGCCAGCATATTCAGGTGGCTTTGGTCTATGTCGATATTGGTTCCGATTTGCATCGTGATATCACGGCCAGCCACTAAATTGATGTTTGAGCTTTCCGTTGAGCTTTTGTTGCTATCGCTGATAGAGCCGCCTAAGCCTGTATTAGCAAAAACTAGGTCACGAGTTGCTGTTAAGGTCAGGCTATTATTACCCGCACCATTAATATCGATAGGGGCGTTGATGGTAATGTCCCCGTTTCCGCCAAAAGCGCTGGCGGTATCGATTTCAACATTGCCAAGACCAAGCTGGGTATTGATCGTATCAACATGAATCACTGAGCTGGCACCAGAGGGGTTCCATGAAATTGGATCGCCTGTTGTAAAGGAGCCGCCACTACCTAAGCTGTCGGTAATTAGGATGTCGGTTGGATCAATATAATAAAGGCCATCTTGGCCCTGTGCGTTTAAGCTGCGAACATCGGCAAGTCCTAGGGCGCTAACGTGCTCAAGACCTGAAACTTCAACAAAACCGCCGTCACCTGAGCGAATACCACTGCGTGCCTCTATACGCGCACCATGCTCAAACAAGGTATTTTGGTCGGAGAAAAACCGTATAGAGCCACCATCACCGTTGCCTTGTGCATTTGCTGTAATACGAGCATCTTTAGTTAGCACTAAGGTTTCACTGCTGCTTACATCAATATGACCGCCACTTCCTTGCGCACTGTCAGCATGAATGTCGCCGGTATTCGCTAGGCGCTTTGCCTCGATATGGATGCTCTGTTGGCCTTGTCCATCAGCTTGCAGGGTGCCACTGTTAAACACGTCGGAGCCTTGAGCGACGAGCATCAGCTCACCATCGACTTCTTTGAGGGTCGTAGCGTGGATAACTCCTTCGTTATTGATCACTGAGTTAGTCAGGCTATTTACGTTAGATGCGCTGAGTAAGACTTTTGCCGCTTCCAGTTGGCCTCTGTTTTGTATATTGGCGCTAAGCTGGCTGCTTTGTAAGCCTATAAGTTGGTTATTTACATGAACGACGTGGCTTTGATCCGCTAGCAGTTTGAGTGCGCCGTCTGAGCTTATCTTGCCGCTATTACTGATGTCGGGCCCGATAAAGCTGACGTAAGCATAATCACCTTGGCTGTTAATTTGGCCTTGGTTGTTAATGGCTCCGGCGTGGTTATGAGTCTTTAATTCAATACGGCCGGAGTGAACATCAAAGTGTTCCAGTCCAAGGCTGCTGACGCCGAGTGAGCCCACATTAATATTGGCACCTGGGGCAAAGAGCACACCATTTTGGTTTATTAAGAAGACCTGGCCGTTGGCATCAATGTTGCCAAATATTTTTGAGGCCTTGTTGCCTGTTACACGATTAAGAGCAACAGATTGGGCGTTAGGCTGATTAAAGCGAACACGTTCCCCTCGGCCAACATCAAAACTGTCGTAATCGATTTGAACATGCTGGCTGTGCTGGTTTATTTGCGTTTCATTACCGTGCTGGCTAAGGGTGGCTTCACCAGCGATTACACGGCCATTTTCAGGCGCGGCCATTAAACCAGGGCTGCTGAGCAAGCTAATAAGCATGCATAGCAGGCGTTTACGGCCTCTTATGTGTTGAGCGATGTTTGTGCTAGGTTTGTTTATGGCCATCGGTACTCCAGTTCGGCAAGTAAGCCTGCTTCTTGCAGCAAGTTACCAGAGTCCAATTCTGTGTGCTGGCTGATGCCGCCTTGTAGTTTTAAGGAGACATTTCTTCCCGCATTGACCGTGAGTCCAAGACCGCTACCAAGCAAACTTGCGCTGTCTATTATTTCACCATCAAGGTCTAGTTTGTCACCAAAGGCGTAATCGGTAAAGAGAAAGGGGCTAAGATGCCAGTAGTTGATATCTCGGCCTTGAATCAGTTGGGGCAGGTGCCACTCTAAACTGCTAACTAAACCTCTATCAGCAGCAAATGATCCTGGTTGCACTGCGCGAATGCCCCAAGCTCCCCCTAGTGCGATTTGATCAAAGGAACTGACGCGTTGAGCGGAGTACTGGCCGCGTAGAGAGAGTTTGAAGCTGGAGTATAAACGGCTTTGAGTTAGTGAGTTTGTTGCCCAGCCAAGGTAATAAGCAAGCACGCTTTTATCGTAAGCTTCGTCTTCGATATAGCCGTCGACACTGTAGTCTCCTTTATAATAACCTGCGGCTATGTACTGATTGGCCCAGTCATATTGATGCTGCCACTGCCATAAAAGGCCTAGATTCTGAGCTTGCTCATCCTGCTCTAAACTGGGGTCATTGATAGCAGAGTCAAAGTCGGTTTCTTTTTGCTCGTAACTTAAACTTAGTTGGTGTTTGCCGCGCCATGTTTGCAACAAGTCTTGATGCAGGCTGGCGCCATATATTTTTGCATCGCCGTTTAGTTCAAGAGAGGCAAACTCGTTGCCTACAGCAAAGATGTTATTGCTGGCTCTTAACTCTATTCGCGTTTGCGGGCTACTTAGAGGGCTGATGTAGCGTAAATAGCCGTAGGTATTGATCTCATCGTTATTTGTCGAGGCCATCAGGCCGCCGTATAAACGATCCAGCCTGCCTGTTGGACTTAGCCAGCGGGCTTGAGCCAATAGTTGTTCTTGGCCCGTTTCAGGAGAGCCATAGTTATCGAGTTTAATGCTGCCTTTAAATTCCGAGCTGGGTGCCAGTTTTATATTGAGGCGAACGCTGTCTTGGTATTGGCCACGACTGTAATAAGCAAAGGCCTTTACCTCTTCAGACTGCTTAAGCTGTAGCAGCTGTTGATCGATATCGGGCTGATAAACCGATTGACCAACAAAGTCTTGAAAAAAGCCTTCAACGATCGAGGTATTAATCGGACTTTGATTATCAATTTGTATATCGCTAAGGCTGACGGCATTGATGGTAATACTTACCACTCCGCCTGTAATTTTTTGAGCACCAAGGCGAGCGTAATGAAACTTATAACCTTTATCGCGCATGTACTGGGTGAGTGCGTCAGTGACGCCAAGAAGGTCTGCATGAGTAACGTAGGCAGGCAGCTCTGACTTTAGCTCCTTGGTTTGAGCGTGAAGCTCTCGGAGCCGGCTTTTATCACGGAAGCTTGAAGTATCGGCGATTAGGCGAATATGTTTGAGCTTAAAGCTAGGTGTTGCTGCTTTATTGGTGGCCGCAGTAGCATCGGCAGCTAAATTAGTGGCGTGTGCAACACGACTGCTAAGGGCAAAAACACTAAGCAGTAAAAAAACAACAAGACCAGCCAAGGGCGAGATGCGAGTATTCACGTAAGCGGACAACTTGTTTTTATCATTATTTTTTATATCGCTAGTATTCGCGATTCTTTACAACAATATGGTACTTTCGAATTATTGTCTCATACAAAAGAGCTAATTCGCATGTCTCATTTAACGATGCTCTCTAGCCCTTGTGGTGCTTGACCTTGGAGCTTGTTGCCGAGACTATAGGCGTGTACATACACAGCTAATATATAAGAGAATGCTATGAAAAACCAAGGTTTGGTAGTGATTACCGGAGCTAGTCGAGGTATTGGTTTAGGTTTATTGCGTCACTATCTTGAACAGGGCAGGTCGGTTGTAGCTGCATGTCGTCAACCAGAGCAGTTGGCCGAGCTTTCTCGCTCTTATGCTAACTGTCAGGTTCTTAGCTTAGATCTGGCTGATGAGGCAAGTATTGATTGTTTTGCTAAGGATGTGACTCTGTTGGGGGCTATTGATTTACTTGTTAATAATGCGGGCACTACGATTGATCAGCCTTTTGGTCAATGGACACAGGCTGCTTTTACTGAATCCTTTTGTGTTAATACGGTGGGGCCTGCGCTCTTAGTGCAGCAGTTAGCGCCCCTTTTTCTAAAAGGCGCAAAAGTTGTCCAGCTAAGTTCAGGTTTGGCCTCTATAGCTACGATAGCAACGGAGCAATTTTGCTCTTATGCCTTAGCGAAAACAGCTTTAAATATGCTCACTGCAAAGCTTGCGCTTTTATGCCCTGAGCAAACGGTTATCGCAATGAGCCCAGGTTGGGTGCAAACCGATATGGGGGGACCTGAGGCACCTGATACCGTTGAACAATTGGTACCTAAGTTTTGTTCGAGTCTCGAGTCCCTAAGCAAAGAGCACAGCGGTGGTTTCTTTGATGAAAATGGGGATGCTCTAGCGTTTTAAGGCTAAAGACCTTGTATTGTGAGTGGCGGTTTAAAGTCAGTACTGTTAATGGGTTGTAAAGGGGGGAAGAGATGGGGCAGCAGTTTAAGAGTTTAGAAGATAAGCACACACAGTTTATAGAGCAGCAGGCGATGTTTTTTGTAGGCACGGCTGCTGCAGAAGGCCGTGTGAATGTATCACCCAAAGGAGGGGATAGTTTACGGGTCGTGAATGAAAATAAACTTGTATGGATGAACTTGACTGGCAGTGGCAATGAAAGCGCAAGCCATGTATTGCACAATAATCGCATGACGCTGATGTGGTGCGCCTTTGAAGGCGCTCCTCTTATATTACGTTGTTATGGTCATGCTCAGGTACTGCATAAAGCAGATGTTGCTTGGCCTGATTATGCCGCTATGTTTCCCGACTACACTGGTGCCAGACAAATCTTCGTACTTAATATCGACCTGGTTCAAGCGAGTTGTGGTATGAGTGTGCCTTTAATGGACTATGTCGAAGATAGGCAGGCCTTAAATAAGTGGGCTGATAAGCAGGGTGTAAAAGGCATAGAGTCATACTGGTTAAAGAAGAACCAACACAATTTAGATGGCCTAGCAACGGAAATTGCGCAACGTAGTGGTATTTCTAAAGCTTAAAACCATTTAGAGTAAGCGCCCATTTTTACGTCGTGGTGTGTGTCGTTGTGTATGTTGTTTGTGCCCACGCTTGATTGATTTTTATGCCCAAACATAACCACAGATAAAAACTGTTTCAGAATTAAAAGAGAAGACATATGAAAAGTCGTGCTGCAGTGGCCTTTGGTGCCGGTAAACCATTAGAGATTGTAGAAGTTGATGTTGCGCCGCCAAAGGCCGGTGAAGTCTTAGTTCGCTTGGTGGCCACGGGTGTGTGTCATACCGATGCCTTTACCCTAAGTGGTGAAGACCCTGAAGGTATTTTCCCTTCCATTCTTGGTCATGAAGGTGCCGGTGTGGTCGAGGCTATTGGTGAGGGAGTTAGTTCTTTGGCCGTCGGTGACCATGTTATTCCGCTTTATACCCCAGAGTGTGGGCAGTGTAAGTTTTGTTTGTCGGGTAAGACCAACCTATGCCAAGCCATTCGTGCAACTCAGGGTAAGGGTTTAATGCCAGATGGCAGTTCACGTTTTAGCTATAAGGGGGAAACCATTTTTCATTATATGGGTACCTCGACCTTCTCTGAATTTACCGTTTTACCTGAAATTGCCTTGGCTAAAATTAATAAAGCGGCGCCTTTGGAAAAAGTCTGTTTACTTGGTTGTGGTGTCACAACAGGTATTGGCGCGGTATTGAATACGGCCAAGGTTGAAGCTGGTTCCAGTGTGGCTGTATTTGGTTTGGGTGGTATTGGCCTGAGTGTGATCCAAGGTGCAGTTATGGCCAAAGCCGAGCGCATTATTGTTGTTGATATTAATGAAGATAAGTTTGAAATGGCGAAAGCCCTAGGGGCGACAGACTGTATTAACCCCAAAAATTACAGCGATGCTATTCAGGATGTGATTGTTGAGTTAACAGATGGCGGTGTTGACTATAGCTTTGAGTGTATTGGCAATGTACACACCATGCGTTCAGCGCTTGAGTGCTGTCATAAAGGTTGGGGGGAAAGTGTCATTATCGGTGTTGCTGGTGCTGGGCAAGAAATCAGTACACGTCCATTCCAGTTGGTTACCGGGCGCGTATGGCGAGGTACCGCTTTTGGTGGTGTGAAAGGCCGTAGCCAATTACCTGATTATGTCGAGCAATATATGAACGGTGAAATAAAGATTGATCCTATGGTGACTTATACCATGGGGCTTGAAGATATTAATAAAGCCTTTGACTTAATGCACGAAGGCAAGGCAATTCGATCTGTAATTGAGTTTTAACTATGGCAGAACTAAAGCAACTATCTGAACACCTCAGCTTTGGTGGGCGTCAATTACGTTTTGAACATGAGGCTGAAAGTACTCAGTGTTCGATGACTTTCTCCGTATTTTTACCGCCTCAAGTGGAGACTCAGGCCTGTCCAGTTTTATATTGGTTGTCAGGTTTAACCTGTAGCGATGAAAATTTTGTGCAAAAAAGCGGCTTTCAGAGTAAGGCTGCGAAATTAGGTCTTATTGTGGTTGCACCGGATACCAGTCCTCGTGGTGATGATGTGCCTGATGACCCAGAAGCCGCTTGGGATTTTGGTCTTGCGGCCGGTTTTTATCTGAATGCTACGCAGGCGCCGTGGAACAAACACTATCGTATGTACGACTATTGTGTGCAAGAGCTGCCAGCCTTGATTGAAAAGCACTTTTCGACAAATGGTCGTCGTGCTATTTCTGGACACAGCATGGGAGGGCATGGTGCACTCAGCATTGCATTTAAACATGCAGATAAGTATTGCAGTGTATCTGCATTTGCTCCTATTGTTGCGCCAAGCCAAGTTCCCTGGGGGCAAAAAGCATTGAAAGGCTATTTAGGTGACGATGAGCTTAGTTGGCAAGACTATGATAGTAACTTGTTGCTTGCCTCTAGGGCCGAGAGTTTGCAGCAGTTGCCGATTCTGATTGATCAAGGTGGGGCCGATAATTTTTTAACGGAACAGCTAAAGCCTGAGTGTCTATTAGCCGCAGCTGAGACTAATGATGTGCAAATCGATTATCGCTTGCGTGAAGGTTATGATCATAGCTATTTTTATATCGCCAGTTTTATTGATGAGCATTTAGAGTTTCATGCCGTGCACCTTAATTCCTAAATATGATAGCGAGACGGGACTTGCTCTTGCTCTCGCTTATTTCTTTTCTTAATACTTACTCCCCCCACGTAGCGCTTCTGATTACTTACTTTAGTAATGGTTATGGGCGTACTGCAACCAGCCACAATATTCAGGGCCGTCATAAGTGTATTGGGGTTTTAGTCTAGATAGTTAGCCAACAAACTCTCGCTAGCTAACCATAAACGCTCATAGCTGGCTTTATCTAAGGCCCATGGTTTGGCTTGGCTTTCTTGAGCGTTCTTGAAGTAGCTTCCATTTTTACTGGCTATGTTTTGGGTTTTGCATAATTGTAGTTGTGTCAAGGCTCCTTGCTCTGGTGACTGGAGGAAAGGGGATAACAACAGCATTATTATTTTTCCTGCTATGGTGTTCTTTGTTCCTAGCCCTGTTCTTACTCCAAATCCACCTGGGTGTAAGGCAAAGGTGCTCACAGAGCTGTATTTCAATCTGTTAGCAAGCGCTTGAGTAAACATAATGTTGGCGAGTTTGGAATGAGCATAAACCTTAAAGGCGCTAAAACCCTTCGAAAAGCTTAAGTCATCAAAGCGAATGGTTTTGCAAAACCAGTGGGCATCTGATGCGACATTGATAATTCGCGCATTAGTACTTGCCTTCAGCCTATCTAATAAAAGTATGGTCAACAAAAAGTGGGCGAGGTAGTTAACTGCAAACATTTCTTCATCGCCTTCTGGCGTAAGTACTCTCTTTAAGTTAAAAGTCGCAGCATTATTTAAAAGTATATGTAGAGGCCTCCCTGTATCTAGAAAACCTTGCGCCGCATGCTGAACCTCTTTCATAGAGCGAAGATCGCAAGTAATTAATGAAATATTGGTATTACCACTTTGTTTGATAATATCAGTGATTACTTTTTCGGACTTTTCTTTGTTGCGACATAATAGGTGTAGTTCCATTCCCTGTTGTGCGAGCGCCCTTGCTGTGGCTAAGCCAATACCACTACTTGCGCCTGTAATCAGAGCAACCTTGTGATGTTCTTGCATTTTCATAAGTTGGTATCTACGTGTTTTAAACTCGAGTGTTAGCTTGCCATCGCCAGGCTAAAACAGATGTGCATAGTAGAGCCAAGAGCACAATCGCCATAAAAAAGACATCATCTAAGTCTCGTACACCATTATGCAGATAGCTTAAGGCTAATAGGGGAGGGATAACTATATTAAGTCTACGGTTGATTTTGTAGTGAAGGATCTTGCTCAATAGAACCATCAGGATTGGTATTTCAATGACAAACGCAGCAAAGAGTAGAAGCTCATTACTTATTTGGGTGCCATTAATAGTGCCTGTCTCTATTTCTGTAATAGCCCCTGGCCTAAATAAATCATGTAAATCGCGGAAAAGTACATTTAAAAGAATAAATAGCCAAAGTGTTGATAGTGTCGATTTCATAGGCGCCTCCAGTTTGAAATGCTGATGATAAATCGTTAGAAATACGCATTCATTCACCTAGGTGCATATTTATAAATATTTAGTGATTTTGCTTGGAGAGTCTTTTTTTTATACGGCTTAAGGACTGGGGTTTAATGCCTAGGTAGCTAGCGAGATGGTATTGAGGGATTCGTTTTAATAAATCAGGATTACTTTTGGTGAGTTCTAGATAGTGCTCTTCTGGGCTTAAGTTCCTAAAGTGATCCCACGATGTTTGACGTTGCGCTAGAATGGCGTCATTTATTTTATGGCACAAGAGCGAAAAACGAGGGTGTTTAGAGAGGAAGTCTTCCGTTTTTTCTTTGCTTCCATGAGAGATAATGCAAGGTTCTAAGCATTCAATAAAGTAGTTTGAAGCTAGGTTTTTGCTGTAGCTAACGGGGGTGATAATATCGTGTTCGGTAAAAAACGCAGTGTTTTGTTCGTTTCCATCGTTAAGATAATAGCTGCGAACGCAGCCTTGTAGCACAAGATAGGTGTGTGTCGCTATTTGCCCCGAGCGGACGAGAAACTCACCTTTGGCATACTCTTTAATAAGGCTATTAGTTTCAATAATACGGCGCTCTTCATCATTGAACGTATCATACTTTGACAAAAAGCTAATTAAGCATGAATTCATATACTTGCCTCATCGTATGGCTATTGCTCGCCTTCGCCTCCAGTCTGACTCAAGCCTATGCGCAAATTTATTTCGTGAGCGGTTTCTAATACTGCTGCAATCAATGTTTTTTCTTCATCTTTGCTTAAGCTGGCGCTAAGAGTGGCAACAGAAATGGCAGCGACTAGGCCAATATCTGCTTGACCAATAAAGGCTGAACAGTTGGTGATCCCGTTAGTAAGCTCGCTTTCAGCGACTAAATAGCCTTGCTTTTCTATCTGCTCGAACTGCTTTAAAAGCTGTGTTTTCTTAGCCGCGTCCATTTTCTTAAATAGCGGATCGTCTTCAAGTAAGGCTTTACGTGGTTCACGAGGGTAGTGAGAAAGAATCACACGGCCGGAAGTGGTATTCAAAATAGGAAATAAAGTCCCCTCTGTAATAGATAGCGATACAGGAAGTGGGCTTTTGACTTGGCTAGTCACCATTAGTTTTCCCTCGTGGGGTACGCTCATATAGCATGCTAGGCCATGTTTTTCGGCTAAGGCTGTCATTGGCAAGTGAGCTGCACGACGCATTTGCTCTACGGGGCTGTGGGCATGGCTGAGCGTGTAAAGCTTCAAGGTTAACCTGTATTTCCCCGATTGTTCATCTCTAGCGATATAACCGCGCGCTTCAAGTACAACTAAGACCCTATAAATTTCATTGGGGCTGCGTTCTAGGCCTTGAGCAATTTCTGCCTGTGACTTTGCAGTGGTCTCGTGTGCTAGGAATTCTAGTATTTCTAAGCCTTTATCTAGAGCCGGAGCGCTGTATTTAGCGGTTTTTGTCATGTTTTTTTTAGCAATCATACGGTAGTGGCTGCCTAGTTTCTCAGGTTACGCGCTTAGAGCCAACGCTTACTGTGCGAATTAACTCTAAGTTTGCTTTGTTTTAGATCGAAAAAATCAGTTTTTTGAGCAAAAAGCTATTGTGCCACTTTTACTAATGTATTTATAATGGAACAACAGATTCAAATATGAATTTATTGGTTTTGTTTGTTTATAGCAAGTAGTAAATAAGGTTTAGCAAATGAAACTCATGCGGGTTTAGTGGCAACGTTCTACTAAACTACTAGACCTGAGCAAATAACTTAGGTGTTAAATCGACACGCAGCAACGACTCACATTGGAGTAGTCATGAGCCAGAAGACAATAGAATTAAAAGGTATTACTTGGGGCCATACCCGCGGTTATGTCCCTATGACAGCCACCGCTCAGCGTTTTGAAGAGCTAAACCCAGGTGTGCGTATCACTTGGAGTAAGCGTTCCTTGCAAGCATTTGCCGATGAACCTATTGACCAGCTTGCTGAAAAATACGATCTATTAGTCATTGACCACCCTTGGGCGGGGTTTGCTGCTCAGACAGGTGTGATTGTGCCTCTTAATGACCATATGCCAGCCCCTTTTCTAGAAGACCTTGCTAATAACTCTGTGGGGCGCAGCCATGAGAGTTATCACTACAACGGTAAACAAGTGGCTTTAGCTATTGATGCGGCGACACCTGTTGCTTCGGCTCGCATGGATTTGTTAGAGGCTGAGGGTGTGGGCATGCCTCAAACTTGGGATGAACTGATGGCGTTGGCGAAAAAGGGCAAAGTTGCCGTTCCGTCTATTCCACAAGATACCTTGATGAACTTCTACATGCTTTGCTCAACCATGGGTGAGGACGTTTGTGTTAGTGACGAATACGTTGTGAGCGAAGCAATGGGCATTAAAGCGCTTAAAATGCTGCGCGAACTGTCTATTCATTTAAATCGTGATTGTTTCGACTGGAATCCTATCCAAGTCTATGAAGCAATGACCCAAACAGATGAATTTGCCTATTGCCCATTTGCTTATGGTTATGCCAATTACGCTAAACCAAACTATGCGCGCAAACTGCTTAAATTTGCTGACACCGTAACTCTGCCTGGCACGGATCGTTTGTGCACGACCTTAGGTGGAACCGGCTTGGCAATTTCAGCTCAATCTGAGCACAAAGAAATTGCTTCTAAGTATGCTGAGTTTGTTGCTAACGAAGCGATGCAAAGTGGTTTTTATATCGAATTTGGCGGTCAGCCAGGTCATCGCAACGCTTGGACTTGTGATTACGCAAACGAAACCACTGACAATTATTTTAACGATACCTTACCGACCTTGGATCGCGCTTATTTGCGCCCTCGTTATCACGGTCATATGTTCTTCCAAGATAACAGCGGTGCGCCTATTCGTGAGTATTTGATGAATGGTGGTGATGAAAAGGCGTTATTGGACAAGCTGAATGCTCTTTATGTTGAGTCAAAAGGCATCAAGCTATGAGTTTGCCTCTTGAAGGCGTAACCGTCCTTGAATTCAGCCAGTATCTAGCTGGGCCTTACGCGGGCCTACGTTTGGCAGACTTGGGTGCGCGCGTCATTAAAATTGAGCGCCCAGGTGCCGGTGATGCGTGTCGTTCCTTGGCAACAAAAAATATGTGGGCTGATGGTGATAGTGTTTTATTTCACACGATTAACCGTAATAAAGAGAGTTTCGCTGCGAATTTAAAAGATCCGGCAGATCTAGAGCTCGTTAAGGCTTTAATTAAGAAAGCCGATGTGATTACTCATAACTTTCGTCCAGGCATCATGGCGCGCATTGGTTTGGACTACGACAGCGTACAAGAACTTAATCCGGCTATCGTTTATGGCGAGGTCAGCGGTTATGGCGAAATAGGCCCTTGGAAAGATAAGCCGGGTCAAGATTTGTTAGCTCAATCTGTGTCGGGTTTAACTTGGTTAACGGGGAATGCGGATCAAGCTCCAAAACCGATGGGTATTGCTGTGGCGGATATGTTGACCGGCACTCACTTTGCTCAAGGTTTGTTAGCCGCCTTATTAAAGAAAAAGCGTACGGGGCAGGGATCTAAAGTCAATGTCAGCTTACTTGAGTCGATCATCGACTTTCAGTTCGAAGGTTTTACTGCTTTTTTAAATAATGGTCAGCAGCTGCCAGAGCGCAGTGCTCAAAATAACGCTCATGCTTATTTGGGCGCGCCTTATGGTATTTATAAAACGGCTGATTCGCATATCGCCATTAGCATGGGCGATTTGAAAAAACTGTGCGAAAGCATTGGTTGCCTCGGTTTAGAGGCTTATTACGATGTAGATCAGCAATATTCAGAGCGAGACCTAATCAAGGCGCAACTAGCTAAACACTTTATCTCCAAATCAAGTGCCCAGTGGCTTGCTATGTTAAAAGCCGATAATTACTGGAGCTCAGCTGTGTTGGATTACAAACAGTTAAGTCAGGAAGAGGCTTATAAAGTATTGGACATGGAGCTGGATGTTAAGCGCGATAATGGCGTATCAGTGCGTACGACTCGCTGCCCAATTCGTTTAAACGGCGCTGTTGTGAAAAATACAACGGCGGCTCCCGCTTTAGGTAATGCCAATGCTTACTTGTTTGAGGAGTTTGGGTTATGAGTACCGTTTCTAAACCATTAGAGGGCTTGTTGGTTCTCGATTTTAGTCAGTTTTTATCTGGCCCTAGTGCCAGTTTGCGTCTAGCAGATTTAGGCGCGCGAGTAATAAAAGTAGAGCACCATGAAAAAGGCGATTTGTCGCGTTCTATCTATGCGTCTCATTTTAATATCGCTAATGAAAGTGCTTTTTACCAAGCGATTAACCGAGGTAAAGAGAGCCTAAAGCTCAACCTTAAAGATGCTGACGACCTCGCGCTTGCTCTTAAGATCGCAGCTAAAGCTGATGTTGTTATGCATAACTTCCGCCCGGGGGTGATGCAGCGTTTAGGTTTATCTTATGAACACTTGTGCAAGTTAAATGACAAGCTTGTTTACGGCGAAATCAGTGGATATGGCAATGAAGGGCCCTGGTCTAAAGAGCCAGGCCAAGATCTGTTATTGCAAGCACTCAGTGGTCTTACTGGTTTAAGTGGTTCTGACAGTGATGATGCAATGCCGATGGGTTTAGCCATTGCCGATAATTTAGCCGGCGCCCAACTGGTACAGGGTTTGTTGGCCGCGCTTTTTTCAGGTGAACCGATATTAGTTCAAGTCAGTATGCTTGAAGCCATACTCGATTTTCAATTTGAGCCTTTGACCTTGTATTACCAAGATGCAGAACCCATTGTTCGCGGTGACGTGAATTCCGCGCACTCATTGGTTGGTGCTCCTTATGGTTTGTACCAATGTAGCAATGGCTATATCGCGTTAGCAATGGGAGCAATTCCTAAGCTGGGTGAGTTACTTAGCTGTGATGCCTTGTTGGCTTATAGCGAGTCGAGCACTTGGTTTGCCAAGCGTGATGAGATTAAACAAATTCTTGCTGATTTCCTTGTGTCGAATACCTGTGAACACTGGCTTTCCATTTTAGAGCCTGCTGATATTTGGTGTGCGCAAGTGCTTAATTGGAAGCAGTTGCTTGAGCATGATGGTTTCAAAGTGCTGAATATGGTGCAAGAAGTAAAAGGCCAGAATAGCCAGTATCTGACCACACGATGCCCAATTAAATTTGATGACCAGGCCTTGCTTTCTGAACGTGCCGCACCGAGTTTAGGTGAGCACAACGAATCACTTCGCGCTGAGTTTTAATAGCTCTTAGAGTGCTTTAGAGACGAACTATGACTGACGAATTAATTAGTTACAGTAAAAATGGCAAGGTCGCTTACATCACCTTTAATCGCCCGCCCGCAAATGCGTATAACCTAGCTTTTTATCAAGCTTTTTATCAAGCCGTGGTTGACGCAAGTCATGATGCTGAAGTTGGCGCGGTTATCGTTAATAGCAGCTCAGAAAAGTTTTTCTGCGCTGGTGCTGACATTAAAGAGTTTGAAGCAAATAGCACCGAAGATAATCAGCTGATGGTGGCTCAAGCTCGTCAAACATTGGCTGCAATGGAGGCCAGTCCTAAGCTGTTTATTGCAGAGTTGGCAGGGCACGCACTTGGTGGCGGTTTAGAAATATTGATGGCCTGTGATTTGCGCTTTGCCGCAGAAGGCCATTACAAACTTGGCTTACCGGAAATTAAATTAGGTTTGATTCCAGGTAATGGCGGCAGTCAGCGTTTATTGCGTTTAGTTGGTTTAAGTAAAGCAATGGAGCTACTTGCCACTGGTGATGTGTTCTCGATTGATCAGTCTTTTGCTTGGGGTTTAGTCAATCGACTGTATGCACGTGACGAACTTGCAGAGGCGTGTTTTGACTACGCTAAAAAAGTAGCTAATGGCCCGGCTTTAGCTGTCGCTGCGACAAAACGCGCTTTACGCGGTGGCGTGGAGCTTACTTTGGAGCAAGGTTTAGCTTTGGAAAAAGAACTTAGCGACGAGCTTTACGATACGGATGATGCTGATGAGGGGTTTAGGGCCTTTTTAGAAAAGCGTGATGCCGTTTTCAGTGGGCGTTAAAAATAGTAACTGATTAAGCGGCTAATGAATCTCTTAGCTACTTAATAAATTGATTTATTCCAATAACGATAAATAGCACCCAGAGATGAGGAGCGAATTATGACAAGTGGTATTCAGCATTATCCCTGTTACATCGACGGCCAGTGGGTTGATTCTTCTGCTGGCAAAACGTTTGACGTAGAAAACCCAGCCAATGAAGAGGTCTGGGCGACCGTACCTGATTGTACTACTGATGATGTACAGCGGGCTCTTGAGTCATCTCGTGAGGCGCAGCTAGCTTGGCAGCAGCTACCGGCGATTGAGCGCGGTCGTTGGATTATGAAAATCGTTGAGGCCTTAAAACCTAAGCGTGATCACTTTGCTAATTTATTGGTTCTAGAACAAGGTAAGACCTTGCCTGAGGCCTATGGTGAATTTGACGATACGCTTAATTACCTAACGTATTCGGCAGAAGCCGCGCGCCGTATAGAAGGTAATATTTTCCCTTCAGATCAGCCTAATGAGCAGCTGTGGATACAAAAGGTGCCTTATGGGGTGACCTTGGGTTTATGTGCTTATAACTATCCCTTAGCCTTAATTGGTCGCAAGATTGGTCCTGCATTGGTGACGGGTAATACGATGATCCTTAAGGCTCATGAAGCCACGCCAGTGACCGCGTCCGAGTTTTGTAAAGTGGTGGAAGAGGTTGGCCTACCTAAAGGCGTCATTAACTTAATCAGCGGTAAAGGCATTGAAACCAGTGCTGCCTTAGTAAGCAGCCCGATAACTCGTTTGGTGAGCTTAACCGGCAGTACGCGTGCAGGCCAAGCGATTTATAAAGCGAGCGCCGACAACGTCAGTGGTTTGGTTTTGGAGTTGGGCGGAAAAGCCTCGTTTATTGTCTTAAATGATGCGGACCTAGATAAAGCGGTAGAGGCTGCTGTTATAAGTCGTTATGCCAACAGTGGCCAAGTCTGTATTTGCAATGAATTAGTTTTGGTCGAAGAGGGCATTGCTGAGGAGTTTACACGCCGTGTAGTTGAGCGCGTTAAACAAATTACTTATGGCGATCCTATGGGTGATTTCAATATGGGCCCAAGTGTGACCGGCGACAGCATTAAGCGTATTCATGGAATGCTGGAAGAAACCGTAGCAATGGGCGCTAAAGTAGAAATTGGCGGTGCACGACCAGAAGGTGAAGAGTTTAAAAAAGGCCATTGGTATTTACCTACGGTATTAAGTGGCGTGAAGCGCGATATGCCTTTAGCTAAACATGAAATTTTTGGCCCGATCATGCCGATTATTACAGTGAAAGATTATGCCGAAGCGCTCGATATCTGTAATGACCGCGAAGATGCCTTGTCGTCGTATATTTTCACTCAAAATGTGAAAACTATTTTCCACGCAATTAACCACATGCAAGTCGGAACGGTATTTGTGAATAAGATGATTTGCGGTTACATCCAGGGTTATCACAGTGGTCATAAGACCAGTGGTACCGGTGGTGAAGATGGTGTTTACGGTATTGACGGTTATCTGCAAAAACGCGCAATTTATTTTAACTACGAGTAAGTCTGCACTCCATTGTATTGACGCTGTTGCGCAAAATATTGAGATTTAATTTGGTTGTAGGCCCGCCATGTCCAGGGCCTAGTTTTGAGGTTTATGTTTATGTCACGCATCGATTTAGATTTAAGCGGCTTCCGCTGGCAGATGGAGCGCATGCGCCCCGGTCAAGGTGAAATAGAAGGTCTGCACTTATTACCTGCAGAGTATCAAGGTACTCACTTCAGTTGGAACTTCGCCAATGTGCCTGGTGATGTTTATACCGATTTGCACCGCGCTAACGAAATTGCAGACCCATATTTTGGCCGCAATATGCATCGCGCTAAGTGGGCTGCCGAATTTGAATTTTGGTACAGCCGTCGTTTCGCTATTCCTGATGAAATGAAAGGCAAAAAAATCCGACTTATTTTTGAAGGTGTCGATTACAGCTGTGATGTGTGGTTAAACGGCACTCACCTTGGTCGTCACGAGGGCATGTTCTCTGAGTTTGAATTCGATATCAGTGATGTAGCGAGCTTTGAAGACTGGCGCGACGGCTCCAACATGTTGATGGTGAAGTTGGATCCGCCACCCAAAAATTACCGTAACTGTGGTGGTAAAAAAGTAAATTTCTCTGGTGATTATTTCTCAGGCCTTGTGCCTTTTGGTATCTGGCGACCTGTTCGTATTGAAGCAACGGATGATGTGCGTATCGATAGCATGCGTACAGACGTTACTGTGCAAAATGCAGTTGAAGGTGAAAGTGAAGCCACTGTAGCTCTAACTGTCGATGTCGTTAGCCACAGTGATAAAGCTGAAAAAGTGCAGCTAGTAGGTACCTTACAGGGTAAAAATTGTGAAACAGAGGCTGTAGAAATTAACCTAGAGCTTGACGCTCAGCCAGGTCAAAATCAAATCAGTGCCGATATTAAGGTTGCCGACGCCAAGCTTTGGTGGCCGTGGGATATGGGTGAGCAAAACTTGTATGAGTTAAAGCTAGCCGTTAAGCAAGGGGGTAGTGAGCTTGATGTAGCCAGCGAAGTGATTGGCTTGCGTGAAGTAACGATGGCGTTCTCGCGTGATGACAACGAGTTTCCTTGGACCTTTGTCATTAATGGCAAGCGTCACTTCTTGCGCTCGGCTTGCTGGGGTGGCCAGCCTTCGTTCTTATATGGTCGCAACACACTGAAGAAGTACGAAGATCGTTTGGCGATGGTAAAAGAAGCGAATATTAACAACTTGCGTATCTTTGGTTGGCACCCGCCGGAAATTCCAGACTTTTACAAAATTTGTGATGAGCTGGGTATTACTGTTTGGACAAACTTTACACTTGCAACTCAAGCTTACCCAGAAGATCAAGCCTTTATTGATGGTGTTTTGCACGAGTGTGTCGAGACGGTTAAGCAGCGCCGTAACCACCCTTCAAACATTTTCTGGATGGGTGGCGAAGAGGTGTTTTTCTCGGGTGCTCATGAGCGCAGTGGTAATAAAAAGTTGATGCAGGTGATCGGCGATGCGGTGGCTGAGTACACCAATGTGCCTTATGGCTTAGCCTCACCGTTGAGTTCTGAGTCAGGGCAAAACATTGGTTTCCGCCCTAATGAGTCGATGCATGCTAATGAGCACTATTACCAAGGTGGTGCGGAGTTTATGGAGGAATATTATCCTGCTCTTGATTGCGCGATTATTCCGGAGCTAACGGCAGCTTCTGCGCCTTCTATTGATAGTTTGAAAAAGTTTATTCCTGAGGACGAGCTGTGGCCAATGGGGCCAAGCTGGGCTTATCACTGGGCGGATATTGAAATTCTTCAGAATTTAAATTTTGAAGTTTTTAATGACTACAAAATGGGCTCATTAGAAGAGTTTGTTGAAGCAACACAAATCGCTCAGGGCACTGTGATCCAGTTTGCGTTGGAAACCTATCGCCGTCGTAAAGATCGCATGGGTGGCGTTTCGCTCTGTCACTTTATGACGCATGTACCTGATATTAAGTGGGGCATTATCGATTATTACGGTGAGAAAAAGCTGGCTTTTGATTGGTTAAAGCGTACATATCAACCGCTTCTTCCTAGCTTGCACTTTGAAAAGCGTCGTTGGGATGCAGGTTCCGAGTTTAATGCCGACTTGTGGGTTGTGAACGACAACCATGAGGCATACTCAAACTTAAAACTAGAGTGGAAAGTAAGCTATGACGGGTTCCAAACGGAAGTTGCTGGAAGCCAAGTGGTTAATGTTAAAAGTGATGATGCTGAAAACCACGTAGGTATCAGCTGGAATATCCCTGCCAACGCCTCAGGTACGTTTGAGGTGGCTGTGGTTATTAAAGATGAAGATGGCAATGAGCTAGCTGATAACCACTACACCTTGCTGATAGGCAATCAAGAAGCCGCAAAAGCGCAAAGCCTTGAATTCCTTGGTGAGGCGGTTAAGAAAATGGAAAAATGTGGTCATAGCATTTACCGTTTCTGGCCTGAAATGTGGGAAATGGAATAAAGGGGAATTGTAAAAAGGGGCGTTTAGCCCCTTTTTTATTCAGGGTGATTGAGAGGCCTATGTGTGCCAGATAATTGCATCTTGGAATACATAGTCTGAGTTGAAAGTGATAAAAATAACGAATTGGAGCTTGATATGGCGACTCATATTCTTTTGTCAGAAAAAACAGGTGATAGTTTCTTAAGCAGTGCGGCTGCTCCAGAATTTGACTCAACAGATTTTCCAGAGGGCTGGTCCGGTATGGGGCTTGAGGCATCCGGAGTTTTTATGTTTGTGCTTAAGGTCGCAGCGGGCGCAGATGAGTTTGATATTCATGCCTCGGAAGATGCATGGCTGGCTTATGTGGCCAGTGGCTCAGGTTCGCTTTCAGCGGGTACAGCAGATATGAAAGCGACACAGTCTCTAAGCTATAAAGAGGGAGATTTTATCACCTTTGACGCCAATACCCCCCATGGCTGGGTAAATGATAACTCAGAAAGCCGTTTACTCTTTGTAAAGCAAGCGTAGTTTACTCTAAGTTTTACAGTTCTTAAGTTAAGATCTAGACCTTTTTAACTCTCGTTCTTGGGCTGCCACTAGGGTAGCCTTTTTTTGAGGGAACCAATTCCTTTTCTATAAGTCTTAATATCGTGCCTCCGCCATAGCACATGGGCTGTGAGCCTTTACTCATTAGGCGAATCCCTGTACCTTGACAGCCCATTTAGCCTGCGTGTTTTACTCGCTTTTGAGTCGCGCCCAATCATAAGAAACCTGGAACGTTTTCGATGCACAGACGTCTTTCGGCCATAGTGGCTGTCGTTTTCACTAGTTTATTCCTACTTGCCTGTGAAGGGACCAAGGAGCTTGAAGGCTCCAGTACCATCAATGCAGATTATCGCCTTAAGAGCTTAAGTGTTACAGGCTATGAATTAAGTCCGAGCTTCGACCCAGATTATAAGGGGCCTTACACCTTAACTGAGTCCTTACCTCTGGAGGTTGAGAGTATTGAAATCACGATTGGTGAAACCTTTACAAAGGGTTTACGGGTGGTGGCCTCTAAGGCTACAACGACTTTCCCGTTTATAACTAATAGCCAAGATGTCAGTCCTGACGTGCCTTTTACTATGGTTGTTGATAGGCGGGGGGATACAGGTTTTATTATTAAAGTCTTAAGTGATGATGGAAAGCAGTTTCTTGAGTATCGCCTTACAGTCAATCAGGTGAGTAACGTTTCAACTCTTGGAGCCGTGAACTTCGATGATTTTGGCTCGGGTGCTGTTGATTGGGATACCGGAGACGATTTTGATGATTCCGTATTTGAATACAACATTGATGTGCCTTTTGGTCTGTGCTCAATAGGTATCAACGCGTATCCAACCAATAGAAAAGCGTCAATAAGTATTAATGAGACGGCTACCTTAGCTGGAGCCTTTGAGTACGTAAATTTGGCTTATGGTGAAAATACTTTTCAAGTGGATGTTTTATCCGAGGATGAGAGCAGTACTGATTCCTACGTGTTTAATATTAATAGGGCTACACCGACGGATGATGAGCTTGCAGGTTTTACGCGCTTAGATGACTTGAGTTTCTTTTTTAACTCTACAGGGGCTGAGCTTCCTCTGGCGGATATATCAGCTTACCAGCGTTACGATGATCTACGCTTTTCTGGATCACCGTTTGCAACGGGGTTTTATTGTTTGGCATCTACCTATGCTATACGTGTTAATAATGATCAGGTTGCAATCGATCTAAGCGCCTTACCTAGTAACCCTGATGTAGTCGCTAAAATAGGTAACCTTACTCTCAATTCGACGGGGGGAATTACTGGAATTACCGATCTAGAGGATATGCCTGATGGTGAATATACCGTAAACGATATTGAAGTTGGGGTACCCTTATATAAAGGCATTAGTCTCGCAAGTAATGAAGACGGGGATCCTCAAGTTAATTATGTTTTGGTTTTTAATCGTTTAGAAAATAACTGGGTTTATGCAAATACAGCAGCAGAGTTGCAAGCGGCTCTTAAAAATGCAGCACCCAACCAAGCAATTATAGTAACAGCGCCCCTTGTCGGCGAAAGTGATGAGGCCTCAAGTGGTATGGAGGGAGTCACTTTTTATGGCACTGCATCGGGTACGGAAGAGGAGCCGATATTGCTACGAGGTATTGGTTCTGCGGTACTTTCTACTGAGCAGGATGATGCCACGGTTTTACAGCTAAGTGGTGAGTATTGGGATATAAGTGGTTTGCGCCTAACAGCCGGTGGTACAGCTTTTGTTGCAGATGCATTGCTCAACAGCAGTTTAGATTCACTGGCAATAGATAGCAGTGGTCAGCGCGGTCTTGTACTTCGTAATGGCTCATCAAATAACAGTATCTCTAAACTCTCTATTACAAATATTGGCCTTGATGCTACGCCAAATACGGACAGTGGTGAGGCAATTGTGCTTGGTAGTAATGCCAGTGAATGGGGAAATGTCTCTTCTGCAAATGATAATAACTTTTTTGCTGACATTGTTGTGGAGGCTCCTGTTTACGGTGAGCTCTTAGATGTTAAAGAGGGGGTTAGTAATAACCGCTTTATTAATTTTATCGGTACGGCATCTGCACTCACAAATGTAGCTGAAGAGAATGCGGCGATTATTATTAAAGGTAATGATACTAGCTTCAGTAACAGTGCATTGTTTCATGGTGGTTCTAATCCACTTGAGGCGGCTGTGATAGTAAAAGATTCTTCAACGGAAGGTCTGGAAGAGGCTTGGGGGGAGGATAATCGAGTTTTTAGCAGTTATTTTGAGCTTGGATCTGCTGAAACCGATGTTGTGGCTGCTAGAGATAGTGTTAGTAAGGTACTTGTTGCTGAAAACTCTAGAGAAGAAGGGCAAGAGGTTAGTTACAGCGGGGCAGCGATAGATGAGCTTGAGCATGCGCCATATTATCAATTGCGTTGGACTTATACCTATGTGGATGAGCAGGATCAGAATCAAACTCGTGATTTGTGTCTAGTAAAGTCAACAGTAAGTGAATTTGATGGTGAGGGAGTAGTAATAGGTGAGCCAAAAATTGTCGCATCGCAGGATTGTGATGATGTTAGTTCTGTCCGTGATGAGCAGAAATGGGCCTTTAAAGGCCAGAGTGATGGCAGTGTGTTGTTGCGTAATGTGAGTCAGCTAGATGCGCGTGTTGCTGCTAGGACAGGAGGGCTTTTTGTATCCAGTGGTGAGTCTGAGCTTTTGGGCTTCTTTGTTGATGGTGAGACGGATCTTGATGATGCGAGTTTTATGTTCTGGTGGGTTCGTTCGACCTCTAATGGTGAAATTATGCTGGTTAACAAATTTAATACAAACTTTGGCCTAACGATGGCTGATGCTGGCTCAAGTCTTGATGCGGACTTGCCTGTAGGTACTATTTTGGCCAACTTAAATGTAGCCGCACAGCGTTTTACACTGATAGAACTTGATTAACTAAGTTCTTTTCGTTTGGACTTATTGAGAATGCGAGCTATAGGCTCGCATTTTTTTACGTGGCTTAAGGGCTTTTGTGCCTATCTTGTTTTATGAATTCGCCTTTAATAACACTACTGAGTTGTTAGGGGCTGGCTTCGCTCTTCTATTTGTAACATTTTGACGATGAGAGCTTGTTCGAATGTTGTTGCGTGTTTGTTGATTGGGGGGCAGGCACCTATTTTCCTTTTTGCGTTAGGCTTCGAATGCAGATAGGTAAGGGCTATTTTGCTTAATGAAGATGTTTTACCGTCTTATTTGAGGCGGGTTGAAGCTTGGTTTTTTTAGCTTTGGGACTGTCTAGGTGCTGTATGAGTCGTACTGCCGACAGCGTGAGGCCTTTTATCAGGAAGGGATGTAGGTGATTTTTGGGAGTCCGCTCGATGTTTTCAGGGGGGGGGCTTGCAAGCGCTAAAGTTACTAAGGTTGGATTTTACAAATAAAAAGGCCAGCCTCTCGCGAGCCTGGCCTTTTTATTGGCTAGTACCTAGGGCGTTATATTACTTGGCCTTAGGTGGACGACCGCGACGCTTAGCAGGGGCTTTTGTTGAAGCCGCACTTGCTTTTACTGCAGGTGCGCTAGCAGCAGCCTTAGGTGGACGACCACGACGCTTAGCAGGAGCTTTTGTTGCACTTGCTTTTGCTGCAGGTGCGCTAGCTGTAGCCTTAGGTGGACGACCACGACGCTTAGGTGCTGAAGCCGTGGTTTTTGTGGCTGGCTTCTTGCCGGCAGCAGGCTTTTTAGCTTTAGCCTTCTTGGCTTTCGCTTTTTCAGCTGCTTTCGCTTTCTTAGCTTTCGCTTTCTCAGCAGCTGCTGCCTTTTGGGCTTTCACTTTTTCGGCTGCTTTCGCTTTCTTAGCTTTGGCTTTTTCAGCGATAGCCGCTTTTTTCGCAGCCGCTTTTTCAGCGGCAGCAGCTTTCTTGGCAGCAGCTTTCTCGGCAATAGCGGCTTTCTTGGCTACAGCCGCTTCTTGCTTCGCGATAGCTTTAGCTTGCGCTACAGCAGCTTTCATTGTCGCTTTTAGTGTGCTTAGTTCAGTTTTAGCTGTACTTAAAGCAGACTTAGCGCTTGCGGCAGCATCTTTTGCAGTTGTAGCAGCAGCTTTTGCTGCGGCTAACTGCTTGGCTTGAGCTGCGCTTTTCTTTTTAGCGCGAACTGCGGCTAATTTCTTGGCGGCTGCTTTTGCTTTAGTAGTGGTTTTAGTTGCTTCGGCAGTTGCAGTTTTTACAGCTTTTTCTGCTGCTTTAACTTTTGCTTCGCGTGCTTTTTCTAGTTTTGCTTTTAATTGAGCTAGCTCTTTTTCTAGAGCTGCTACTGGATCAGTTGGTTTTCGACCAGCCATGTGAGTTACCCTTTTTTAAAATACACTCATGGAAGTTGTAGCACTACATTACGAAATAACAAGAAAAATTCAAGCAATTTTTGATGTTTTCGCTTCATTTTTAATGAAAATGGCCACTTATTTTAAAATATTTAGTTTTTACTGCCAAAAGTGAATTTTTTTCTCTTAATTAGTATGCAAAAAAAGTGTAATGACTTTTGTTTGTTGGGGGCTTGTGGAATTCTTTTTTTTCACTTTTTTAGGCTGATATTTGAGGCGTTTGAGAGTATTTAAATAAGGTTTTGGGTTCGGTTTTCTTCTTTGTTTAGCGATAAAGTGCGATCGATTTCAGCGTCTCTATTAATTAATTCTGATTATTTTAATATTGTAAGTCTGAAGTTAAAAAAGAGGGTTTACTAGCTTGAGTTCACTGATGAGTAAATTGCTTTACTGGCCGTGTTAAATCAAACGGGTTGGTCTGCGTATTTATTGCTTAATTTATTGCTTTGCTGTTTGAATTAAGAGCGCGGTCGGCGAGACGGAAAACTTAGGCATTGGGGGCGGAAATTAGCTACGTTTACCCCCTGCTCTGTAAAGGGGGGCGGTAGTTGTGATGCTCTAGTGACCATTTTGGCCACTATTTGGTTAAAATCTGCTCTCTTGGGTGGGTTTAAGGGGGATGTTGCATAGAGTTGAGTTAGGTGCGTACTTTTGGTGTAGAATGTCGATACTCTTAATTAGAGCTAGTCGAAACCAAGAGTACTTGAGCTGGCTCAGCTACTTTTGACCGGAAAGTACTATACTATTGGTTGGTATGTACGCTAGACCCTATGCATGGGGATGGCACTTATAATGATAATTGGAGATTGAGTCGTGAGTCGTAGAAGACGCCATAAGGTAGAAAGCGAAGATAGTGGTGAAATTGATTTAACCCCTATGCTCGACGTTGTATTCATCATGCTGATCTTTTTCATCGTGACTGCGTCATTTGTGAAAGAGAAGTCGCTTGGACTGAATGTCCCAGAAAACAATGATGTGCCCCCGCCACCATCAGATGACACACCGAAAAACATCTTGATACAAGTGACTTCTAACGATGATATCTATATTGATGATCGTCGTGTTGATGTAAGGGCTATTCGCTCATTGATCGCTCAGAAAAAAGCAGAAAACCCTGAAGCATCAGTGATTGTGCGTATGCATGAGCTTAGCAAGGCCAATACCTACGTGGCTATTGCTGATTCTGCTCGTGAAGCTAAGATTTTCAATGTTAATTTAGTGCCTTATAACGAATAGCTTCAATATCAAGGCCTAGGAATCTACTCTTAGGCCTGTTTATTTTCTTTATCCTCCGTATTTCCCCCATTCTTTAGTTCTTGGCCTTTGTCGCGTTTAGTGCTTGCTGCTTATATAGATCCAGTTTTGCTGTACATTGTCACAGATAATGAGTTTATTGTTCACCTTCATACACTGCTTAATGCTAGCGGGATACTGGTCATTGTAGCGTGTGCGTATTGCCATACTTTGTTTCTCTTTTTTAAGTAGTTCATAAAGCTCGTTAAAGCGCTGTGAGAATTGATGGCGGTTTTGCTTGTTTTGCGTAAATAGCTTGTGAAACTTGGTATAGGACATGGTGGAATCTCCTAGGCCTATAAGCATCATTTTGTCGATATATGTTAGGTAGCTCTGGTTCAGGTACTGCGTATCACTGTTCTTATTATTGCTGAATAATAAGGTATTAGCTGCAGATAAGGCGGTGTTATGTAAAGAACTATTGGGTTTATTGGTTTGCAAGGTAAAGCGTGTTGTTGCGCAGTTTATATAGGCTTTATTTAGCCGGCATGAACTTAATCGTCTTGAGTTAGTGTTTTGGACTTCGCCTTTGGGCTCGGTCTTTCTTGATTTTGGCTGGTTAGTGGTAAGACTGCTTTGGTTTTCTCTTTGAGGGCGGGCGGGCTTTGCCTTACTAGAGTCCTGTTTTTTTGCAGGTAAACTTAAGCCTAGCTTTTTGGCGTCACGTTTGATTAATAAGCGCTGCATCTGCTCTGTGTTTTTGCGAAAGTCGAGTAGACTAGGTAGTTGATGCTTCGTGTTTTGCGTGATTATTTGGCAATAAAGCTTTTCTAGTTCGTTGTCAGCTTGATTATCGCAGTTTGATGCCGAGACGATAGGGCTCAAAGTACTTAGGTAGATAAATGCACTGCAGCAGAGTTTAGTGACACCGTTCATATGTTTATTTCTTTAGGCATGTGCAATCTTTACACCGACGTATGATGAAGTTGCCACTCTGCTTGGGCGAGCTCTTCTGGGCTATTGATGTTTAAGAATGGATCTGGCTCATTGGCTGGGCTGTTAAATTCAACGGCCACTCCATTAAGGGCTTGAATAAGCTTTCTTACGGCTAATCGCTCTTCATTAATGGCGAGTTCTAATGCATCGATCGTATCTAAAGACCAAAGTGAGCTTAGATAATGGTTTCGACCTTTAGATCGAGCATAGGCAATAGATGCGTGACTGTTTTTGCAAGCGCTTTGTAGTTGCTGGCATAGGTTGGTCGGGATAAAGGGGCAGTCGACTGGGCTGCATAATAGCCATTGTGCATCCGCCTTATCTTCTTTTAACTGTTTCATTACTGCATAAATACCGGCTAGTGGCCCTAGTCGTTGATTCCAAAGATCAGGAACTAAAATAAAGTCACTCAGGTGTGATTTGTTGAGTTCATCATTTATGCTCAGGTAGATGGAGCTCACTTGAGGCTTGAGTTTTTGTCGGACTCGATCAAGTAAAGTTTGATCTTTGAGTTTGCACAGAGGCTTATTGGCGCCTAACATGCGCCGTCCTTCACCGCCTGCGAGAATAGCGCCGGTGATAAGAGTATTAGTATTGCTTGAGTTCATGCTGCAAGAGTAATCAAGTGTGTCTCTTTGCTCAAGCAACAAATCTAGAAGTGGTAATAATGATGGATTTAGAAAGTATACGTCGAGAATATATAGCAGAAGGACTTTCGAGAGAACGTCTAGCTGATGAGCCTCTGGCTCAGTTTGAATTATGGATGCAACAAGCGATAGATGCAGGCTTAAAAGATCCTACAGCTATGACACTGGCAACGGTCGATGCTGAGGGGTGGCCGAATCAGCGTATTGTTTTACTAAAGCATTTTGATGAGCAGGGTTTTGTCTTTTTCACTAATTACGCAAGTAATAAGTCTAAGGATTTGGAATTAAACCCCAAGGCCTGTGCTCATTTTCCTTGGCATATGATGGAGCGGCAGGTGAAAGTTCAGGGGCGAGCTGAAAAAATAAGCCACACGGATTCCCTGCGCTATTTTTTGAGTCGGCCAAGAGAAAGCCAGCTAGCTGCGTGGGCTTCTAAGCAGAGCCATCGAATTAATTCTCGTCAATTTCTTTTGTCTCAGTTTGATGCGATGAAGCGTAAGTTTGCAGCTGGTGATGTGCCTTTACCTGATTTTTGGGGGGGCTATCGTATTGTGATTGAGAGAGTCGAGTTTTGGCAGGGCAGGGAGAATCGTTTACATGATCGTTTTCAATACTCTCTAAACGAGGGGCAGTGGCAGGTTGAGCGTTTAGCCCCTTAATGAAAGCGATATGTCAGAGTCAGCAAGGTGGGGTAGAGACTTTATTTGTTAAGCAGTTAAGGCGCCCTGTGCCAAAAGCGGGCGAAGTGCTTATCCGAGTGAGTCACGCTGGTATTAATCGCCCTGATATATTACAGCGCGAAGGTTTGTACCGCGCATCAGCTTCTCATAGCCCCGTTTTGGGCTTAGAGGTTTCTGGCTGGGTTGAGCGTTTAGGAGCCGATGTTGACCATAGCTGGTTGGGCCAAAGTGTGTGCGCACTATGCGATGGTGGTGCTTATGCCGAGTATGTTTGTGTCGCTGTTTCTCAAGTACTCTTTGTGCCTAAATCAATGTCGATGGCACAAGCTGCAGCATTGCCGGAGGCGCTATTTACTAGCTGGTTCAATTTGATTGATAACGCGTCTTTGAAAGAAGGTGAGCGTGTTTTGATTCACGGTGCCGCTGGTGGTTTGGGCCATATTGCTTTGCAGTTGTCATTGTGGCGCGGTGCTCGGGTAGTGGTAACTGCGGGCAGTGAGGCAAAGTTAGCTTTTTGCAAAGGTTTAGGTGCGCATTGGCAAATGAATTATAAGGAAGAAGCTTTACTGGATTACGTACCTAAGCATATTCCTGGTAAGCAGTTAGATCTTATCTTGGATTATATCGGTGGTGATTATATCCAGCAGCATATTAATTTGGCTGCTGATAAGGCGCGTATTATCCAGCTTGGGTTTCAGCAGGGGGCTCAGGTCGAGCTTAATCTTATGCGTTTGATGCTGAAACGTATTTGCCTAACAGGCTCTACGTTACGTATTCGTAGCCGCTCTGAAAAGGCGCAAATCTGTTCTGCTATAAAGAAGAACTTATTAGCGGATATACACCTTATTAATGTGCATGTTGCTGAGCAATTTGCCTTAGCCGATGTTGCTGCCGCTCATGAAAAAATGGAGCGTGGTGATTACTGCGGCAAGCTAGTGCTAAAGGTGTAGTTGCTTTTGTAGTTTCAGCCTGCTGGGTCGGCATATTTAGAAATTTAATACTAAAATTGACCCTATATTCCAAAGCCTTCCATGCCTGCCTCATTATTTACGCTATAACTTATATTAAGTTCAAAAAGAGTTGCGTCTTTGAGATATTAAGCTTGAAACCTTAAGTAAGACCAAGTCTGAGCTTCTCCAGAGTTTTAGTTGTTATTCCATGTGCTGAAATTTGACCCGCATTTCTTGCGGGTTTTTTTTGCCTACAGGAAGTAGGTATGCCGTGTAGCACACGGATGTGCGAGAACGGCGGCCACAGGAAGTAGGTATGCCGTGTAGCACACGGATGTGCGAGAACGGCGGCCACAGGAAGTAGGTATGCCGTGTAGCACACGGATGTGCGAGAACGGCGGCCACAGGAAGTAGGTATGCCGTGTAGCACACGGATGTGCGAGAACGGCGGCCACAGGAAGTGGTGCGGCTAATTGCTCCTGCATAAGCTGCACTTCTCCTTCCTTGGTAGTCGTATGCCGTGTAGCACACGGATGTGCGAGAGCGGCGGCCGCAGAATGTAGTGTGGCTAATTACTCTGTATAAGCAGTACTTCTACCTCCCTTGGTAGTCGTAGCCGAGGATCGCATGGGGGCGAGAACTGTGGCCCTAGGAAGTGGTGCGGCTAATGGCTCCAGCATAAATAGTACTTCTACCTCCCTTAGTAGTCATATGCCGAGATGCAAATGGGGGTGCGAGAGTGCGGCTGTAAGCCATGATTACTAACGAATACGATAAATACAAAAGTGCAGCTGTGCTTGTCTTTATAGCTTATAGTTGAGCTATTTTGTCGAGCCGAGGTCATCTCCTCTAAATAGGTAGCTCAGTTGTATATTTCACCTGCTTTAGTGCAAATACCGAATTAACTGAAGCAACATTGGGGAGATGAACAAGGGTCGTTTTTAGGAGTTTTTCGTACTCTTCTACGCTGCTTACAACAATGCGTAATAAATAATCTTTATCCCCAGTAATTGAATAGCATTCGACAATTTCAGAGATGGTGTTGACTGAGCTTTCAAAGCTTAATAAAGATTGTTCGTCATGTTTTAAGATGCTTATATAGGCGTGTACGCTGACATTGATATCCATCTTCTTTGCATCGAGCAGAGTAACTTTTTGTTTGATGTAGCCCTTTTGCTCTAGGTTCTTTACTCGTCGCCAGCAAGGTGTATGGCTTAGGCCAACAGCATCACCCAACTCGTTCATTGAGTAGTCCGCATTGCGCTGTAAAGTTCTTAATATTTTTAAATCGTAATCATCAAGCTCAGAATTCATTTCACAGCGCCCAAGTTCATAATGTATACACAGTCGCGTGTATTGTTAGCGGCTATCGGTATAATGCCTGTCCTATTTTATTACTTATGCGTTGATGAGTCAGAAAAATGTTTGAATCTTTAGAGTTGTTAGCTGCAGATCCATTATTAGGTTTGATTCAGCGTTTCCAGCAAGATATTCGTCCTGAGAAAGTGGATTTAGGGGTGGGAGTCTATCGAGATGATTCTGGAGCGACGCCGATTATGGCGGCGGTTAAGCAGGCCGAAGCAAGGTTATTAGAGACTGAACACAGCAAAAGCTATGTGGGCCCTTTAGGGAACTTACTTTTTATAGAGCAGATGGCTAAGTTGCTGTTTTCTAATGCGCCAGAGCATCTGGCCGGTTTACAGACGCCTGGCGGCTGCGGTGCACTTCGTGTTCTGGCTGAGTTGATAATGAAAACAGGGCGTACTCTAACGCTATGGGCGAGTAATCCTACTTGGGCTAACCATGTACCTTTATTGGCTGGGGCGGGTTTAAACATCCAAAGCTATCGTTATTACGACTATAAAAACCATGGTTTAGATTTTGATGGCATGATGTGCGACTTAGATAACGCACAAGCTGGTGATGTGGTTTTACTACATGGTTGTTGTCACAACCCTTCTGGTGCAGATTTAAATCAAAAGCAATGGCCTTTGTTGCTTGAATTATGCGCAAATAAATCCTTGGTGCCTCTTATTGATGTAGCTTATCAAGGGTTTGGTGATGATCTGGAGCAGGATGCATTTGGTGTCCGTTTAGCTGCCAAAATGCTGCCTGAGTTTATGCTTGCTGTTTCTTGCTCTAAGAATTTTGGTCTGTATCGAGAGCGCGTTGGTGCGGCGTTTGTCGTTTCTGAAAGCGCTGAAGCTAAGGCTGCTTCTATCTCTCATATGGCGGCGGTCACTCGTGGAATTTACTCTATGCCACCTTCTCACGGTGCTTCAGTTGTGGCAGAAATTTTGAGTGATGATGTGTTAAGAGCTCAATGGCAGAGTGAGTTAAGTGGCATGTGTTTTCGTATCAAATCGTTGCGCTCAGATTTGGCTGCCGCACTGGCAGAGGCGAGTGGACACCGTGACTTCTCGTTTATTGAAGAAGAGAAGGGCATGTTTAGCTTCTTGGGCTTAAACCCTGAGCAAGTTAAACGACTGGCCGATGAGCACGCAATCTACATGGCTGATAGTAGCCGCATTAATTTAGCAGGCTTGAACTCTTCGAATCTTGCCCATGTTGTCAATAGTGTGAAATCTATTTTGTAATGAATAAAGCTCGCTATACTTACTTTGATGCGTGGTGCCGTTGGGCTCCACGTGCTGGTTAACATGACGATATGAGATCTTACTCACCCATGCGCGAAAGTACCAAAATACATGTCGGCGAGCTTCGTATAGGCATGTATGTAACCAAACTCGATAGAGATTGGCTTGATACGCCGTTTATTATGCAAGGGTTCCTTATCGAGGAGCCTGAAGATGTCGATATCGTTGCCGAATATTGCGAGCATGTTTGGGTGGATAGCGCTATCTACAAAGCCCAAGCCGATGTGGCTGCTTCAGGCATTGGTACGGCTAGTCAGCATCGAACCCAGCCTTACGAATACCAAAGTGATTTACAAGAAGAGCACAAAAAGGCCTATAAAGCCTTTAGGCACGCACGCACTATTACCTTTGATTTATTGAATGATATTCGTCTAGGTGGCTCTATTAATACGGATGTCGCTAAAGACACCGTTAATGATGTTGTTCAGTCGATCATACGTCACCCTGACGCCATGCTTTGGCTGTCAAAAATACGAGAAGAGAGCACATATACCTCCGATCACTGCTTAAACGTATGTGTATTGGCGGTCGCTTTTGGTCGTCAATTGGGTATGGATGCTTCTGACCTAGAAAAAATTGGCTTGTGTGGCCTGTTACATGATGTCGGTAAGATGCGTGTGCCTGAGGAGATATTAAACAAGCCCGCATCGCTAACGACCAAAGAAATGGCTTTAATGAAGTCGCATACAGTGCATGGGCGTAATCTCTTATTGCAAGCTCCCAATGTCTATACCGGCACCATTGATGTTGCGTATAGCCATCATGAACGTTTAGATGGCACCGGATACCCTCGTAAGTTGCAGGGTGCAAGTATTGCTCGATTTGCAAGAATCATTGCAATTGTTGATAGTTACGATGCGATGACGGCTAATCGCTGTTATTCCGGAGCCATGACCAGTACCGATGCTTTGAAAGAAATCTACGCTAATCGAGGTACGCAGTTTGATGCAGAGCTCGCTTTAGAGTTTATTAAAACAATTGGTTTGTACCCACCGGGTTCCTTGGTTGAGCTTTATACCGGGGAAATTGGCTTTGTGATTGAAGCCAACCCTCGTTTGCGTCACTTGCCTAAAGTTATTTTGTTGTTAGATGAAAATCGACGAGAGAAGAAAAAACAAAAAGTGCTCGATTTAAGTTTTATCGAGTGTGGTGAGCTCAGTCGCCAGTGCTTAATTAAGCAGGTTTGGCCTGATGGTAGTTTTGGCCTTCATGTTAAGACCTATCAAGATCAAGGTCTTAAACTTAAGTATTAATCTGTAATGCTTTGAGCTTGAAGCGAGCTCTATACTGAGGCTTGCTTAGCTCCTTTTGCCTTGACGTGGTCTAGGGGCTTTTTGCTTCTATGCTTGGCGCGCTCAGGGCCGTCTGCTCTCGCTAGAGGCTTTAGTTTTTGGTTTTAGTACTTGGTTTTAGTGCCTAGCTCTAGTACTTGGCTTTATTGGCGGGCACCTGTACCGCTATAGCGCGGTGCCTCAGGTGCAAACTCGGCCCCTGCTGCCCCTACCAAGATGCCTCGTTTACTCAACTCCATTAATACAGCTTGCCCCCCCGATGTGACATCTAGCTTTTTGACGCTCTCAGACATTAAATGATTTAAATTTTTTTGCTTATTGATTAGTTTGGAGAGTGTTTTCCTTTCATTTTTTATTAGCTCCTGTGTTTTGTGAAGCTCGCTAATTGTTTTTTTCATGAAGGCTCGAGTTTGTTTGTTCATTTCGGCCTTGGGGATGTCTGTTACATTCATGTCTGATATTTTTTTTAGCTGCTGTACGGATTCTTCGTTTATAGGAATCTGATTGTCAATATTGCCTGCAATCTTTCTAAGCCCTTTTGCTTTGTGGCTTGACTCAAAGGCAACTTTGGACAGGCTGCTTTGATATTCTCTTATCTCTTCTGTGATTTCCTCAATTTGTTTGTGAAGAACTTCTATTCGCTTATTCGATTTATTAATTAGTTTTTCGGTGACTGCAAGGTCTAGAGCGTTGTTTTCAATTTCTTTGCCTAGGCGTTTAGCTGAAACCCCTGTTGCTTTTCTGGTTTTTTCCATTGACTTCCTAATTATGATGTCGTGGTCTAGCTTGTCTCTTTGATTGATGAGCTTACGCCGTTCTTTGGCGCTTAGCGGCTTGGGGCCTCGCAGCTTTTTGTCTATTGCTTGTTTTTGTCGTCGGGCTTTTATGTAGTTGCTGTGGCTGATTGATGCTTCTTCTAATATAACTTGTTTCTTTAGTGTGGCGTCTTTGCGACTCAGGGTTGAAGCCTTGGCTGCTAGGGCATCACTTATTCCATTTTGTGATTCGATGGCTTTTTTGCTATCAGATTTCCGGGTTCGTCTTCGTTCGAGATAGTCTGAATACATCTCGTCAGGAGCTTCTGAATCTTTCCTATGTATAAGGTTGTCAATCTCGAATTGCTTTAATTTTCTGTTGTAGGAAGCTGGAACTTCTTTGCCTAGCTCTCGTTGAAGATCAACCGCTATCTCGGCCGTGGCTTCTAAGTCTTCCGCTTCTTGTATTAGTTTTTGAGATTTCTTTTTAATCAGCTCCGTGCCTTTTTCTAAAGCTTCTGACTTATTGGCTATGCCTTTTTTGGCTTCTTCCGAGGAGGCCTCCAAGTATTTTATATCTTTGCGTTTTGCTTTAACGCCTGCCCGTGCGTTGCTTACCGATTCAGATAAGGTTTTTAGCTTATTGAGCTCTTTTACTGCTTTAACGGCATCTACTACTGAGAAAGAGCCAAATACAGCCTCGATTAGAATAGCCATTTCGATATCTTGGGTTGAGCTAGGATCTTCAATCAATACCAGGGCTCCGAGAGCGCCGGATGAGCTTGCAATTAATTGCTTTCGTGTTTTGTTTTCCTTTACGACTTTGTTGTATTCAGTGATTTTTGAACCAATAGTGATAACAGAGCTGGCGATACCAAAAGATGCTGAGGCGAGTGCAGTGGGAGGAAAAAACGCCAGAGCTACACTTGCGACAGTGCAAAAGAAGCCTATGTGGTCACTTAATCCGGCTTTGGGTTTGGGGATTAGGTTATTGACGACAGCATCGATGAGGGTTGAGGGGGGAGCATGCTGATTAAAAGAACCGGCAACAAAACGCACCAAGGGGCCATAGCGGCTCCAGTCTGAGTGCTTGTGTAATTTTTTGATGTCATCGTTGAGCTCGGCGTGAGCCTCTGTCAGCGTTTTAGCTATGTGCTTTAAGTTATGCTCAAAAGAGTGGCGACGAAGTTTGGCTTCTTGAAATAAAAGCCCAACAAGTGCATGTACCTGATAGAAGTCCGTCATTAGACCTATTCCAGGTGTTTCAGACAGCAAATAGAACTTTGCTTGCTCAATACTTTTTAAGCCAAGGTGTTTGACAATAGCTTGAGAGGCTGGGTCATAGATACTGCTAAAGGGGCCATTAGCCCAGCTGCTGTAATGCCAGTCTAGTTTCGGGGTATTTGGATCAGATGGAGCTAGGGCCTCTTTTGTTTGTATGTCTTGCCACTTTTTTTTATCCCAGATAAATCCTTCGGCTAATTGTTTATCGGCAATATGTTTGTTTAAACCCTCAATGTCCAGTAAGGGGCCACCTTGGCGCAAACTTATATACATTGCCAAGTTCTGTGAAAATGCGGCCAGTTTATTGTCGTCTTTGAAGGCCTCTATGGAGTTGTAAATTGACTGCCTAGTATCGCCTCTAAGTTTCGAGGCCACTTTTAGGATGGTGAGGCTTTTATTGGCTACGAGATCTTGAAGGTAGTTCAGTAGCTGTTGAAATTCGGCTTGATACCAATACAGCAAGTATCCATATTGATAGGGTCTAAGGGACAGTTCTGAGCAGGCTTTATTGACTAAAGCGTAGTTGCTAGTCCCAAGCGTACTTAATAGCAGTTGATCGGCATTATTTTCGGTGAAAGGCATGAGGGTGTCAGTGGAGCCAATGGAGTCATAAAGACTACTTCGACTAGCCCGGGGATCGGCCCAGGCTTCCATAAAAGCGGTCGTCGACGTAGGCACATATCTTTCCGCCGGTTTATAGATGTGTCGGAGAGAGGAAAGTGCCTCCGTGATGGCTATTCTTGCCTTGTGCACTCTGCCCAAACGGGCAAGGCGCTCTTCCAGTGAATTGGCCACTAGCGACTCCCAGGCTAAGGATTGATATCTATTTCGTCAGAACCTTCAACCACTATATGTGAATCTATTTCAGGATCTTGTAGATCGCCTTGATCCAGTCGACGTTGATAACGCTGTGATTCACTTAAGTCTTGCTTTAATTCTTCAATGGTTTTCAGTAAATCGATTTGACGATGTGACGCTTTGTAAGGCTCTAAAGAGCTTGCATTGTCTACTACTCGCGATAGCACAACGTTGTTAGTGTCGAGCAAGACATTTCGAGTATTGGATTTTACAAAACTATGCATGAGGTAAATCTCAACGAGTTCAGCGAGATCGATTATTGAAAGGTCTGAGATGGCAATAACATTGTTTAAATCTATATGGCTTAATTCATCGTGATAGTTATTAAGTAGCTCTTCAATAACAGATTGAGTAAATATCTGCTCTGCATTGTTATAGCTTGTGACATATTGCTGGTATCTATAGCTGCTGAAGTCTGGGTCTTCAAGCCCAGCAGTGAGAATAGAGCTGCCACTTATAACAATGTCACTGGGTAAGTGTGCTGAGGGTTTCTTATCTTTTAGTAATAAGCCAGAGATGTTTTTGGCTTCCACTCTGCCGTCATCAGATAACACCACTGTTTCACTGTTTAAGTGATCAAGCGCTCCAGATGAAGACTTGGAATAAATTGAAAGCTTCAGTTTTTGTAAGTCATCCGTTGATTCAAGAACTCTAATTTTTATAGCGAGCTCTTGGGAGGGGAAAGCAAAGTTGGGTTTGATCAAAGCGATAAAATCAAAAGCGCCATTACTCTCAAAGTGAGTGATCTTTTGAGTGTAATTGGAGCGAAGCAAAGAGAGGGGGGCATCAATGTGTTTAATCGTATTTGATTCTTTTAAGTCAAATACTAAATAGTTTCCAGCTAAGCCTACAGGTCCTGCTGGATTAATCATATCAGTTAGGCTAACAAGGGGGGACTTGTCGTCAATAACAGGAACAAACATGTTTGGAGCGTTTCTATCGGATCTTCCGTAGCCATTACCAACTGGGTTGGTTTCAGTCCAGTTTTGCGGCACTAGGATATTGCGGTAACGCATCATTCTTAGGTCGCTCGCTTCAGCTGCCCATAGCGCCTTTGAATAATGCAAGGCATTTTCTGCCACGTGGGAAATGAGGCGTTGCAAACTTTGCTTATAGCTTTTATAAGCCTCGTGGCGTGTGTAAGCGTCGCTTTTATCGGATTGGTACTGCGCTAACACTGAGGATATGGTGTCAGGTGGTGTTCCCGCAGCCATGCTATAATTGGGCAGGTCCTTAGACGCTATCTTGTCCATGATTTCAGCTATACGGCTGTCGCGATACTCCATTTCACTTCTGGGTTCATCAGCTAAAAAGTAAGGCTGAGACAAAACCAGCTCTAGATCTTTTTTTAATGCCTCGTCAAATAAGGTATTGCGAATAACCGTTGCATTCTTTTCAAACCACTCATGGGATAGATCCAGTTCACTAATGACATGCTCTGCGACATAGGCAACTGTATTAACCTCTGCGAGATAGGTATAAATTTCATATTGCTTTTGCAGCTTGCTGTACACATAGGTAACCGCAGTTTCCTCGTTGTCATTTTGTATTTCTGAGGTGCGCTCAAATGTGTCTGTTGCCTCGCTTTCACTTTCAACAATGACTTTTGTTTCTGTACGAAGCTTGTCGGCGGCCTTTTGCATGGCTTCATTGGCATTGCTTTTGGTTGATCTCGATGACTCCGCTTGCTCACCACCTGCTGATGCTGACATGCCCGCGCTACCAAAACCAAAGGAGGACTCGGCAGATACTTCAACATTCCAGTTGGATGAGGAGGACGCTTCATCAACTATCTCGGAAGAGTCTCGGCTAGAGCTGACATTTTCCGATGTTTGCTCAACTGTTTTTTTACTTTCAAATGAGCGCTTCTTTTGAGATCTTCGGACCGACTTTATAGTCACTTTTTCTTTCTGTCCCGGTCCTAGCGGTATCGTTTTAATGATATCTCCGGTCTGAATTCCTTTGGGCAGCCAAACTTGGCGGTAGACAAGCTGTAAACCGAAGTTGACTGTGTGGGGCTCAAATGGGGTGAATTCTGCAGTGCCATAGGTCTGGGTTTTACTTAATTCAGTATTCCTATCTGTTTCTCTAGGAATGGTGGAAATCGCGCTCATAATGGCTTGATGCCAAAGGTTGTGATCTCCGCTTAATGTATTTATGACCGTGCTAGTTTCTGGTAATTCGGGTGGCCATTCGATGTCGTTAAAGGCCCGAGTGAGATTATTGCCGAACTCTATCGCCAGTTCGGTGACATAATCTGGCCGGCGCATGATTTCAACTTGCCTAAGGCTGGAAGCGACATAGCTCATGCAATATCGAATAAAGGCTCGGCGAAATAGCTTTTGAGCTAGTACGGTTGAATTATATAAAGCATCAAGCTCTCTATCCCACAACTCGGATGAGTAACCGCCGGATGCGTTGTAACCTGCGTCGCCTTCGCGCACTAAGCGTGTAACTGTGAATACTCGGGGTATTGAGGAAGACACAACCGTTGCAATAATTGCGCGGAAAACGTCTTCTTCGTCTCTAGAAATCGCCGCTCCGGCAGTTGTCCTTGTCAGTGGCTCGAGTGCAAAAAGATAATTAGTGAAATCATGGCTTGATGATTCCGTAATTCGGTTACTACCTTGTAGCGGGTCATCTCCAGCGGCAGTTACACCTTCAGTAAGGGTTTTGGCTACTTTATTGCTAAATTGAGCTAGGGTCTCATTCAGTAGTTGGCTCATCTTCCACTCCTTGCGATGATGGAACTGGATCGTAATTTCAATTGTGTTAATACCCGCTTCATTTGCACCGGTTTGGTGATGTTGGCGACTATTTCTACAGGCCAAGACTGGCTTGACTTAATTAGCTCCTTGATTTCTTCTTTGCTTTTAATATCTGCCGCATCGCCGTTTTTAGGGCCGTCGTGCCACTGGACTAGGTGGTCGGCATCAATGTTGAGTGCCAGTAAAGCGGTCCTGATCTGAGACATATATCTAAGCCCGACATCGTCGTTGTCTGGCCATAGAATTACCTGTCGGCTTTCTAGCTTTGACAGCACCTCTTTCACAGGTAGAGTCCCAGCATCGATAGTGCCAACTGCATTTATGTCTAGGTCTCTTAAATGTTTGGCTGCTCTATAGCCTTCACACAAGATAATGGGCTTTTCCCTGCTCTCTTTTAGGGCGTCTTCGATGAAAAACAAGTGCATCGTTGATCTGTCGACATCGTCTAAGTTCTTAACCCTTCCTTTTTCATCTTGTACGTAAAACTCTTTGCGTTTGTTTTGCGTTGACCAAGTACGTGACACTGTGAGTGATTCATCTGATGTGGTTTTTACTGTGACCTTAAAGCTGTAGTCTTGCTTTTTTTCAACCGCATTTTGTCTGTCCCACCAGCTAAGGTGCTCAATATCCCCAAATGAAATCATACGCATGGGGGGGGATATTTTTGTTACAGGCGTCGATAGCCCCTCAAAATCTAGGCGTATTCGGTTTTCTTTGGAGCTTGATAACCTCTGAATCTCTGGGGCGCTGACTTTGTTTTCCGTATTATGAAGAGTGTCTTTTAATATGGATTCAAAGTTGACCAGGTTGCTTAGCTTGGCGCTTAACAACTCATTATTCATTGTTGCCAAGTTGATGCCTGCAAAAACGGGCTTTGCTTTTTGACTTTTACTACTGGGTTTTGACTTTGTAAGCGTCTTCTTGATTGTTTTGTTGCTGCTAGATTTTTTGGTCTTTGGTTTAGCTTTACTGCTAGGTTTCAGCATGGTTTACATCCTCGTAATCTGAGCAAATACGCATCCGTTTCTAGAATAAAATCAATTCAAGGGGGTTTACATAAACGCATCCATGCAAATATGTAAGGGCTAAAGAGAGCCTTGATTTTGTATTTCTAGTGACATGAGGGTGTGATGCCATTGCGGCAAGGTCAAGCCACTAATGACAATCATTATGCATGGTGTAACTTAACTATGTCGATACGCTTAAGATAAATAATCTACATCTTTAAGGTTTTTCTTAGAGTTTTTTTGCTGTCGTGAAAATCATTGTTTTGGAGTGGTTACAGAAATAAAACTGTTCAGTTGTGAGCGCTTGCACATACCAGTGAGCGCGCTTTAAATATGATTAAATGTTTTTCTTGATTTTAATTTCTAGGGCGTTTTATAAACCATAGATTACAAGTGGTTTTTCTTATTCGCTTATTGAGGGCGAGGTGTATTTTATATGCATAAGCTAAACCCTCTAGTCTTGTCGCTTAATCTTCCAGTGAGGTGCTAATGTTTATCAGATTGTCTAGTCCACCTTCCTCGGTCAGCTCTTGATGTCAGTAAAACGTATCACACGACACGCCCATTACTTTGCAGGCTTTCGATACATTGCCTGGCTCCTGAACTCAAATTGAGCAAGCCGGCTTTGTGTTTGATGTGGGGTTGTTAGTATGGATCATGAAAGTTACCTAGGGAGTGGATTTAAAGATTTGACACCTTTATCAAAACGGGTAACTCTCTTCTTTTCAACCTGAAGTGTCAGATCTAGTCGGAACTAGTGTAATTAATCTTTTTATAACTAATTTTATTCAGATACCACATTTGCTCACCTTCTGGAGTTAGTACTTTTATTTCATCATCAATAACTTTCCCTATTAGCGCTTTAGCCATCGGGGAGTCGAGGCTGATATAACCTTGACTTGGGTCGAGTTCATCGGCGCCAACAATTCTGTAAATAGCGGTTTCTTCTGCATCATTTTCAAGTTCAACCCAAGCCCCAAAGAATACTTTGCCTTCTTGTTTGGGCGAGTATTCCACGACAGTGAGATTTTCAATACGCTTACTTAAATAGCGCACTCGGCTGTCTATTTCCCTGAGGCGTTTTTTTCCATAAACGTAATCCCCATTTTCTGATCGGTCGCCATTCAGAGCCGCTTGGTGAACGGTTTCGGTTACTACTGGGCGTTCAACCTTCCAAAGCTGCTGCACTTCTGCACGCAGGGCCTCCATGCCTTCGGGGGTTATATAGGGTGAGCTTGGTTTTCTTGGTGCTCTCCATCTACCCATGTTGTGAGCCTGTTTTGTCCGCCTCACTGTAGAGGTTGTCTATTTCTACAGGCCCTGATTCAACTTTTTCGCTCAATTTAAATACCTGCTGATAAAAATATAATTCGGCTTCAAGCATGTGCTCAATGGTTGAGGTTTGCCTAAAACCGTGTCCTTCACCGGCATATTCTATATGGGCAACGGGCAAGCCTTTACCTCTAACAGATTGAGCCATGGCTTGTGCTTGGTTGGGTGGCACAACTTTGTCGTCTAGCCCCTGAAATAAAAGCAGGGGGCAGTTAAATTGTTCAATGTTGTGGATGGGGCTTAGTGCTTGGTAGCGATCTTTGCCCTCTGGGTAGGGGGCGACTAGGTGATCGAGGTAGTGTTGTTCAAACTTATGCGTGTCTGTTGCAAGGCTTTCAAGATCTCCTATGCCGTAAAGGCTGACTCCTGCTTTAAAGACATCGCTAAAACATAGGCTTGCTAATACGGTATAGCCACCTGCGCTACTGCCTTTAATGATAACTTGCTCTTTATTGGCCAGACCCTGCTCGCACAGAGATTGGCAGACCTTGACCATGTCTTCGATGTCATAACGGCCCCAGTTTTGATAAAGGCTCTGTCTGAATGCTCGCCCGAATCCGGTACTGCCGCGATAGTTAACATCGACTACGGCAAAACCTCGGTTGGTCCAGTATTGGATTTTATAGTTTAAGCTGCTATCGCTCTGACCTGTAGGGCCGCCGTGGCACAGGGCGATTAAAGGGGGCGCCCCTTCGCCGATATAGGATCGATTATTTGGAGCATAATAAAAAGCATGACACTGTTGCTCATCCAAACCAAAGCGCATGACTTGAGCTTGACTGAGGTCTTCAGTGTCGCTCCTCTGGTCGTTTTTGATACCATGCTTAGTTGTCTTTAGCTCTTCTAAATCGACGCTGCATATATAAGGTGCTTGGGTTTGAGAGCCTTTAATAAAAGTGACCTGCTTTGAGTGGACAGGGCTTAGATCGTTAATACTGGAGCATGCAGAGCCAACCGTTTTTAGTTCTTTTGTATTGCAGTTGTAGTGAGCAAGTTGCCAAAGACCTTCTTGGTTGTAGGCAAAAACCAGTTCGCTTGGGTTAATAATGGCTAAGTGTTGCATGCCAAGCACCCAAAGTGGCGTAGCGCACTCAGCATCCATTTTGCAGAGATGGATGGCTTGTTCAGGGCGATCAAGCTGGGAGCCTTCAAGCTTCCATATATTCCACCAGTTACTTAAATCGCTGATAAAAAACAAACTGTCGTCACTGGCCCAGCATGGCTGCACGATACTGGCTTCGACATAAGCTTGGCCTTTGGCTGCTGCGCCATAGCAGCTGATGCGTTCAAGATGACTGGCGGACTTAATGTTTGCGATGTGCAGGCTGGTTGCATCCCAAGGCATATTAGGGTGCATCCAGCTTATCCAGCACAGTTTGTCTTCAGTGCTATTTATGCGAGGATAAGCATAGAAGTCGGCGCCTTGTTCAATAATCGTTAATTGCCCCTCAAGACTTATTGAAACAATAAGGTTATCGACCTGGGGTTCTTGGTGCTGTTCTGCTACGGCAAAAATACACTTGTGTTTGGCGCTATAGCTGATATCGGCAAAACGAAAGCTGTTATGCTTATAAATAAGTTCAACCTTTTGAGGCTGGTCTAGATGAAAAGAATAGAGGCCTTGATCGTCTGCATTAATAAAGAAAGCACGTTTACAGCTATGGGGGCTAAAACAAATACTTAAGCCTCCATACTCATGTACTTTTGAGCGAACACTGTAGGGGGCGGGCAGAATATTCTCGAAGTCCTGCTTTTGGCCACGCATAATACCCATGCGCCCACCTTCATTAGCTAGGCTTTGCAGCCAATAAACATCATCGTGAATAAGCATAGGTGACGCAAGGCGAGGTGAGGATTCAGCTACTTTATTTGCTGGGATATTTGAAGGCCATGTTCCCCATGCTTTTAATTGCTTTGGCTTGCTCAAGCTTGTCTCCCGTTGTTTATTAAGCGAATATCGCTCTGTTTGCCTAGTTTGTATTTTATACTTTTTAAATTGATCGATTGCGCTGTATTGTTGTATCGATTGTTCTATAAGTCCAGTTAGCCTATTTATAGGGGCTGTCTAGCTTTGTTCTGTGATTTTAACTTTATGATTTTAAAATACGCGCATTATGCAATTTGAAGCTCATATCTTACAAAAACTTCGGGCCTGTGTGAGTAGTGGTCAACGTATTTGGCTTGCTTTGAGTGGCGGTTTAGATTCGAGTGTCTTGTTAAGCTATATGGCTGAGAGTGAATTTCATCCGCATATTTCGGCTGTTTATATCAATCATGGTTTATCCGAGCATGCATTTCGCTGGCAAGAGCATTGTGAGAAATGTTGTGAGGCTTTGGCTGTGCCTTTTGTTGCTCACTCCGTGGTTTTAAATAAAAAAAAGGGCGGCATCGAAGCTGCTGCCAGACAGGCGCGTTACGCCGTATTTGAATCTGTGCTGAATAATGGCGATGTATTATTAACGGCCCATCATCAGGATGATCAGGTAGAAACTGTTTTACAGCGCTTTATCAGAGGAGCAGGCCTGCGAGGTTTAGCGGCTATGCCCGAGCAAAGGAAATTGGGGCGCGGACTGCTCATTAGACCCTTACTTCATTGTCGTCGTGCAGAGTTAGAAACTTGGGCAAAGCAACGTGCCATTATTTGGGTTGATGACGAAAGCAATGATTCCTTGCGCTTTGATAGGAATTACTTGCGACACCAGGTTAGTCCTTTGCTAAATAAGCGTTGGCCTCAAGCGAGTAGAAACATTGCTAAAACAGCTGCTAACCTTCGCGCTGATTTATCACTGTTACAAGCTTATTTTGATGAAGACCTAGCACGATGTGACTTGCGTAAAGAGCGCTTAGGGCAAAGTATAGCGCTGTCTGAATTTAATTCTTTTAATGAGCATCGTCAGCAGGCCTTAATTCGACATTGGCTGGCTGAGCAGGGCTGCTCGCCTGAAACCCAAGCGCTAATGCAGCTGGCTAATGTTATTGGCGCTAATGAGTCGGCTAACCCTGTATTGCGTTTAGGCTCGTTTGAGTTACGTCGCTTTTCTCAGCGCTTATATTGTGTACCAGTGTTACCGCTTGTGGACTCAGGCCGCGTTTATTCCTGGGATGGGGTTAGCCCCCTTAATTTGAGTGATGGCTTTTGTTTGTATGCATGTGTACAAGAGCCAATGGAGCTTAAGGTTTCGTTTCGGCAGTCCGGGGAGCGCTGCCAACCAGTTGGGCGCCAGCACTCTCAGACATTAAAAAAGCTCTTACAAGAATATAAGTTGGAGCCGTGGTTGAGAGATCGAGTGCCACTTATTTCAAATAAGCAGGGCCTTGTGGCTGTTGCAGATGTGTTTATGTGTGAGCATCCGTGCGGGTCTACAGCCCAGTCTTTTACTTGGTCCTATATTCTGTCAACCTAGTGGCCCTGTGTTTTCATTTTCCCCAGTTAGCTTCTTCCTACTTAAGCGTTGTTTATGATTGAAAAACAAATGAGGCGGCATGCGTCTACGATTCGTTTTGTCTGTTTGTTCTATGTGTTTGTTATAGCTTGTGCTTTTCTTTGGCTTGAAGATAAGAGGCGGGCTTATGACTATCAAGCGCCGTGTTCAATCCTAGGAGAACTGCCGATATTGGTGAAACCCGATTTCAGCTCTATTGTTAGTTCGGTTGAGCGCAAGCAAGCGTTTTTTGCTTACTTTGAGCTGTTGGTAGATTATGAAAACGATCAGATCTCTCAACAGCGATACCACTTAAAGCAGTTAACAGAGTGGGCTAAAGTCGGTATAACACCGCCCGTACAGTGTATGCAGCTTTTGGCAGACTTGCGTGAGCGCTACCGTATTGCTGATGAGGCTAGCCCAGAGCAGGCACTGACAGAGTTGCTGCTGCGTGTGGATGAGGTACCTGCTGCGTTGGCGATGGTGCAAGCTGCTATTGAAAGTGGTTGGGGGCAGTCAAGGTTTGCTCAGCAAGCGAATAATTTTTTTGGCCAGTGGTGCTTTAAGGCAGGTTGTGGTCTTGTGCCCTTACAGCGAGAGGAGGGGCGGTATCACGAAGTGGCTGTTTTTACCTCTCCACGGCAAAGCCTGCGTGCTTATATGTTGAACTTAAATAGCTTTAGTGCCTACAGTGAGTTTCGCTTGTTGAGGGCTAAACTGCGTCAAAATAATGAGCCGCTCAAAGCGCTATCTTTAAGCACCGCTTTATCAAAATACAGTGAGCGCGGACAAGACTACATAGAACAGGTTCAGGCTATGATTCGGGCTAATGGTCTTGAGTAAGTAGTTAAAACACTTTTCTTCAAGCAAGCTATAATTGAGCTCGGCGGCGCTTTCTGGTAGTCTGGCGCCCCGTCCTGAGGGGAGCGCGGCAAGTCTTAATGCCTGTTGATCCTCGGCCAACACAGTAGGCATTTTTTGCCTAGAACCTCCAGAATACTCGTTTATTCAGCCTTGCTGAGTAGACCATTGTCATTAGGGCCTTACATGACTCGATTTATCTTTGTTACCGGCGGAGTAGTTTCGTCGTTAGGAAAAGGTATTGCATCGGCTTCTCTTGCAGCCGTACTCGAAGCTCGGGGACAAAAAGTCACCATTTTAAAGCTTGACCCATATATCAACGTCGACCCGGGCACCATGAGCCCTTTTCAGCACGGTGAGGTCTTTGTAACAGAAGATGGTGCTGAAACAGATCTCGACTTAGGGCATTACGAGCGTTTTATTCGCAGCAAGATGACCCGTCTAAACAACTTTACGACTGGCCGTATTTACGAAACTGTATTGAAAAAAGAGCGTCGTGGCGACTATCTTGGTGGAACCGTACAAGTTATTCCGCATATCACTGATGAAATTAAACGCCGTGTACTTGCCGGCGGTGATGGTTACGATGTTGCTTTAGTTGAAATCGGCGGCACCGTTGGTGATATCGAAAGTCAGCCCTTTCTTGAAGCGGTTCGACAGCTGAAGGTAGAGCTTGGCAGTGAGCGTGCGGCGCTTATGCACCTGACACTGGTTCCTTATATTGCTACTGCTGGCGAAACTAAAACCAAGCCTACTCAGCACAGTGTTAAAGAGCTGCGTTCAATCGGTATTCAGCCTGATATTTTACTGTGTCGTTCTGAGAAAGTCGTTGATGAAGACTCCCGCCGTAAAATTGCACTATTTACCAATGTAGAAGAGCGAGCGGTTGTTCCTCTACCTGATGCGGATTCGATCTACAGCATTCCTGCTTTATTGCAGAGCTATAAACTTGATCAGATCATTTTAGATAAATTCCGCGTTGATGCCCCTGAAGCCGATTTGGTTGAGTGGGAGCGGGTTCTTGAAAACGAACGCAATAGTGATGGCGAAGTCACTATTGCGATGGTTGGCAAGTATATGGAGCTTCTTGATGCCTATAAGTCTTTGAATGAGGCTTTAAAACACGCAGGCTTACATACTCGCACTAAGGTTAATATTCGCTACATCAATGCTGAAGACATTGAACAAGAGAACGGCTTGGATTTGTTAAAAGATGTTGATGGCATCTTGGTTCCAGGTGGTTTTGGTGAGCGAGGCTTAGAGGGTAAGTTACAGACGGTACGTTATGCCCGTGAAAACAAAGTGCCTTATTTAGGCATTTGTTTAGGCATGCAAAGTGTTGTCATTGAGTTTGCTCGAAATGTACTGGGTTTGGATGATGCAAACAGTACCGAGTTTGCACCGAAGTCTTCTGCCCCTGTTGTTGGTTTGATTACAGAGTGGACCAATAAAGAAGGTAACCTTGAACAGCGAGATGAAGCCGCGGATCTTGGCGGTACGATGCGCTTGGGCGCTCAACTCGCTCATTTAGAGCCCGGCTCAAAGGTCGCAGAGATTTACGGTAAAACGGAAGTATTTGAACGTCACCGTCATCGTTATGAAGTTAATAACAACTATCTTGAGCAATTACGCAAAGGTGGTTTGACGATTAGCGGATGGTCTGCAGATCAGAGTTTGGTTGAAGTGGTTGAGATTGAAGACCACCCTTGGTTTGTTGCTTGTCAATTCCACCCTGAATTTACATCAACCCCTCGCGATGGCCACCCGTTGTTTACAAGCTATATCGCGGCGGTAAAAAGTAACAAATAGGGGCTAGATCAAGGCCTCACTTGCTTTAGGTACTACAATGCAAAACAAAATTATTGATGTTGGCGGTCTTAACGTCGCTAACGATAAAGCATTCACCTTATTTGGTGGTATGAATGTGCTCGAGAGTAAAGATCTTGCTCTTACCATTTGTGAGCACTACGTGAAGGTGACCGAAAAACTAGGCATTCCTTACGTATTTAAGGCGTCTTTTGATAAGGCAAACCGCTCTTCCGTACACAGCTATCGCGGCCCAGGTATGGAAGAGGGATTAAAGATATTCGAAGCGCTTAAGCAAGAATTTAACGTGCCCATCATTACCGATGTGCATGAAGTGCATCAGTGTCAGCCTGTGGCTGATGTTGTTGATATCATTCAGTTGCCCGCGTTTTTAGCGCGTCAAACTGACTTGGTTGAGGCTATGGCAAAAACCAATGCGGTGATTAATGTTAAAAAGCCGCAGTTTTTAAGCCCAGGCCAAATGAAAAACATCGTTGAGAAATTTGCTGAATGTGGCAATGAGAGTTTGATTCTCTGTGAGCGTGGAGCTTGTATGGGCTACGACAATTTGGTTGTCGATATGCTCGGTTTCCGTACGATGAAAGAATGCAGTGGCGGGTTGCCTGTGATTTTTGATGTAACCCACGCTTTGCAGTGTCGTGATCCTCTCGGTGCTGCTTCTGGTGGCCGACGCCACCAAACTGCAGAATTAGCTCGAGCGGGTATCGCTGTGGGCATTGCTGGATTATTTTTAGAAGCGCACCCTGAGCCAGATATGGCTAAATGCGACGGACCAAGTGCCTTACCTCTCGAAAAATTGGAAGGCTTCTTAACATCCATTAAAGCTTTGGACGACTTAATCAAAAGTCAGCCAGACTTGGATATTCAATAATTGCTTATATAGAAGAAGGTATAGAGAGTAGACCTATGACTACAATTGCAGACGTAATCGGTTTTGAAGTGATGGATTCACGAGGCAACCCGACTGTTATGGCGGAAGTTGTTTTGGAATCAGGCGTTGTTGGTTCAGCTTGTGCTCCATCTGGTGCTTCAACTGGTTCGCGCGAAGCCTTAGAACTGCGTGACGGCGATAAAGCTCGTTACCTTGGTAAGGGCGTATTGAAGGCCGTTGCTAACGTAAACGATTCAATTAAGCCTCTATTAGTTGGCCAGAATGCTGCTGAGCAGTATGCAATCGATAAAATCATGATCGATGCTGATGGCACTGAAAACAAAGCCAACTTTGGCGCTAACGCTATTTTGGCGGTATCTCTTGCTGCTGCTAAAGCAGTTGCGGCTGAGAAAAACATTCCTTTGTACCAGCACATTGCTGACGTTAATGGCACACCTGGTCGTTACAGTATGCCTGTGCCTATGATGAACATTGTTAACGGTGGTGAGCACGCTGATAACAACGTTGATATTCAAGAGTTCATGGTTCAGCCTGTAAGTGCTCCTAACTTTGCTGAAGCGCTACGTATGGGTGCTGAAGTATTCCACGCACTTAAGAAAGTATTAAGTGGCCGTGGCTTGAACACCGCTGTAGGTGATGAAGGTGGTTTTGCTCCAAACTTGGAGTCAAATGAAGATGCACTTAAAGCGATTGCTGAAGCGGTTGCTAATGCTGGTTACGAGCTTGGCAAAGACATCACTCTAGCGCTTGATTGTGCCGCTTCTGAATTCTACAAAGAAGGTGTTTACGATCTAAGTGGCGAAGGCAAGAAATTCACTCCTTCAGAGTTCACTGACTACCTTGCGGACCTAGTTGCTAAGTACCCAATTCTTTCTGTAGAAGACGGTATGGACGAAAGTGATTGGGAAGGTTGGGCTGAGTTGACTCAGAAGGTTGGCGACAAGACTCAATTGGTTGGTGATGATTTATTCGTAACCAACACCAAGATCTTGAAGCGTGGTATCGACGAAAAAATCGGTAACTCTATCTTGATCAAGTTCAACCAGATTGGTTCACTTTCTGAGACGCTTGATGCCATCAAGATGGCTCAAGAAGCAGGTTTCACTGCGGTTATCTCTCACCGTTCAGGCGAAACTGAAGACACTACCATTGCTGATCTAGCTGTAGCGACTGCTGCTGGTCAAATCAAAACAGGTTCTTTGTCTCGCTCTGACCGTGTTGCTAAGTACAACCGTTTACTTCGCATCGAAGCTGAGCTTGGTGATAAAGTTGAATACCGTGGTCGTGCGGAATTCAAAAACTAAGTTAAGTCTTAGTTTAAAAGCCTTAAAAGGTCGGCCTTGTGCCGGCCTTTTTTCTGTTTAGGGCTTTTGTTTTCTCAATTAAAGCTTTAGCCTTTCGCTGATGAAAAAGCTGTTTGTGGTTCTATCTATTTTATTGCTGATGAGTCAGTACCGTCTCTGGGTTGGAGAGGGCAGTTTTGCGCATATTGCTGAGCTTAAACGCAATATAACGAAGCAGACGGCAGAAAATCAACGTTTACGGGCTCAAAATCAGCGCTTAGCTCTAGAAGTTGAAGGTTTACGCAATGGTTATGATTCTGTAGAAGAAAAGGCGCGTGAAGAATTAGGTCTGATTAAACCCGGCGAGACCTTTTATTTGTTTATTGAGCCGGAATCTAAGTAGTTAATATATGAGCAGTTATTCTCTTGATTTCCCTTTTGCTTGGGGTGGCCCTAAGCAAACGGCTGGTTTTCGCTTCGACGCTGAAGATTTTATTGTCGATGAACTGATGCTACAGCCTTTAAGTGGTGAAGGCGAGCACCTTTGGCTGCATATACAAAAGCGAGGTGAGAATACCGAGTGGGTGGCCAAAAAGCTTGCTGAGTTCTTTTCGGTTAAGAAAATGGATGTAGGTTATGGTGGAAAAAAAGACCGTCATGCTGTTACGTCGCAGTGGTTTAGTATCTATATGCCAGGAAAATCTCACGATTTTGATTGGAATGAATTTATCAAGGTAAGTGCTCTTGACGCTAAATTGCTCGCTTGTAGTTCACATAATAAAAAGCTACGAATGGGAGAGCACGATGCCAATAAATTTGTTATTCGGCTGCGTAAGCTTGAGTTGAACCATGGGCTTGAGCAGCAGTTACAAGCGATCGCTCAGCACGGTGTGCCCAATTATTTCGGTGAGCAGCGCTTTGGGCGAGGTGGTGCTAATTTAGAGCGTGTTGAGGAGTGGGTGAAAGACCCTAGAGCCCTTCGCAACCGGAATACCCGTAGTATTTTAATGTCCTCAGCACGATCCTACCTTTTTAACAAAGTCTTAGGCGATAGGGTGCTGTCAGGTGATTGGCAAAGCATGTTAAATGGTGATCCTGAAGAGCTTGCCAGCGGCCCTCTATGGGGGCGTGGTCGCAGTTTAGCTGCGGATGAATGCCTAGCTCAAGAGGTATCAGCACTAGAAGAATTTGAACTATGGCGCTTGGCGTTAGAGAATGTCGGCCTGAATCAGCAGCGTCGTGACTTAGTGCTGCAGCCAAGCAACTTTAAGTGGCAGGTTGATGGTGCCGACTTGATACTGACTTTGGCTTTAAGGCCGGGCCAGTTTGCAACGGCAGTATTAAGAGAGCTTGCTATTTTAGAGCAACCAGAGCGTGGACAAGGCTAAACAGTGGAAAATTTAGTAACACAAGGCGTTGGTATGACGTCCAAGCGAACACGAGATCGACTTGTTTCACGATTGCAAGAGCAGGGTGTAACGGATCAAGCTGTGCTGGATGTTGTGTCAAATACCCCTCGTCATCTTTTTATTGACGAAGCGCTGTCACACCGAGCTTACGAAGATACTGCTTTACCGATAGGCTTTGGACAAACCATTAGTCAGCCTTATATTGTGGCCCGTATGACAGAGCTCGTTCTTGCCGCAGCAGGGAAATTAGATTCGGTGTTAGAAATTGGTACAGGCTGTGGTTATCAGACTTCGGTTTTGGCTCAACTGGTGCCTAAGGTATACAGCGTTGAGCGTATCAAGCCTTTGCAAGATAAAGCTAAGCAGCGCTTAAAGGGCTTGGGTATTAAAAACGTCGAGTTTCGCTACGCCGATGGCGGTTTTGGTTGGCCTGGGGAGGCAAAGCAGTTTGATGCTATCTTGTCAGCGGCCGCTCCACGCTCTCTGCCACAAAGCCTTTGCGATCAACTTGCTCCGGGAGGCGTACTGGTTATCCCTGTTGGTGGTGATACACAAGAGTTGACAGTTGTTGTTCGTGATGCTGAAACAGACAAATATCATAAGCAAGTTTACGAAGCGGTAAAATTTGTGCCGCTACTATCGGGTTTAGCTTAAATTTCACCTCTTTATAAAGGAAAGAACATGGGTATGCGTTCGCTCAAGGATTACTTGCGCATTGCTGTTAAAGGCATGGCTATGGGGGCTGCAGATATCGTTCCGGGTGTTTCGGGGGGGACGATTGCCCTGATTACAGGGATTTATGAGGAACTGTTAAGCAGCCTTAAAGGCTTAACACCTGCAAAGTTGCTTGTTCTCTTCAAAGAGGGGCCCGCTGCTTTTTGGCAAAGTATCAACGGTAACTTTTTACTGGCCCTATTTGTGGGTATTTTAATCAGTATTAAAACCTTTGCATCAGTCGTATCGTGGTGTTTGGAGCATCAGCCTCTTTTGGTATGGGGTGGGTTTTCAGGCTTGATTGTAGCTTCGCTCTATACGCTTTTTAGGCAGCAAGCTCGTTGGGCATGGATGCAATGGCTGCTGTTCTCTCTTGGTGCGGCCATGGTTGTCGCTTTGGCGTTAGTTAAATCTACGGAACTGCCTGGTCATTGGTGGATCTTATTTTTTGGTGGTTTTATTGCCATTAGTGCAATGATTCTACCAGGGGTTTCAGGTAGCTTTATATTGTTATTACTGGGTCTTTACCCCGTCGCACTAGAAGCTGTAGAAAACCTACAGTGGCTGTCTTTGTTTTCTTTTGCCGGGGGCTGCATAGCGGGTTTACTTATTTTTTCACGCTTTTTAAGCTGGCTTTTACTGCGCTGGTATCAGAATACCTTGGCTGTGATGTTAGGCTTTTTGTTGGGGTCACTGTATGTGACTTGGCCATGGAAGCAGGTCTTGGAGTCCATCATAGATCGTCACGGTGAGCCAAGGGCTATAAGCTTGGCAAATGTTAGCCCGTATGAGTATACAGCTCTTACCGGAGAGCCTAATCAATGGCCTTTGGTCGCCTTAGCTTTTGCTTTAGGCTTTGTTCTTGTTGTCGCAATTGAGCGCCTATCATTGGTGCGGAAATAGAATTGCCAGTGCCCTGTTTTTGACGTTGTCTCGGAAAAGCGCACATTTTTCATAAAAAATGTGCGCTTTTTTGTAATAAATGTAGATAAATTAGCAATGACTTTTGGGATGAATATTCCATGTAGTTCTAAGGTTCATAGATGTTGGCGATAATAAATGCTCGCATTAGGTAGAGAAATTCTAAGGCCGTTGTATGAAAAAGATATGGCTGTTTAATATATTGATCGCTTCCTGCGTATTTATGGGCTGTAGTTCAAAGCCTGTAATGGCGCCAGTTGTAGATAGGTCACAACCTCCTAGCTCTAAGATTAAACATCATGTTGTAGCGCAAGGTGACACTCTTTACTCGATTGCTTGGCGCTATGGTTTGGATTACCACGCTCTTGCCAAAGCCAATAATATAGGGGCCTCGTACACGATTTACCCGGGTCAACGCCTTAGCCTAAGTGGGGCCAAAAGTGTCGTTACGAAAAGCAATGCAACTAAAAGTAAAGTGGGTGTTAATAGTTCAAAAAGTAATACTAAAGTGCCACCTAAGAGCACTTCGACTCGTTTAAAAAATAAAGCGACGGGGAGTAAAAAACACACAGAATCTAAGGTTTATTCAAAACCTAGTTCTTGGCAGTGGCCGGCTCAAGGGCGAGTGGTCACTCGCTTTAACGCAAAAAGTGGCCTCAAAAAAGGTATTGATATCGCTTCGAATTTGAGAGAGCCTGTTCGTGCGGCTTCTTCGGGGACGGTTGTATATTCTGGGGAGGGGCTGCGAGGCTACGGCAAATTACTCATCATAAAACACAGTGATAAGTACTTAAGTGCTTATGCTCATAATCACCGATTATTGGTGAAAGAGGGGCAAGCTGTGAAGAAGGGGGAGAAAATAGCCGAAATGGGATCGACGGGTACAGATACAGTAAAGCTGCATTTTGAGATTCGTTATGACGGGAAACCTGTTGACCCCATTGCCTACTTGCCGCCGAGATAAGTACAGGAAGTGCTAAAGATCTGCTGGCGCTGCCGAAAAGCCTTATAAGGGGTGACCGGAAGCAAAGGTTTAACTCGGTGGGGGAAGAGATAGGAAGTGCAATCTCTTGGTTCACAACTAATAGCGGCCTAGAAGGGTACGCAATAAAACCAAACAAGAGGTACGGATCATGGCAGTTCAAGAGCTTGATACAGTATTTACCGACAATGCCAAAGCAGTAATTTCCTCCAAAACTCAAGCTAGTGTGGGGATGGATAAAACCCCACCAGCTAATGAAGCGCCAAAACGAAAGCGGACGCAGCGCGCTAATGTTATCGAAAGTGATATTGAAGATACAAATGAGCGCAGCTTAGATGCGACCCAACTCTACTTAAATGAAATTGGTTACTCACCATTATTAAGCGCTGAAGAAGAAGTTTATTTTGCGCGTAAGGCTCTTAAGGGCTGTGAAGCATCGCGTAAGCGAATGATTGAAAGTAATTTACGTCTGGTTGTAAAAATTTCACGTCGTTATATCAATCGAGGCTTGGCCTTATTAGATCTAATTGAAGAGGGTAACTTAGGCCTTATCCGTGCTGTAGAAAAGTTTGATCCGGAGCGTGGTTTTCGTTTTTCTACCTATGCAACATGGTGGATACGTCAGACCATCGAGCGTGGCATCATGAATCAAACGCGAACTATTCGCTTGCCTATTCATGTTGTAAAAGAATTAAATGTTTATTTACGTGCTTCACGTGAATTGAGTCAAAAGCTAGATCATGAACCAACCGCCGAAGAAATAGCTAACTTACTCGAACGCCCAGTGGCGGATGTTGAAAAAATGCTTGCCTTAAACGAGCGTGTTTCATCAATGGATTCTCCAATAGGGCCTTCTTCCGATAAGACTTTAGTTGATACGGTTCCTGATCAGCATGTAACAAACCCCTCGTCCATTTTGCAAGATAAGGACTTAACCGCAAGCTTAGATAAATGGTTGGATGATCTTAGTGAAAAACAACGTGAAGTGATTGCCCGTCGCTTTGGCCTTCGTGGCTATGAAACCAGTACTCTAGAAGAGGTTGGGCGAGAGATAGGTCTTACTCGTGAGCGTGTTCGCCAAATTCAAGTTGAAGCTTTACGTCGTATGAGAGATTTACTTGAAGCTCAAGGGCTAGATGCTACTGCATTATTTGGTATTGAATAAATGTGAGTGATCTAGTAGGTGTAAAAAAAGCCGCTAATGCGGCTTTTTTCGTTATATGGCAAAGCCTATTTTTCGAGGTACTGAAGCTTGCCTTCGACACCATCCCACTCCGCGTGGTCTTCTGGTGCGTCTTTTTTCTCTGTAATATTAGGCCAAACCTCAGCCAGCTCGGCATTCAACTCTAAGAAAGCTTCTTGATCTTCAGGTAGTTCATCTTCTGAGAAAATGGCGTCTACTGGGCACTCTGGCTCGCACAGTGCGCAATCAATACACTCGTCTGGGTGAATGACGAGGAAGTTTGGGCCTTCATAGAAACAGTCAACAGGGCAAACTTCAACACAGTCTGTGTGCTTACACTTGATACAGTTGTCACCGACTACAAAAGTCATTTTTCTACCTCTCGATCAATTTGAGGCGCGCATTTTATAGGATAAGGCGCGCTTTGTAACTAGGGCTCTAGGAATAAGCGTCATCGACAAGACTGATATAGTAAAAATTACTACCAGTCGCCAGTTACTAGGCGCTTTAAACGGTATAGCTCATCGAGAGCTGCACGAGGGCTCAAGCTATCTGGGTCTAATGTTTTTAATGCCTGCTCGGCAGGGCTGGGTTCTGGGCTAGCAAAGAGGTCAGCCTGCAAGGTTTGCGTGTTTGTTGAACTACTAACGGAAGGGCTGGCGGTTTGTGGCTGCGTATTCTCAGATGGTTGTGTTTCTAAGATACGTAGCTGTTGCTGTGCTGCACTTAAAATGGAACTTGGGATGCCTGCAAGCTTGGCAACTTGTAAGCCAAAACTTTTGCTAGCAGGCCCGCTTTTTATATTGTGAAGAAAAACAATATCATCACCGTGCTCGGTGGCATCTAGGTGAACATTGGCAACACCTTGAAGCTCGGTTGCCAAAGCGGTTAGTTCAAAATAGTGGGTGGCAAAAAGGGTGTAGGCTTTAATGCTATGGGCTAAGTGCTCGACGCAGGCCCAGGCTAGAGAAAGGCCGTCATAGGTACTTGTGCCTCGGCCAATTTCATCCATTAAAACCAAGCTTTGTTCGGTGGCATTATTAAGAATGTTGGCTGTTTCGGTCATCTCAACCATAAAGGTGGAGCGTCCGCCAGCTAGGTCATCAGAAGAGCCAATGCGAGTGAAGATTCTATCTACTAGTGGTATTGTCGCTGTGCTTGCAGGCACGCAGGCCCCTATTTGCGCAAGCAGTACAATCACCGCTGCTTGACGCATATAGGTCGATTTACCACCCATGTTGGGACCGGTAATGATGAGCATTTTTTGTGAATCATTGAGCTCAAGGTCATTTGGAACAAATGGCGCGTCTAAGACCTTTTCAACCACAGGGTGGCGACCTTCTTGAATATTTAGATCCCCCTCTTCAATGAGGTCGGGTCTGCAGTGGTTTAACGTTGCGGCGCGCTCTCCGAGACAGCAGAGTACATCGAGGTTGGCGACTGCGTCTGCACTGGTTTGCAAGGGCAGTAATTCACAGGCAAGCTTGTTAATAAGTTCTTCGTAGAGGGCTTTTTCTCGACTTAGCGCACGACTTTTAGCTGATAAGGCTTTATCTTCAAATACTTTTAATTCAGGAGTGATAAATCGCTCTGCGTTTTTGAGCGTTTGCCGGCGAATGTACTCTGTTGGCGCGTCAGCGGCTTGAGATTTGCTAATCTCGATAAAATAACCGTGCACACGGTTATAACCCACTTTGAGTGTGCTCAAGCCTGTGCGGGCTTTTTCCTCTTCTTCAAGTTTAACGAGGTAGTCCCCAGCGTTGGTGCTAATCGCTCTGAGTTCATCAAGCTCTTCATCGTAACCCTCAGCAATCACACCGCCGTCCCGAATTACAACGGGTGGGTTCTCAATAAGGGCACTCTCTAATAATGTTTGTAGTTTGGGGAATTCAGAAATACTTACAGCAAGATTTTTTAATAGCGGTGCTTGGTTTTGTGCAAGTAGCTGTTGCAGTTGAGGATAACTGCTGATGGAGCTGCACAGGCGGCTTAAGTCTCGGGGACGGGCAGAGCGCAGAGCAACGCGTCCAAGAATGCGTTCAAGGTCACCGATTAGCTTTAACTCATCACGTAGCTCGTCGGTATTAAGGGCTGACTTTAACTCATTGACGGCGTCTAAGCGTAAATTAAGTTCATCTAAGTTACGTAAGGGGCTGTTTAACCAGCGTCTTAAGGTTCTAGCGCCCATTGCTGTGTTACAGCTGTTCATGACATCAAAGAGGCTGTTTTCTTCAGTTCCTTGAGTGTTTTGATCAATCTCTAAGTTCTTACGGGTTGCGGCATCAAGTTGTACGTTGTGCTCAGGGTGGCTACGTTTGAGCGTGTTGACGTGGCTTAGCTCGGTGCGTTGAGTTTCATGGGCATAACTTAGTAGGCAACCTGCAGCAGATATTGCGCTTTGAAGTTGCTCACAACCGAAGCCTGCTAAGTCTTTTGTGCCAAAGTGACGGCAAAGTTCTCGTTCAGCAGTTTCAAAGTCGAAGTCCCAAGGGGGGCGAGCACGCATACCCGGTCGCTCTTGAAGTAGCGCTTTTTCATTGAGGTCTTCAGGTAGTAATAGTTCAGCAGGATTTAAGCGCGCTATTTGATCAAGCAACTGCTCTGAGCTTTCAACTTCAAAAACACTGAACTTCCCACTGCTCATATCCAAGCTTGCTAGGCCGTAGTGCTCACTGGTACGACAGGCTGCAACTAACAGGTTATCTCGCCTAGCATCGAGTAGAGCCTCATCACTAACGGTACCGGGTGTGACGATGCGCATTACTTTGCGTTCAACAGGCCCTTTGCTTGTTGCCGGATCGCCAACCTGCTCACAGATTGCAACTGACAAACCATATTTAACCAGTTTGGCTAAATAGCCCTCTGCAGCATGATGTGGCACACCACACATAGGAATTGGTTCACCACCGCTTTTTCCTCTTGCGGTTAAGGTGACATCTAATAGCTGAGCCGCGCGCTTTGCATCCTCGTAAAACAGCTCATAAAAATCCCCCATACGATAGAATACGATTTCATTCGGGTGTTCGGCTTTGATGCGGAAGTATTGTTGCATCATCGGTGTGTGTTGCTTCAAGGATGACCCGTCTAAGTCACTGTTTTTGCTCTTCTTATTTGTTAAATTGCTCATAAAATCAATAGTTTAGCTTTCTCTATGCTCTCGTTAGAGCTGTCTCAGGGCGTCTCAGCGAGTCTCAGGGGGTGTCACTGAATCTCACACTCTGGTATAGCTTCTGGTATAGCTTGAGCGTAAGAAGGTGGACAAATACCAGTCAAAATAACGTTGAATACTGGCCGATATATGAGCACTCGCAAGCAAATAGAAGTGATTCTTATTTCTATTTGCTGTCTAATTTTGAGGGCATTATATCAATGAAAACGATGAAGACAGCTTTAAACTCATCAATTGTCAAGAAACATAAAATTGGCGTACTTTCAGACAAATCACCACATGTTGGCTTGCGTCTCGTAGCAAACAAAAATGGCACAAAATCGTGGTTGTACAGATACCGTACACCTCACCCAGAAAATCGCCTTAAGCAGATGAAGCTCGGAGACTACCCGGCAATGAGTCTCGCAGAAGCAAGAGCAGAGCACGCGAAGCAGCGAGCAATAAGAAATAAAGAAGGAGATCCTGTAAAGCTCGCTCAAGAAGCCGAACGACAAGCGCAGGAGGCCAAGTTAAAAGAGAGTATGGCCAGCTACAAAGTAAGCCACCTGATACAGCATTATTTGGATGAACATATTGCCTCGCACAGACGGGAAAAAGGGCGCTTAGAATGTGCGCGCATGCTGAATGCGGATGTAGTTGATCATATTGGCGAGATGAAGGTGATGGAAGTGAAACGCCGCCATGTCCATGAGCTAGTGCAAAGGGTCGCAGCACGCGCCCCCAGAATCGCTACGATGGTAAAGGTTGAGCTAAATGGAGCCTTTGAGCTAGCTATATCAGCAGGCCGTGTAAGCGAGGACTTTGTAAATCCTACCTTCGGCGTTAAAACCCCCAAACATAAAGCGCGTACCCGCGTATTCTCGGATAAAGAAATCACTCGTTTTCTGAACTGGCTACCAGATTCAAAATTCACCCCCACCTGCAAGAATGTGTTGATGATCATGCTTTTGAGTGGGTGTCGTGGGGGTGAAGTCGTGTCGATGCGTTGGAAGGATGTGGATCTTAAACAAAGGGAATGGTACTTGCCCAAGACCAAGAACGGCTTATCTCATCGCGTTTATCTCTCGAAGCAACTAGTGGCACTCATCGAAGCGATACCCTCCAATGATACTGAATACCTGTTTCCGTCCCCTTTGCCCAAAAAGCACATACGCCAGCACGCCATTGTATGGCAGCTATCGAACCATCGCGATGGCTGTGGGCTAGACCACTGGACCAGTCATGACTTACGTCGAACAATGGGAACGGGTATTGCTCGTTTGGGTTGCTCCCGTGTCGTGCAAGACCGCATTTTGAACCACGTAGATGGCAGTGTTTCAGGTATCTACGACCGTTATTCATACGATCAGGAGGCCTCAGAATGGTGGCAGAAGTGGGCCGATCATTTAGATAGCTTGCAGTAACTAACGGCTCGTGAGGGCCTTTTTACTTACGATTATCCTCTTATTTATAGTGGTCTATTCTTTAATCAATATCTTTGAAAGCTATTGCCATCCCGGCGAAGGGGGTGAGTGAGCTAATAGTATTGGATAATTAAATGCCACTGAATGACCTTCAATGCCGACGCCATAAATATACCGACCCATCTACAACTAAGGGTCTGGTAAATGTGTTGGTTGATGAACCGCCATTTGATGGGCTTAGGTTAAAGGCCAACAAAAACGGTAGTAGAACATGGATTTACCGTTACCGAACAAAGCCACCCGAGTGCAAGCTTAAACAGATGAAGTTGGGCGCATATCCCCAAATGACTTTGAGTGAGGCAAGAGAAGAGATTCAAAAACAAAAGAGTGTGCGCTTTACACATGGCGACCCAGTCATATACAAAAAGGAGTGTAACCTTCAGGCCAAATTAGAACAGCAGCGAAAAGAACAAGAAATGATGCCGTTAGGTCAGTTAGTTGAGAAATACCTGACCATAGAGATTTTGAACAAAGACATTAAGGATAAAACGGAAAAAGAAATTCGCCGTATGCTGAGCATGCCGGAGCTTGATGCATTAAAAGCACAAAATGTTATCGCGATTCAGCGAGTTAACTTGTATGAAATGCTTGTTGATCTCATGAATACACGCACCCCCGGCATGGCCGAGAGAGTCCGTCAGCGTTTAAAAGATGTTTTTGAATTCGGCTTAAATAGCGGATACCTCCCCAATGATTTTCAGATACCCATTCCAACCAAGCAGCTTGCTAAAATAAGTAACAAAAGAGAGCGTGTGTTATCAGATCAAGAAATCAAGCTGTTACTTGCTTGGCTACCAGATTCCAAACTGCCAGAAACTGCACAAACAGTAATTATGATTGCTTTACTAACAGGGTGTCGTAGCGGTGAGATTGTGGCGGCACGTTGGCAGGATATCTGTTTTGACAGCGGTGAGTGGATTATTTTAGATACTAAAAATAAACGCTCTCACAAGGTGTTTTTATCAGATCAAGTGAAAGCTATATTTCAAGGTGTTTCGGAAAGTAAAAGTCCGTGGGTATTTCCATCAAGCTCTAAGTCTGGTCATTTAGGCCAAAAAGCAGTGGGCGATCCAATAGGTAAATTTCGTGATGAGTTGGGGCTACCTCATTGGTCCATTCATGATTTACGTAGAACATTTGCTACGGGAGTGGCTTCGCTTGGTGCGGAGCGGACTGTAGTTAGGCGATTGTTAAATCACACCGGTGGTAGTGTGTCTGATATTTATGACCGGCATTCATACGATGTAGAAGCTAAAAGATATTGGAAAATCTGGGGTGATTATTTGGGATGCTTTTATGAGTAATCTGTGTCGGGTTTACACACCTAGTTTATATTTGGGGTTAGCTTAGTAATTACTGGCTCCCTTTACCTATATATTTCTGGTATGTCAGATTGGGTCGCGTTTAATACTGTTAAAAAAATTTTAATCGTCAAAATCTTCAAAGTTATCATTTGGATCATGCTCAGATCCATAACCTAATTCGATATTTAAATCTGCCTCTTCGTAGAATGCACTTTCCCCCACTTTTAGAAGGTTAATATCTCTACCAAGTAATCGATAAAAACGTTCAAATGTTTTGGGTTTGGTGGAATCTATTGAGCGCTGGTAGTCGGCATATGATGAATCATATTTTTCAAGTGTGAGTCGTAAAGCTCTTAGATGTTTTTTGTCGGAGTGAAATGGGTACTTGCTGTTGAATTCCCTTGTGTCGATACATTTTGAAATAATATCTAACAACGTTTCGAAAGTGATTGTTTTATCAAAAGTCTCTCGTGAAAGTTTTCTGCACTGCTTCTTTAGGTTGTCCAGAAAACTATCCCTTTGGACTATTTGATCTATCAAGAATAATGTTATTTGAACGTTGTTGTTTTTTGTTTCACTGTCGTCATGGAGAGCTCTCCTAAGAGTCTTTAGTATCTTTGATTCAGGTTTATGTGTGGTTTCGGAAGTTTTCTTTTTTTTACTACCCTTTTTATTGCGAGAGATTTGTTGATGTATTTTGTCTTTTATCGCTATCCATTGTGCTTTGCTCTCTAATTTAGGCCTGAGAAAATGAACAAAATTGACGACTTTCGAGTGTATTAGGCTTATCTCGGTATCAGTAGCAAAATCCTCAGCATCATGAATTAGCTTAAATAGTCGGTCGAATTCTTTGCTGTCTTTTGGGTTTGTGTCTAGGTCTATATAGCTTTTTATGCTGTTAAGCAGTTCTTTTAGTTCAGAAAGTCCCGCCCCAGGGAATTTCGCTTTGCGCTCTCCCATTTTTGTTTCCTCTGATTTAGCGTAAGTCTTGTAGTTAGACTAGCGCAAAAAGTATTTTTTAGCTGACTTAAGCTGACAAAAAATTCCGTACCGGATTTTAGGCTGACCAATGCTGACGATGCTAGTGTTTATTAAGTTGTTGATAATTAAGGGTTTTAAAAAAAATAAATATATTTTTAGTCTTAGTTTGAGTGAAAAGTGTGGGAACTAAATGAATCCACAAGAAATTGGCAGATCGATGAGTTCAAGCTCTACCAGGTATATCACATTGTCAGAAGTATCCGATTTGACAACGCTCTCTAGAGCGACGGTCTACCGCCTCATCAAGGCTGGAGAATTTCCATATGGATTTAAGTTGACAGAAAATCGAGTGGTATACGATTTGGAAGAAGTGCATGACTGGGTTAGAAGTCGGAGACAGGAATCATAGCAAATGGTGAATCGAATGAATTTTAGAGACCTCAAAAAACAAAGTAAGACTGGACCATTATTGCCTGAAGGGTTTGAGCCCGAATGCTGGGCGGAAAAAAGGAAAGAGGAGATGGTGAAACTATTATATGCGGGTATGGATCCAGCATGTAGGGAACTAGCAGGAAGGCTCGAGATGTGTGGTTATGATGAGCCCTGTATAAGCCCCGCCTGCCCTGAGTGCATGAGGCGGAAAAGGATTTGGTTTATTGAGCAATTTATGAGACTAACCAATGACAAAAATTGGGTGTTTGTAACAGTAATATTTTATCCGGATGTAATGGATACGGAAGATCTAACCACTCTTGATCCTCGGAAGTTTTTTAACCGAATTCGGAAGCAATTTGAAAAGTGCGATATAAAGGGGAGGGCTTTAGGCGGGTTTGAAATGGACTTTCATCAGGAGTCGAAAAAGTGGATGCCGCATGTGCATTTTGTTCTGGAGTGTACGGACGAGAAAAAACTAGATAAATTTAAAGGTCTGTACCGAAAGTCAAAATACTTAAACACTCGGTCTGGGGTTGTAAATCGCCCAGTGCTTATTAAGCCCCTAGGTAATAGATTGAACCTTTCGGGCTATCTAGTTAAACACGAGTGGTCTCGAGTTGAACATTATGTTTTTAATGGGAAAAGAATTTCAAAGAAGAAATTCTTGCCTGATGTCCTTAGGAGAGAGTCCTTGATAACTAGGGACTGGTTGGGTCTTGCGAAGATGATGTTTTTATATCGGCTTAGAAGGTGCGAAGGAAAGCTGAAGAAAAATTCAACGACTTAAACAGCATGTTTTATTATATCTATACCGAATGGATAGAAATATTAGCTTTATAAGGGTGTTTTTTACTATTGTATTTACAACACTACTCAATTGTATATATCGATAAATTTGCAAGTAACCAAATCAATCAATAATTGGGTGATCTAGGTGATCTAGGTGATCCAATTCTTCACGAGTACTTATTATGAGCGACAATTTTTTAGTGAAAGTTAAATATCAAGGAACTTCATTGAATGGCGAAGTATCTGCTATTACGATACTTGAAGTGAAATCCGGAAATAAAACGTCGGCAGAGGTGCCGATACGAACCAAAGATATGCTGGAATCTAAGCCCTTACGTAATCTGCTGATTGATAATGGAATGCCCGCAGCAGAAGGTGTTGGAGGGAAATGGAAGCGCACACATGAACGTTTGATTAAGAGTGATCTTGATAATCTAATGGTATTAGATCGACCAGGCTTCCATCAGTCAAATTATGTAGATACATCACAAAATGCATTTGGCTTAGCCCATAAAAAACGGATGTATATTTCTGGCGACAGAGTGGAGCGTCTACACGAGTATAGTCAAGGCGAATTTCAGGAGTGGTCTGACAATGTTGCAAGGTATGCTAAATATAGCTCCCGACTTACGTTAGCACTATGTGCCGGGTTTTCTGGATTTACTTCGGAGCTACTGGGGGTTGAGAGTGGCGGAATTCATTTTTATGGAAATTCCTCTATTGGCAAGTCAACATGTTTACGTGTGGTAGCATCAATATTTGGCCCAAAAAAACGGGTTAATTCTTGGTTTGCAACTGAAACCGGCGTGGAGGAAATGTGTTTTTCCCACAATAACTCCACATTGATATTGGACGAATTTAAGCTTTTAGATAGAGATCCAAAAATAGCTGCCCAGAAAGCAACGGCAATAACGTACCTGATTTCGGAGGGCGGAGCAAAGAAGAGAGCGAGGTCGTACTCTGACTCAAGTTCCTCATGGAATTTATCGTTGGTGAGTGCTGGGGAATTAAGTTTGGGTGAAGGTGCCGTGTCAGGTGGAACGAAAAGGCTGCCGGGAGAAGGTGTTAGGTTTTTGGATATCCCTGCACAGTCGAGTGAAGAGCACGGAATCTTCGATTGCTTGCCAAAGGGATATAATAGTTCAGCTTCATTGGTTGAAAAAATCAGTCGAGGGACAGAGAAATATTTCGGTACCGCTCGTTTTAAGTTTTTAACTAGCCTATGTGACCAGCTAAAAAATGATAAAAGGAAATTGATCGGAGAAATGAAGTCCGATATGAAATTCTTTTTAGAAAAGGCGAATCCTAATACTGGGTGTGAACGAAGAGCGGCTAAAAGGTTTGCTTTACAGTATGCCTCGGGAAGTTTGGCTGCTAAGTTTAAAGTATTACCGTTTTCAAAAAAGGAAATATTGGACCAGATCCTAAAAGTTTACATGGACTACAAAAATGCTATCCCTGTATCTGAATCAGAGGTTTTAGAGGGGAAAATTCGAAATTTAAAAAAGGCAATCAAGTCCGCAAAAACGGTGGTTGTTGATAAGGTTAGGGATGTCGAAAAACGAAAGGATATGTTTGAGAAAGGAGTCATATTGTTAAAACACACCAGAAAAGGGAGGGCGGTGATTCTCGTGAGTAAGGTGTTTTTCGATAATGCTGTAGGTGGCAAGGGCGATAGTGCAAGTATTTTGAAGAAATTGGCTGCGGGTGATATCTTGATTAAATCTTCAGACGGAAAAAATTCGCTCAATGTTCCAGCCAAATTCAAAAAAATAGACCCTGCACTGAAATGCTTCTGTTTTGATAGAGAAAATTTAGCGTAATGGGATTGAGGAGCAGGTTTACTCCTGCTCCAATTTTGTATTTATATATGACCAATAAATCAACTCTACATCCTCAGCCGCGCGATGTTGTCGATACCTACCTGAATCTGCAAGTTGTGTTTTGGTATCGTCAAACTTGGTGTGTTGATCTGGCTCTAGCAAGTCGTAAAGCGATAGTATGTGAAAAAGCTGCGGCTCGTTTGCTGCGTGGTAGAGGGTGTTGATCCAGTCTGAATCCCACTGTGCGGCGTCGCTGTATATAAGGCCGTCCGTTTGGCTTAAGAATGCATTTAGCTCGCTTGCCACTTGCGAGGGTGGCAGGCCTGATGATGTTAGCTCGGAGCGGGATATTCCATGCAGGCTTTCTGCGGTATCGCACCAGTAGGTCCAGTTTGGTTCTGGACGTATCAGCCAAGATTTGGTTGCGCCATTTACCCTTGCGGCCACTTCAATTGGGTAAGAGTCGAAGTGTAAGCCGCTAGCTTCTAGGTCGATTATCGCAATATCACTCATAAGAAGAACATAAACTCTTTGGGTGCGAAGATGTTTCTCTTTTCAAATATTGGGTTGCTTGGCTCGTCCTCCCAAAAAGACTGCTCTTCAGGTTTAATGACTGAGAAAGGATCGCTTAAAGCTGGAACATTACTACACCACACTGGTGCCGTTTCCGCTGTGTTTCTCGGCGGTGCTGTCCATAGTTCAACCATACGCTCAATGATACATGCTTTAAGTGCGCGGCGTAGTTCAGAGTCATCAGAAGGTGTTGAAGCTGTGTCTAGCGACCAGCCCCTACGCCAAACATACTGAACCATGTCTAAAAAGGCTATCTCGTCGTAGGCGATTAGCTTATCTGTCATGTTGTCTAAAACGCTATCAAGATTTTCCATACGCTTCCTCCCATAGTTGATTGAAACGCTTCTCAAATAGAGCATCTGCAATCGTTGGTACGAATGGCTTGTACTTAACGGTCTTTTGATAGATCGCTGCTTTATCCTTTGGCTTAATCTCTTTTAGAAAGTGGATCGCGTCATTCTTATCTCTTGGCCCACGAAATGCCGTAATCTTATGTGCTAGCATCTCATGCCAATCGGCTGCTTTGAGGATTAAGTGAGAATGCCTAAATACGATGTTATTAGATTTTGACTGTAGGCCGATAAAACTAACGCTATCGTTAAACCATTTATCACGAGGGCCGTGTTCCAAGCCGAACTCAGCGCCCACTTGGTCTACTAGTTCTTTTAATATCTTTACAGCGCTTGGGTTGTTGGGGAATAGCACGTCTACATCATGAGTCATTTGCCGTGAGCCGTGAAATAAAACACTCACTATCCCTCCGCAGCAAATTAGCTCAAGGCGCTGGTTCTTCTGCTTTAGCAAGTCGCCAAGCTTGTTTAGCGCCTTGATAATAACGGGCTTGGTTATCTGCTTTCCTGATTCGCCGTAATACATATCTGTCCCCTTTAAATATAGAAGCCGCACATTTTCATTGTGAGGCTCAGTTACTTTGATCTTGCTGTATGTGATCCAGTGGTAGGGTCTCTGGTTCGTGCCGATGAGGTGTGATAAAGGGTAGAAGCTCACTTGGATTTGTTAAAATAAGCGGGTTTTTTTCAATCTGAATGAGTTGGTCTGTTGTTAGCACGGTAGAAACGACCTTAGTTTGCCCGTCAACACAAGCCTTAACAACAATAAGTGATCCAATACGGGTTGCAGCTTCTGGTATATCTTTGACTGCGTTAATGAATGCAGCAACAGCTTCCATATTGTTCTTGTTAACTTCTGACTGCAACTTCTCAATGGACGCCAGCTCAATGGCTTTTTGCCCCCTCTCATATATAGCTTTAAGCTCGTCAGAGTCTTTAACACTTGAAAATAGACTGATCCCTTTTCTGATCCACGACCCTTTATGAAATTCGCCTTTATTCCTTATCTCAAAGCCAAGTATTGATGCGAACTTTAAGTACGCATCAAAGGCGCTTTGCGCGGCTTGAAAATCATCAGTGTTAAAATACAGGTACCCCGGTACTTCAACCCCATCTTTCATACTTGTTTGATTTGTTGCGCTTCCTCGTATGATTGCTTCAAAATCGTCACAGAGTTTGTCAACGAGGTCTTCGGTTTCTTTAAAAAAGAAATTTCCAACTTTGCTTCTAAAGAGTGCTCTATACCGTCGGTAGATTTTTGAAAAATCATCGTAAATTTCATTTTCTGAAACATGAGATTTTATTTTAACAATTAGGCGCTTGCCTTCTGGTGACTCACTCACGTAGCTAAAAAAACTAGTAACCTTTGACTCAAAGTCTTTAATTAGTTCTGAAATCTTTTCTTCTTGTTCGTTTCTTGCTGCGATAATATCGAGAATGTCGTACTGTCCTCCAACTCCTGCTGGTTTGCCTGTTGCCACTTCAGTTGGTTTTTTCTTCTTGGCTACTGTCGCTTCAGCCTCAACTTCAACTATACCGATTTGATTGTCAAAATAGACTTCAATTGGATCCTTAATATCTTCACTACGGTGAAGCATGTTATACAGCGTGTTAAATTTTCGCCAAAAGAATAGAAAGCTTGATTCGCTATATTTGGCATCCAAGGATATTACAAATTCAATGCGATTGAGTATGGTGAAGTATTGTGCTGCTTTAGCTTTGGTGTCTGCAGTACGCTGAGGGTTCGCCTCAATGTATTTTTTAAGACTGCTTTCAAAGTCAAGGTATGACTTCGGCTGATCTCGTTTGACAGGGTCCCTATATATTCCCATAAACACATTGAAAAACTTATCGTACGTATCAGACTTGTTGAGCTCAGTAAGGAGAATATCGAGAACCTTTTTATCTCCGAAAGGATCAAAGTCGCTGACGACAACATCAGAGAAATGCTCAAACGCATCTTTGATGTTCTGAACGTTTACATTGTTATAAGAGAAATCAACAATTTTACAGTCGTTTTTATACTTGGCTGTTCTGTTAACACGTGAAATCGTTTGTATGGCGCTAATACCACGAATTTCTTTATCCAAAAACAGCGTATGCAGTTTTTTCTCGTCAAACCCTGTCTGAAGCTTCGCGACAACAATGATTAAGCCATTTTTCTTTAGGGCAAAGTTCTCCAATACTTTTTCTTCAGATAGGCCTTCGTTTAATCCCGTAGCACTTTGCTCGTCCTGATTGCTCGAGTAGACAATATGAATTGGAGCCTCTGCATACTTCTCATATTTTGGAAGCTTAACCAACTCGTTAAAATATTTAGTGACGGCTTCCTTGTAAGCGATGGCCGATTTAATGGAATATACGGCAAGCATGGCTTTACCTGTACCACGTATTTGGCGGTAAACATCTTTTACCAGAAGGTCGGCAACATACTTGGATATTGCGTCAATACGTTCTCGGTTCTCATAGATCTGCTTTTTCTGCGCATCTTTAAATTCCTTCTCCGTGAAACCTTCGAGTGGATTTGAAGGCAAATCAAATAGCATTTTAGATGCCACAGGCACAATGTTTTTAAGCGGGTTGAGGATGAAGCCATCTTCTATCGCTTCTTTCATGGTGAAACTATCAAATGGCCGCCACAGCTTTTCGCTTTCTGCATAGCCGCTAAATTCACCAAAGCGTGCCAGCGTGTGATCATCCGGTGTAGCGGTGAAACCGACAATTAAGTTCTTCTTAGTCGCCTTTCCAGTATAAGCTTCACCATCAAATGGGCTTTGCAGTTCATCAAAAATACTGACCATTTCTTCATGCTGGTCACCGCTGTTAGATCGATGTATCTCATCGATAAGAAAAACGATACGCATTTTGGCAAGCTTTGCTAAAACACTCGCATCCATCATCTCTTTAACAGCGCCGAACTTCTGTAAGTTAACAATCACAATTCGGTTGTCAGATGCTAAAGCATTTTGAAAGGTTTTCTTGTTTGTAGCTTCAACCACCAAACGCTTATCAATATTCATGTTCAGCATTAGTGAGTCTATCTGGCTACGCAGCTGCAATCGGTCAACGACTATCATGACCTTGTCGTACACGTACTGCATATTGCCATTTTCGTCTGGGCGGCGAAGGTCTTTTAGTTGTAGTGCCGACCAACCGATAATATTTGACTTACCAAAGCCTGCTGCATATTGCATTAATAACGAATAAACGTTTTTGTTATTCGAATAGGCTTTACGCTTTTGGAGAAGCTCTGCTTTTTTAGCCTCACTAACACCAACTAGTTGCTTTTCAAGGAGATTGTCAAAATAATTAGGGTCTTGCTCATGGTCTAAAAATTCATCAATCTTAGCCATGATTTTATCTGTACCAAACTTCTGTTTTGGCCTCGGCGAAATTAAGAATCCCGGCTCATTCTTAACCTCTTTAATGCCTTTTTTGACGTGAACGTCGCGTTCAATAAAGTTGTAGTATAGGATTTCTTTCTCAACCATGAACTTACTATAAAGAGCATTGAATAACTCTTTTAGCTTGGACTTTTTATCAGCATCCGGTTTAAGTAGAGGATATAGTTTAAATACGCTATGCGCCTTTTTTTCTATCTCTTCTCTGTCAAACTTGCCTTCACGACAAGTTGTGAGTATTTCATCAAAATAGTCTGCAATGGTGCGAATAACGTATGTTTCACCAATATCTGTTGTGGTGATATGTATAGCTTTTTCGAAGACCTTTAAGAAGTCTTTGCGCAGCGCAAGCTTTTCATTCTCACTCAACATATCATTACTGTCGATATGCTGATGATAGGCTTTTACCGCTTCAAAGTAGTCTTTTATCACCTTGCCGCGCCCGTTTTTACTGGCACTTTGACTAGTATAATTGCTTTTTAATTCGCTATAGCCAAGGTAAATACCATTTACAAAAAGCACGATGTCCGGGCGAAATGAGAATATTTGCTCGCCCTGAAATTTAAACTTATAAGGTAGTTCCTGTACAACAGAAAAGATATTCTGTTCAAACAGCTTGTTCCCATGAATCACACTATCACTGGGATAGAATAAATGAAGCTTGACGCCTTGCAAAGTGATGGACTTATTCGCATTAATAAACAATGCCATATTTCGGCTACTGCCGATTCGTTCATGAATCAGCTCGATTAATTCCTTTAGAAGTAGGCGGTTGTCACCTTTATACTTCTTTAGCAGCGTGCCGTAAGCCTTCTTGTTGAGGTCAGTTTCGCTTATAAAAGCCTCTAGATCTTCCTCTATCACTAAAGAGCAGGTTACTGTATTGGCTTTGACCTCATTGTAGCCAAGGTCATTGCAGAAGAAAGGGATTAAGAACTTGTCTTGCAGGTGAAGTTCATTCATGGGTTGCTCTCCTGGGGCTCTATTTTTATTTTTCCAGTTACAACCTCACTAACCACAGACAGCCGGAGCTCTTTCAGCTTTTCAAGCTTGCTAGTAATAGACTTAACAATGGAATCGATTGTTTTAACTTTATCGTCAAGATAAGTAGCAATTTCTATTTGTTCTTTTATTGGAGGGGCGGCAAGCTTAAATCTACTAACTTGAGGCCCTGTCACTCCCCAAAAGTTATCTTTCAACCCTGTTAAACAGGATTTAAATTGTGATGAGAATGAATGGGATCTTATATAAAAATGCAAAAACAGCGAGTTGACTTTGTCGTTACCTGAAATGCATAAAAGCTTATTGACGTAGCAAACTTCTCTTTTAACATAACTAATTTTTCTACCCGCACTACCACCTTCAATGCATAACAAAGTTGAATGTTTAGGTGCTTTTCTGTATTGGTGCTCAGTGCTAGGGATGTAGACACCGTTATCAATATTTAAAAAGCATGTTAATAAGTCTATATCTTTAGTAGATACATAGGGAATACTTTCAGGGTCTTTGACTGAATATAATTGTTTCAATTCGTCGTTGAGACTATTACCGGTTGCCATTTGGGCAACATCTTTAAGTCTCATTATGTTCCAACCTTCTGGAATTTCTTCAATCCATTCTTCATTAGTTGCTTTCATCGGTTTGGCCAAATTTAAGCCATATCGAATAGCGTCATTTATTAGTCGCTGCTTAAGTCTTCCATAAGCTTCAGACTTTTCATTGAGTAAACTTATTTCGGTGTCAATTTTTTTAGTAAAAGAGTCTAGATAGTCGGCTATCGCAGACTGTTCCTTGTAACTAGGAAGTGCTGTTTGGATTTGAAAAAAATCTTTAGGGTATAGCCGCAACCTAGAAGACACAATTCCCTTGGAATTTCGAGTCATCTCAGAGATAGCGTTAGGGATTCTATACAGATAATCAAAATATTTTGAATTATATGGGATGTCTTCCCTAGGGGCATAAACTCCATAAGCCGGACTACAAATACCATCTTGTTGAGTTGTACCAAGTGCCCCCATCCACGCCCACATAGTGTTGATTACTAAGTCGCCTTTCTTGCATTGTTTATAGCCTTCCATTGTTTCAGCCATAAACATGTTAACCTTCTTTTCAGATCTTTTGGTGACGCCGGTAATATGAGATACCGTAAGTAATGTTTCAGTTCCAGTGCTGCTTAAGCTGCCTCGTTCTTTAAAAATATCTTTGTTTCGAGTAAGGGTCCAGTTTGAGGGTGTTTCGCCAATCCAGTCCACACCTGATTGTTTGTAAGATGCATACCTCCCAAAAATTTTAGCTTTCATTAAATCATCCTCTTTTCGAGTTCGCTTAATGAGTCATTTAGCTGAGAAATTTCATTTAATATTTCAGTGGCTGATCGCAAGGGTTCGGACTTGTAAAATATCTTATTAAAGTTAAGTTCAACACCAATTGTGTTCTCTCCATATTTAAATGGCTTTTTAATGTATCGCGACATAAATTCTTCAATCGCAGAGAAATTTTCTTGTTCATCTTCGTGGTATGGGATTATTTCAAAGTCTTTTTGAAAGCTGGGTGTTAACTCAACACTTATAATTATGCGATTTGGTTGTTTTTTTGTTGCTTTTTTGAAGCTAGCCTTAATCACTATTTTTCCGCATCCAAGCGTTTCTTCAACTCCCTCTTTGTTATCAGACATATGTTTTTTAACTATAGAATTCTGATTAACATCAAAATAGTACTGAGCTCCTTCGGTACTAATAATTAGCTGCTGGTCTAAATAGTCTATTTGCGATATTTGTGCTTTTAACTCTTCGGTATAATAATCTAATAACGAAGCGTATTTAGCGATGTCGTATTCTGTTATGGTGAAATTGGATAATTCAAGGCTGCCGCATGTAATTGAGGTTGGTTCTAGTTTAATAGATTTGACTCTCTCTAGCTCGCCGGCTTTGTTGTTTTTAAGAGGAAGATTGCTTTCAAAGCTCAACCCACTTTTATCTGTATCTGTAAGTGTGATTGACTGCTTGTTAAAATAGAAAAAGGTTTTATCAAAAATCTTTGAATATTCGTAGTCTTCATATAATGAAAGTGTATTGACTATTTCATAGCGATGATTTTTGTCAATGTATTTTCGTTTAGAGCCTTTATTTCTATTTAGCGCACTAAATTTTTCAGCTGCATTAATCATCATTATTCTATTTTTCTGATTTGGATGTTTGTTTTTATTAAGTATCCAAAGGTATGTGTAAATAGCGGTGTTAAAGAACTCATCTGTTGGCAGTTGGATTATTGCTTCAACAATATCAGTATCTAACATCCATTTGCGGATGTTGCTTTCAGCTGAGCCAGCATCACCGCTAAATAGTGTTGAGCCATTGTGAACAACAACACCTATGCCATTTGAATCCAGCTTGGAGATTAAGTGCTGCATAAAGAGCAACTGGCCATCAGAGATTGATGGTAAGAATTTGAAACGTTCTGTTTTGTCGTTTTGAATGTCTTTAGCGTAACCAGACCAGCTCACTCCATAAGGTGGGTTAGCAATAACCACATCGAACTCTTCGTTGTCGAATTTATCGTCAACTAAAGTGTTGCCATGTTCGATTTTTGAATCAGGGCGAAAACGACTTTCGATCTTTGCTAGTGCGTAGAGCGCGTCATTCCAATCTTGCCCATAGGTTTGCGTTAAACGCTTAAACTTTTTATTTATGCGATCTTCAACGCCAAATAACATATTGCCGCCACCGCAGGTACAGTCATAAATTTTAAGAAGCTTGTCGGATTCTTCTATTTTCGAAGCGACAATATCACTGATAAGTGCAATTACATCATCTGGGGTGTACTGCTCCCCAGCTGTCTCTGCTGAGATATCAGCCCATTTACGTTTGATATGCTCTTCTAATGTGGTGATCTCAGAGTTATTAAAAGGCTTGAGGTCAATTTCAGCCCAAAGTTTGGTATAGCCAAGCAATACCTTTTTTGCTTTGAGTTTGGCTATCACACCTCGAATATCGAGAAACTTCTCGCCTTCAACGGCATCTACGCCAAGCAGGTCTTTCGTTTCACCATCAAAGCCATGAAGGTAGGCATCGAAGTCGATATCAAAAGATTTGTCGTTTTTACAAATATCGGATAACGATTGGTTTTTCTCAAAAATGAAGACGTTGTAGCCTTGGCCTTTATCTTTGATGAGATCATAGAGATCTTCTTGTTGAATCTCTTTAAATGCTTCTTCGCCTATTTCAGCTTTCAATTCATCAAACATTCGAATGAGCCGGCTCTCGATCATAACTAAGGCAAAGAATGGCATCATAAATGATGGCCATTCGGATTCTTTGATACCACTGCCACGGAGTAAGTCAGCTGTCGCCCAGATTTTTGATTCGTATTGTAGGATATTCATTTATTCTTCTCTTTATAGTTCTTGTAGGTCTATGCCGGGTGCGATTTTTAGGTTATCTACACCATATAGCGCTTGACGGTTACGTAGCCATAAGTGGTACTCATCGCCTTTGAGTGTGCCTTCTTTTGTGCAATCGATATTCCAGCGACGCAACAGGTATCCCGCTACAGCAGCGCGTATATTCAGGTTTAATACACCTTCTTGCATTCCGTAGTCGACCTCAATCGTTTCTTTGTGTTCGAGGTTTGGGTGGGCAATTATTTCAAGCTCGACAATGCGGTTCCATTGGATATCTAAATCTTTAGATTCGTGTTCGCTAGGTGTGAGTTGCTGCGGGGCGGCTGGGTTGCTTATTCGTGTAATCACTAAATCCATAAACTGCTCACGGCGGCGGTCGAAGGCTCTTACATGCCACCTTAAGCCGTTATCCACTAAACAGAAGGGTACGATCTCGCGCTCGGTATATCCGCTTCTCACCGAACGGTATTGAATAGCAAGGGCTTCTTTGTTGTAGATCGCTCTAGAAAGCCGAGCGAGGACATCAACATCAGGCTTATTGAGCTGTGAAGGCGTCTCACAAGGAACATAAGGCTTGGGGTTGTTCACAATATCCCCACCGAACCCTTTCGATAGTGCTGACAATATTTGGTCGGCGCGGTAGTCGAATAGTGGTTTGAATGCTTCAGTCGTTTTATAGAGCTTTGCTTTCGTATCGTATTCTAGGTTCTGTTCGGCTCTTTTTTTATAGTCTGTCAAATCCCGAGTGGCGGCGGCTTCCGCAATACCAAAGCGTGCCATTAGGTCGAGCCTGCCCACGTTACCTAGGAAATAAAGCCTGAAATCTATATGAGCAAGGCGCTCTTGTTTTGGCTGACTTATTTTGTCCACCCATTGTTCCCCTTAGCGATAATTCTTCTTTGAGGTGGATGATACCTTGGATTCGCGCATGCATTCAAATAAGACTGTTGTCATAATCAAAAAGATGATGGTATGCTGCATTAAAGATCGCTGTAGTGGGTCTGTATGGTTTTAAGTGTTCTGTTTTGAATGAGGATAAAAGTCATGGCTACTAACCCCCCAACAGGTGATGGCCACCGTAAAGGTGCCGTCCGAGATCGCTCTCAAACTAAAACACCGTCAGGTCATTACGTTAAGCGTGATGCGAATACCGGCCGGTTTATGGATGTGAAGACATCAAGTAAAAGCCCCTTTAAGGGCGTAAGGAAGGAGAAATAGTATGGCTAATGGCCCTACACACCAGCTTATTGGCGGTCTTACCGCCCTGGCTGTGATGACTGCTGACAAAGAAGAAAATCGAACAGTTTTACATCATCCATTAGTCGCATTGGCATGCGGGGCCTTGCTTGGGAAGTTGCCTGATGTGATTGAACCTGCGAATAACCCTCATCATCGGCAATTCTTTCATGGTTGTCTTTTTCTTACAGGGGTGGGCTATGGCGTAAAGCAGGTATGGGATATGAAACCGCAGACAGAAGTAGGGCGTTTAGCACGTGCCGCTGGGTTAATTGTAGGTGGGGCTTATATAAGTCATTTGCTGGCTGACGCCGTTACGCCTCGTTCACTTCCATTGATTGGCAAGTTGTAGCGAGGAATGAAGATGCGTTTAGCTGCTAAGCCAGCCCGAGGGATTAAGCAGACTACACAAAGTATGTTGTGGGGTGTGGCTGCGGGGCGTTGTGAATTTAGTGGTTGTAACAAGGTGCTCTGGCGTAATGAGGCGACGAACATTGAGGCAAACATAGCCCAGAAAGCGCATATATGGTCTTTTAGTGATGATGGGCCAAGAGGAAATGAGGGGATAGATGCTTCTCAGATAAATAGTATTGATAACTTGATGCTGGTTTGTCACGGCTGTCATACGTTAATCGATAACGACAAAAAAGGTGATGTGTTTTCAGTTGATACTTTGATGACGATGAAGAAGTCACACGAGCAGAGGGTTGAGCTTGTAACATCAATAGATGAGTGCAAACAGTCACAAGTGGTATTGTTCGGCGCAAATATCGGTGAGCATGGTACGGCGCTAAACTTTAATGACGCAGCCTTAGCGATGATGCCTGATCACTACCCCTCAAGTAAAACCCCCATCGAATTAAGCCTTAAGAATAGTCAGTTTTCGGACGACGAAGAAAACTATTGGTTAATCGAATCGCAGAGCTTAGAAAAGAGTTTCGGCAGTTTAGTACGACCAGAGTTGCAGTCAGGGCGATGTAAGCATTTGTCAGTTTTTGCACTAGCGCCTCAACCACTGCTAATCAAGTTCGGTAGCCTTTTGACTGATATTCCTGACGTTAAATTGTTTCAGAGGCACCGCGAACCCCAAACATGGAAATGGAAGCCCAGTGCCAGCCCATTGATTCTTGATGTTATTCCTCCTAGCGATGAATCTAAAACGGTAGCGCTTAATATTTCTCTGAGCGCATCAATTTCAAATGATCGAATTTATAACGTGTTGGGGCGCAAAGTTTCTATTTGGTGTTTGACAGTGGCGGTTCCAAATAGAGATTTGATTTGCACCGAAAGTCACCTTAAGGATCTGCGCGAGAGGCTGAGGTTATTACTTGATGAGATCAAGAAAAAGCACGGCAATGATTGCGTTTTACATGTATTCCCCGCGATGCCTGTTACCGCAGCAATTGAATTGGGGCGAGTCCATATGCCCAAGTCTGACATAAGAATGCAGATTTATGATCAAAACTGGAAAACAAACGGGTTTGTTAAGACCCTAAATATTAGTTAGGAGTTGAACATGCCCTTTGATGTAAATGATTCAAATCGATACCTAGAGCGGTTGGCTGAAGAGCTAGACATATCGCCTAGTAAGTATAAGCAATCCGTAGAGCGCTATAAGGCTGTTGGAACGTGGTTAGACGGTGGCGATTATGGCGGCGGGATTACGCTAACAATCTATGTTCAAGGGTCGTTTAGATTGGGGACTGTTGTTAGGCCTTACCGAAACCAAAAGGAGCAAGACTATGATATTGATCTTGTATCCGAATTTTCGATTCTTAAAAGTGAAACCAGCCCGGAATATATTAAGTCGATTGTCGGTGATCGTTTAAAAGCGAATGAAACGTATCGAGGGATGCTAGATGATGAAGGTAAGCGGTGTTGGACGCTGCTCTATGCCGAGCAAGATGGTGTAGGGTTCCACTTAGATGTTCTTCCTGCTGCCCTAGAATCTCAGAATACAAGCTGTATAGCGATCACGAATAAATGTGAAGATGAGTACTCATGGTTCTCTAGTAACCCAAAGGGTTATGCAGATTGGTTTGCAGAGAGAAATAAAGTTGCGTTTAACACCGTTTATTTGCGACAAAAAAGAGCTATCGCATTAAATTTTCGTGATTCGTATGCGAGTATCGAAGATGTGCCCGATTTGCTCGTTAGAACACCGTTGCAGCGAGTGGTTCAAATCCTTAAGCGCCATCGCGATATTCGATTTAGTGAGGCAAAAAATGAAGGTGCAGCGCCAATATCTATGATCATTACAACGCTGTCGGCACACTTATATAACAATGAAGAGGATGTTTTAAGTGCGTTGACCAATATAGTATCAGGATTAAATTCGCATAATGTTTTGTTGCGAGGCGAGACTCTTGCAAACTCAGATTTGTCTGAACAAGGCTTAATAAAACGGCTGAGTGACGGCACTTGGTATATCGGCAATCCCACTAACCCTGACGAAAACTTTGCTGATCGCTGGCATGAAGATGACAATGCGAGAGCTAAAGAATTTTTCCGATGGGTGTCTTGGTTACAAGAAGATTTCGTAGATTCTAGGCAGGGTGATGGCGTTGCGTTTAAGCGAAATATGGGGCGAACATTTGGTGCCGGTAGTGTTGATAGATTATGGCCAAGAACGCCTAAAGTAGTTAAGCCAAAGCCTAGAACTGTTAAATTAGATCAAGCACCAAAGCCTTGGAAGAAAAACTAGTTTGTTAGATGACGATATTGCTACCTTGCTGAGTGAGTATGAAGGGCTAGAGGAAATTAAACGATCGCCATTTGGTGTGACGCTTGCAGGAATGCTTTCGTTTGATGCTGCGCCCGACTCACACGAGCTGATAAGTGATTGCTTTGAAATAGAAGTATTTATCCCAAGTGAGTATCCAGAAAAAATGCCATTGGTGTGGGATGCTGGCGCTCGTATACGTGGTGATTTCGAACATATTAATAGCGATGGCAGTTTTTGTTTGGCTGTACCCGTTGAAGAGCGAATCATCTTTGATCAAAGTCCCTCGTTACTTGGTTTTATAGATAATCTTGTTGTCCCATTTTTATACGGTTACTCTTACTGGGAAAAAAACGCCGAGATGCCTTTTGATGAAAGGAGTCACGGCGCTAAGGGGCTCTTGGAGTATTATTTGGATCTTTATTCGTCTAGCGATAAGGTGGCTGTGCTAAAAGGTGTTTATGGCTTGGTGAAAGTGGGTTATAAGCCGCATGAGAAATGCCCATGCGGCAGTGGTAGGAAGGTATTGCGATGTCATAAGGAGCAGTCGAAGGCGATTGCTAAATCTCAATACAAGGAAAAAATAGCGGCAGAAATGTACCTTATTCTCGACGACCTGACTAAGCGATCTTATTGAGTTGGTCGAGTAGCTTGTGATGCCCTTTAAATAGGTTTCTCCATTCGCTTAATGTTTTTACCCTTGGGTCAAAATGCTTAGTGTCTTCTAGCGCTGATAGAAGCGCTTGCTTTGTTTCTTCGCTAGTTGTGGTGCTCAACAGTCCTCGCCGGTACGACCTTTCGATATGTGATCGACCCCAAACAAAACTGTTCAAATTGACCAAATGGAAGTCGAAGTTATTAAATGTCTTAAAAGCGTCTCGGGAAAAATCGCGGGTTGTTGTCATTTTGGGTTTGATAACGGATCGAATTTTGGTGTTTTTGTCATGCTTATTTAGTCCCTCAACAATATATGCAGAGTAGTTATGTTTGGGGTGTTTTAAGGAATGGGGGCAGAAGTCACTTTCGCTTTGAGGGTAATAGTCTTGGCCCAACTTTAAGAGTAACGTTTCCGGGAATATCAAGCCCGAAAAGGATGACTCTATCGTAACTCCGTAAAGCGTAGGTGTTTTTAGCCACTGAGTATGATTGTGTTTCATAACGCTGAGCAACAGCTCCATAGCATGTTGTATTGATTTACTGCTCGTATAGGGAGTAGTGAAAGTTGCTTTGAGGTTTGGCTTGTTTGTTGAGGTGTTAATGCTCAAGTCAATCTGATATTTACCGTCAGCGTAGTTCTTAATTGCTAAAAAACGACGGCTTGATATTTTTCTTAATACTCGTCGGTTAGCGCGATGTGTTTCTAGCAGGTGGTTTTGTATTTCTTTGAGGTGTGTGGGATTGATTTGATATTTATATGATTGGCTGTGAAGCTTTTGGTTGGAAGGGCGCATAAGTAATCTCCAAGGTTGTTTAATTTTCTTGGAGTAAATTAGTATTTAGATTTGATCTAATATCTTTCTATCGATATCCGATTCGTCTACTTGGAATCCGTGATAAACCTCTCTGTCGGTATGAGTTTTTTTGAAACGATATATTTTATTACTACTTTTGTGTCGTGCTATATAGTCATTATTTTTGTCTTGGATACCTGTTAGTAGTAAATGTTGTGCTTGCTCCTCGTTTAGAGGCATTGGAGCAACTGGTACACCTCGATCTTTGTCAATATATGCTTCTTTTCGATGTTTTGGGTTTGCCTCGTGGCGGGGAAGTAGTTCAACCAATCGGTCGGTGTTGTTAATGTTTTTAATTTTTCTGCTATTTTTCTGATGCTGAAGAATAAGGTCTTTCTCTGAAAATACGGGCTCAAAATGAAAACTCAGCAAGTTTTCAGCGGACGTTGCGAGGTCGCTATGGACGTCACCTTGCTCACACTTATCTACGCTCGTAGTGGCCGTAGTTACTTTAACCTCAGCGCCGTCCTCGTAGCTGAGTTTCTTTGCGCTTTGTCGAGTAACCGAATACCAGCGTGTAGCTAAATCTCTCAGTTTTCCATTTTTACTAAACCTAGAGATGGTGGTGGTTGATTGTTCGCCTGGAATTAGTTCATTTGTCTCGACTCTTTCATCGAGGTAGATCTGAATACGACGAGCTTGAATTGCTGGCGACATATAGCTAATAGACTCAAGCAAGGATCTGACTAAATCTGCCGCTTCTTTAGTGGTGGAGCATTGCCCTTTGACTGAAAGCGGATTTATATATATGTTCAAGAACCGTTCCTTTTTATTCACTCTCTTATAGTTTGGATAAATCGCTTTCAATTTGATCGAAAAAACCATCGGGCCACTGATCCATATAACCATCTTCGTCACAGTTTATCGACGTGACTCTAGCTGTTGTTCCATCGATAGGTTTATTGAAAAAATGGGTTTTTAGTTGAGTATGTGGCAAGTATCCCTTCGCAATCGCTAATCTAATCCCATTAACTACATGATCACTGTGTGTTTCGATAAATATTTGTTTGCCGAATGAAGCCATAATCGCCAGAAATACTCCGATTCGGGACTGACTGAATGGGTGCAGGTGAGCTTCAGGATTTTCTACAATCATAATGGAGTCTTTTGCTAGCATTAAGGCACCAGTGATGATTGGTAACGTATAGGTTAAGCCAAAACCAATATGGGTCGCTCTTACCGCAGTTCTTGTTTTCTCTGTGTCGCGAATAAACTTTAAAGTTGAACTGTCTGTATCGTTTTGCTTTTGGACAAGAAAACATGCCCCTGGAATAACCCATTTGAGGGCGCTGTTAGTCATTAAATCTAATCGGCCGCCGGAGTCTTTTAATTCTTGTTCAAGGTCTAAACCCTCAAGATCTTTTGCCGCCTCTATCAGCTTTGTAGCTACTTCCGTCCAGTCGGGCGCGATGTAAACATTACTTTCCGCATCTGCAAGTAAAGCTGCGGTATATTCGCCATGCTTACCCAGCTTTCCCGCTAATATTTTTTCTGTCGGCGGAAGGCCGTACGTGACTTTGGGCGAGGCACGTTCAGCATTTAAGTAGATGAACTGATCGCCAAGAAGAGGGGTTAAGTTTTGATTTTCTAGCGTTAGGTCATCAGATGGTGTATCTCTATCGAACACTCGGGCTTGAGTTGCGTCTTCTTTATCTCTGTTGTGCTTAAAGCGTATTTTGGATGAATTTATAGATATATCAATTGTGTGTTTGGAATCGGGGTGCAGCACGTCAGTGGCTAGGCCTCCTTCATAGAGAGGCCCACTTAATTTGAGGTTGTCAATTGATTGGCCTTGGCTTGATTGACGCAGCAGTAATAGTGTTTGCAAAAAGCTGGACTTTCCTGAAGCGTTTGCTCCAACGAAGATGTTTAGATTATCTACGTTCAAAGGGGTGTTTTTTAGGCACTTATAACCACTTACGCAAATTTTATTGATCACTGAGTACACTCTTTAAGTAGCTTTTTTATTTCTCCAAATCGTTTTTCGACTGCCCTATAGCTGGATGTGCTAGAGCTAATTGATTTTACAAAGTCGTAATCTATATTGAGTAGGAGACGAAACGATTTTTTTATTTTTTCCTTATTGTTAACTAAACTGTTGACATCATAATCTTGCACGGATACGGTCCATACTTCAAATAAAGCTTTGTTGATAGGGCCTCTTCGGCCGCCTTCTTCAGAATACTTTCGAAATGCATACTTTCCAAAAATTGCCCAAACTTTTTGAATTGATTCAATAAACGTATTTTCAATTTTTTTGAGATCGTTATTGTTCATAGAGTTCATTTCCTCCATCGCATGAATGAGAAAGGCATCCATTTCGCCGTGATACTTGTATACGTCGACTCCTAGCATGGAAAAAGATAGTGCTCTGAGTATTAATTCTCGATCTGCCATTCTGAGGTTAGGAATTGAGCCACATGTAGTTTTTTCAAACTCTCGTCGTTTAGACAGTGTTTGAAGCAGTTTGGTGGAGTTGCCCTGATTTAGAGCGTGGCGAACTTCTTGTGGGGTTAGTTGTAACCCTCCAGTATTTACTCTGGAAAATATCGTGTACTTTGCGAGTGTAGGCGTACCGGGCATCAAATTGTAAAATATTAAATTGGTATCATCTTCAATCAGAACTTGATAATTCTGGGGTAGGTCGTCAAATTTCATACCATCTAGGTCTGGTAGAAACTCTAAGTCTCTAAGCGCAAAGTTTTGCTTGGTACAAAACGCATCCAGTGTAGATAAGCGCTGCAATCCGTCTACGACGGTCCAGTTAACTTGGTCTGTAGCATCTAAATAGAACGCAGGGAGTGGAATTCGTATCAGCATGGATTCAATGAGTCTGCTTTTTTTAGTCTCGTCCCATACAAACGCTCTTTGGAACTCTGGGTTAAGGTTGATCTCTCCTTTTTTGATCTTCCTCAGGGCTTGAAAGACGCTCAGAGTTTTAGATTCCATTTTTAGCTTGCTAACCTCATAAGGGTGAGTAAGCGTGGAGTTTGGTGATTGCTCTAAATCGTGTTCAAAAATCAGATTGCTTTCAGGTTCTATCGATTGGCTTTCGCTTATTTCATGTAGCCATTCCTGCCCCTCTTTTGTTATGCGGTAATGGTTATTAACAGAATCGATGAATGGGGATTTAGCAATTTCATGACAAATTGCTTTTACAAGGGCGTCATCATCGAACTCGTTAGTAGCCCAGATTTTGAAACGATTGGAGGATGCAAGTGGGTTGGTTTTGATAAATCCCAAGGCCCTATATAAGTAACCTTCTTCTATGACGGAGGGAGTTGCGCTTGATTCCAAAGTTTTATTCTCTTTTTTAGTTGATGCCATAGTGATAAGTGATTATACGGCTTTTCGTTGCAATTTTCCTCTGGTTATGTATGTGACTTTCATTTTAGGTAAGTATATTGAAGGATATAGTCGAGACGGAGGCCCAAGGATTTCAAACGGATGAATATATTGAGTTGATATTGTACTTGGCACTATTGGAATGCGTAGAAGGTGGCTATAGCGGGAGTTTTACTGCGTTTCTAGGTGTCGAGAATCGACTTCTACAAGGTGACGATGGTTTGAGCACTTTCGGGTGAGACCACTTAAGACACTGATTTAGCCCCCTAAATCGCTCAGAATCGACCTGTTAGAACCAGTTGTACAACCAGTCAAAGCATGTGTTCAACGCTAGTGAGGGGCTTTTGAGAGCTTATTGCTCGGTTTTCTAAGAGGGGCTTTCAAGGCTAGCCATATCGTATAAAAACAGGCTTTTAGTGGTATAGCCTGCGGTATAGCTTCCAGATATGATGGGCGTAAGAAGTCAGTAAAATCAGTGCCTACAGAGCGATTAAATACTGTTGCATCATGGGAGTGTGTTTAGCGTTTTTACTAGAGTCAGTCATCGGTCGCGGTGCTGTTAATTGAAGTTGTAGGGGCGAGTTTTAAGGCGCGCGAAGCATAGCACTATCGACGATAAGGCTCTAGATTGTTGCAGCGAGGGAGTGGGTCTTTTTATGAGTCTGAGGTGTCTAATTACAGCGTTGTGTTTAGCATCGGGGTGCGTCTAGCTTTGGTCTTATTGGGCTTTTTCTAGCGCTTCATAGCGACTATTTAGTTTTTCTTGAACTCCTTTGGCATCGTTCATTAGTTTGTGAATGGTTTCTGGGTTGTACGGATTAGCGATAGGGGCCGTTTGCGCTTGTGGGCTTGCAGGTGTTTCTTCTTTAACGGCTACTTCAACGCTCTGAATAATATTCTGCTGTGGGTCTACTTCTAACACAGTCGCCTCTACGTTTTCAGTCGGCGCTTCAGAGCTGTAGTGAGTTGTTCCATCTTTATCAATCCACTTATAAGCTTTTTGTTTGCTCATCTTGGGCAAGCTCTTTGTGCTCGGTAGTTCAAACTCGCTAGAATTCAGAACGTTTGTGATTAATTCACTGTTAAAAGGGCTTTTTCCTGTCTTTATATAAAGTATGTAGTTGGATATGCCTATAGTAATCAGCAGCATGACGACAACTTTAAAAATAAGCCCTTTCATCTTTTATTCCTTGTATTGTTAGTCTCTATTTTAGAGGAACTAATAATAAAGATCTTGTTTTTATCGCTCATTGATTTTCTGTTTTGCATTGCCTATCGTGCTGCTCATGAATGAACGTATATCTGAGTTAAGTAAAAAATTAGGTGCAGCCCTAGACAGGGATGCTAGGTGTATTACCGCTGCTGAGTCATGTACGGGTGGATTAATTGCCGCAGCCATAACAGAGGTTGCGGGTAGTTCTAGCTGGTTTGAGCAGGGCTTTGTTACATACAGTAATCAGGCTAAGCAGGCGATGTTGCAAGTTTCTGCTGTTGAAATAAGTCATTCTGGTGCGGTTAGTGAACCTGTCGTTAGGGCCATGTTGTCTGGAGCCATTAAAGTCAGTGGTGCGGACCTAGGTGTGGCAGTTAGTGGTATTGCAGGACCAGGTGGTGGTACTGAAGCAAAGCCGGTAGGAACGGTTTGGTTGGCATGGGGCAGTGAGCTAGAGCTATATAGTAAGTGCTTTCTATTTAAAGGTGATAGGGCCTCCGTCAGAGAGCAGGCTTGTGAAATGGCTCTGGGCTTATGCTTAGAATATCTGCAAGCACACAGTAAAAGTACTGTATAAAATACTAGTACATGGTTGCATGTACAGTGTTTTTGTCTTAAGCTGTATATAAATCGAAAACGAGCTTCAAAAAGGTATAGAACAAATGGATGGCAATAAAGAAAAAGCTTTAGCTGCGGCCTTAGCCCAAATCGATAGGCAGTTTGGTAAAGGTACCGTCATGCGTCTAGGCGACAAGGAAAGTGTTGCGATTCCAAGCATTTCAACTGGCTCATTAGGTTTGGATGTTGCTCTTGGAATAGGTGGTTTACCTAAAGGACGGATTGTTGAAATCTATGGCCCTGAATCTTCCGGTAAAACGACCCTAACCTTACAAGTTATTGCTGAGGCTCAAAAGGCTGGCGGTACCTGTGCTTTTGTTGATGCTGAGCATGCGCTCGACCCAATTTATGCTGCAAAACTCGGTGTTAACGTAGAAGATCTTATTATTTCTCAACCGGATACCGGTGAGCAGGCTTTAGAAGTAGCCGATATGTTGGTTCGATCTGGTGCGGTAGATGTATTGGTAGTCGACTCTGTCGCAGCCTTGACGCCTAAAGCCGAAATTGAAGGTGAAATGGGTGATCACCATGTTGGTTTGCATTCTTGCGCGTTACCCCTTGCAGCTTAAAACTATCATATAGCGAAAGCTAAATGACTTCTAGTAGAATTATATAGTATTCATTAGTGATTTATTGAATGCAATGAGAAGAGACAGAATATTATGGACGCGAATAAAGAAAAAGCACTGGCAGCAGCACTGGCTCAAATTGATCGTCAGTTTGGTAAAGGCGCGGTGATGAAACTGGGCGATAACACCGGTATGCAAGTTGAGACTGTTAGTACGGGTAGTCTTGGTTTGGATATTGCTCTGGGAGCTGGTGGTCTGCCTTACGGTCGAATTTGTGAAATATATGGTCCAGAATCATCCGGTAAAACTACATTAACATTATCTGTTATTGCGCAAGCTCAGAGGGAGGGTAAAACGTGTGCGTTTGTCGATGCTGAGCATGCGTTGGATCCTGTGTACGCAGAAAAACTAGGGCTTGACGTTGATAATCTCATAGTATCTCAGCCTGATACTGGTGAGCAGGCAATGGAAATCGTTGACATGTTGACGCGTTCAGGAGCGGTAGATGTAATAGTTGTGGATTCGGTTGCGGCCTTGGTTCCTAAGGCTGAGATTGAAGGTGAGATGGGAGATTCTCATATGGGGCTCCAGGCTCGTCTCCTTAGTCAGGGTATGAGGAAGCTTACCGGTAATGTTAAACAAAATAATGTACTCTTGGTTTTTATTAACCAAATTCGTATGAAGATTGGGGTAATGTTTGGAAATCCAGAAACCACTACAGGAGGTAATGCACTTAAGTTTTATTCATCTGTTCGCTTGGATATTCGTCGTATTGGCTCGGTGAAAGAAGGTGATGAGGTAGTAGGTAATGAGACTCGGGTAAAAGTGGTTAAGAATAAAGTTGCCCCTCCTTTTAAGCAGACCGAGTTTCAAATTCTGTATGGGAAAGGTATTTACCATATGGGAGAGGTTATTGATCTGGGTGTTAAGCAAGGATTCATTGATAAAGCTGGAGCTTGGTATTCATACAATGGAGATAAAATTGGTCAAGGTAAAGCGAATGCAGCTAAATTCCTAGAAGATAACCCAGATATTGCATCTGAAGTTGAAAAACGTATTCGCGAAAAACTATTGTCTTTCGCCACTCCTGAAGCGAATGAAAAATCTGACGAAACGCTAGCTCCTGTTAAGTAATGTAAGCTAGAAATGGATGGGTTAGAAAATAAGCAGCTAATGAGGGAGATTCGGTTAGCTGCTATGACTTTATTGGCGCGGCGAGAGCAAGCGTATAAAGAGCTAGTTGTTAAACTGTTAAAAAAGTTTGATGACCTCGTTCAAATCGAACAGCAGCTTGATTACTTGGTGAGTGAAGGTCTGCAAAGTGATCAGCGCTTTGTTGAGATGTATATCCAGTCGAAGGTGGTCAAGTTGCAAGGTCCAATGCGCATTAGAAATGAATTGTTATCTAAAGGCGTATCAGATAATTTAGTTGATGACGGACTCAGGGAAGCCGATGTTGATTGGTTTGATGTTGCAAGGCGGCTTGTGGCGAGGAAGTACGGCGAACATTCAGTATCCGACATAGGTGCAAAAGAAAAAGCTAAGCGTATAAGGTTCTTGCAATATAGAGGGTTTTCAATGGATGAAATTGTAGCTGTGCTCAATAATTCTGATTAGTGGATTGAGTTTTATTGTAAGCAGCTTAGGAGTATAGTCTGGTAACTTTTCTCTTGAATCTTATGAATGTGCCTCGTGTTTCCTAGCTTGCCAAAATTTTCAGTGATAGCTGAACCAGATAAGTGGAATTTATTATAGAAACTGATGCATATATTGATCTGTAATGGGTTCTTTAAAGATGCTCAAAAACAATTGTTGATATAGCTGACTTCCTGTAGTTCCGTCTACAAAACTTCTTAATAGAAGCTCCTCTTGATGAATAACCTTGAAGATAGTTTAGCGCCCTTTGAGACACTGCCTTCAAAATATCTGATGGATCGTCTGAGGCCGATAAGAGTCTTAATTCATGGTTTTCCATGCTTTGACATGCGCGCCAAAGGAGCATAAGTGTCTCTCTAGGTTCGCATTCGGCCATAATTGCGAGAATTTCTTCTGGGGGCTCCAAATTTATCGCGTCGTATAGATTGCTAAAGCTGTCCATCTTGTCAAAAATAAACTCAATACTTTCGTGAACTTGAATGGTTTCTTTAAGATTGTCTAAACGTTCCTTGTCGTTAGAATCTAAAAACTCTTTTAATGTATTGAGCATTTCCCGAAACCTCTGATTAGAGTTTTCGTTTAACAAGGTAACGCTCTTTAAGGTGGTCAGGTTGGTACCGTTAAGGACTTTAACCTTTCTATTATCTTTCGTATGTATCAATATTGCCCCGCACTCAATCAAACTGTTGAGCATAGAAATTTTGAGAGATTGAGTGGGCGCTATTCTCTTTTTTAAAACATCTTGGGCGCTAAATGTGGTTTTATCTATAGGTAATTCAGAATAAAGCGCCACCAGGTAAAGTAACTGGGTGAATTGAAGTTCCATTGGATATAAGTTGTACGCTAGTGGGTGATATATGACGTGGTAATATAACACTCACAAGGTGATATTTCCTCCTTTTAAGGAGGTTTCATGGACTCTCGCTTAAGAGCTTTGGGCGCAAATATCCGAAAAATTCGTGAAGATAGTGGTGTATCCCAAGAGTTACTGGCCAACTCATCCGGTATCGAGCGTTCTCATATGGGGAAAATCGAGCGAGGCACGATGAATTTAACAGTAAATACCTTGTTTAAAATCGCCGATACACTAGGGGTGAGTGTGGTCGACGTATTGTATGGGGTTTGATCTAGATTCTCTTATTTTTACTGTTGATAGCTTAATATCCAACCTGGCTCAAATTTTTTATAGTATTCCGTCTTGCTGGGTAAATATGGTTCTGTTGGATGATTAATAGATAATTGATTTTCTGTACAAGATAGCAATAAAAATTTAACCGTGGTTAAAAAAGATAATAGTAAGAATAAGTAAAGCTTCGAAGAAGCTCTTTGGGGTAGCACAAAGAAATTACGCGCCGCAGTCGAGTCGAGCGAATACAAGCATGTTGTATTGAGCTTAATCTACCTTAAATTAATTTCCGATAAATTCAAACTTTCACATTAGAAATTGATTCCTGAAGGCATGGGGGCCTATACCAAAATGCAGGAGCTCTACACCAAAGGTAGCGTGTTCTACCTGCCAGAAGGTGCTTGGTGGAATACGTTGCTTATCTACGCCAAGCAATATGATATTGCCCTGCGTATCGATACCGCACAATATGCTGTAGAAAATAACAACAAATCCTTGGCTGGTACGCTGCCAGATAGCTATTGTTCTCGAGTAGGGTCGGAAGTAAACATTTTCAAGATGGGAGAAAGGTTACGCTCAATATGGCTGCGTTTGTTTTCTCGGATGGCTCTCCCTGTGCTGTCTACTAATTCCAAATCATTAAAGGGGGCGGAGGGATTGTTTATTAGCCAATCACCTATAATGGAGTGATTGGTGCTGCGCCTGCACATAAGGTTGGCTTACTGAATGATTTCCAGTAAAGACCGGATTTGGTCTACCGATGTTGGTTTGTTTCGGACAAGGTGCTTGGCTTTAAATCCAAACTCAATGGGTCCTTTGTAGTCAGCTTCATAGGTATCACCAATAAAAAGTGTCTTATTTCGACAGATGCCTGATTGGTCTTCAATCCATTGATAGATTCCGAACTCTGGTTTTATAAGTCCGACTTCGTAGCTTAGGAAAATAAGCGCATTTAAGTTGGGAAGTAATACATTCAACGCTTTTCCGTAGGGTTGTGCTAAGTTGGAGCAGATGGCAATCTTTTTTCCTTGATCTTGAAGTGCGGTAAGCGTCTCAGAGACATCATCGAAAAGAGATAGTCCCTCAAGCTCGAGCCCTACAAGTTGACTAAATTCATTTAACTGTTCCTTACTTGGTAATATATCTAGCGCAGCAAAGATGTCTTCAATACGACCACCGGTAGTCATCAAGATGCGAGCATCGTCTGCACGAGGTTTTCGGCCACCGTCTTTTGCTGCTCGAAGAATTTGGTCAAAGGGATGGTGCCGGACACTGTATTGAAAAAGGGTGCCAAATAAGTCGAAGACAACGAGTTCAATTTGATCATTCATGTAGCTATTCTACGGCATGAAGTGATACTCAACTAGAGGTATGCTTCGGTCGAGCGATTTTGGCGTCTTGGAGAAGGCTCTCGTAAAACCTTGAGATCGGGGTCATAAAACTACTTAGGTTGAGGTCGTAAAACTAGAGAGCGAGCTTAAAACCGTCTCTTCGATAAAAAACATCAATGGCACTTAGCCGAAACTATCAACCATACTCTCCGGAATACTTCGCGACCGGGCCAAGATTTAGCAATATTGAGGTCCGTGGTCGTTCATACCGCGCAATTCAAAACTTTTGAGCCACTTGAAGAACTTTGAACAAAGCATAAATAAGATCAGCGTCATCATTTACCGAGAGCTTCATGACACCTTCCTTAACGGCGCTATACACGTTTTCTTTTCGATCTAATCGCGAATTTTCTGAATTTCCAGCAGTTTCTTCCTGTATGAATTTCATACACTCCAGGAGGGTTTCTGCTTTTGGCCTTACAGCCCCACTTGCATAGCGTGAAACCAAGCTTGGATCTTTATTTAACCTATCGGCAAGACCTTTTTTCCCCTGCCCAAGCGCAGCAATGGCTTGATTAACAATTTTCGCGCTCTCTTCATGATGTACCGGACTCAATTATCCAACCTCAAAAATGCATTTTATGCATTCTATTATTGCACAGGATGCACTATAATGGGAATATTAGAATTTTCGCGTGCCAACCTTAAAACTGTTTGAGTTTAGTGAGGAAGGGACATTTTCGTTGGAGACCTACAATGGCTCGTTCAGACTTAGTGGTGAACCTAGTAAAAACCGGCATGAGCGGGGACTTACCCCTGTTTGTGAAAACGGCAGAAGCTATTGCTGAGGAAGCGCGCAGCCGTAACCACTACCACTTTGCCGACAAGCTCGTTTCGCTGATTAATGAAACCAAAAGTGAAGCGAAACAGCCAAGCAACAGCAACTCCAGCCTTCAAAATGCATTTTATGAGGTTTATACAGAAAAAACGCTTGCCGACCTCATCGTGCCTGATCACGTATTTAAGGCTTGCAATGAACTTATTGAAGAACACCAGCGAAGAGACCTACTGCGATCCTACAACTTAGAACCGCGCCACCGCATTCTCCTTTCTGGCCCTCCTGGTAACGGGAAAACGACGTTGGCCGAAGCCATTGCGAATCAGATGATGCTTCCCCTTTTTATTGTGAAATACGAAGGGATCATCAGCCGCTACCTTGGAGAAACATCAAGCCAGCTAGACAAACTGTTTGATCACGTGAAGTCTCGCCGATGCATACTGTTTTTTGATGAATTTGACGCAATCAGCAAAGAGAGAGGCGATGAAAACGATAACGGCGAAATCAAGCGCGTTGTTAACAGCCTTTTAAAGCAAATCGATAATCTACCAAGTCATGTCATTGTAATCGGCGCTACAAATCATGAGTCCATGCTAGACAAAGCGATGTGGCGACGTTTTCAAATTCAACTTACCCTTCCTCAACCTACTCGCGCCATGGCCATTCGCTGGTTTGAGGCATTTGTTGAGCGAGTTGGGCACCCTTTCGGATACGCTGCATCAACGCTTGCAGATAAATTGAAGGGGCTTAGTTTCGCAGAACTTCAAGAATTCGCGCTAGATGTGCAGCGCCAATACGTATTAGGACTACCTGAAAGCGAGAAGAGAATAAAAAACATTACGAAAGAACGACTTGAATTCTGGCAACACCGCATGCATGTTAAGGATTAATATCCAACAAAAAATTCACCCTTAGGGAATCTTCTGCCTATGGAACTGCGGCCTCACCTTACCTTCGCCCCACCCAAATCAGTATCCGAATTAGACCCCTTAAGTGGGCGCCCGCCGCGATTCAATACCCCCTCTGGCACCGATCAATTCCGCCTTTTCAAACCCAAAATCCAGCAACTACAAACTCATTTCGCCGAGCATATCTCCCTGTGCGAGAGCATTGAGGGCTTAAGCCCAGAAAAAGTTCTGGTTCTTGAGCTCGCAGGCAGCGTCAAGGACTTCGCCAATGCGCTCAGTAAAGTTCAGGGGTTTGAATATATGACCCACTGGCTAACCGAGGACCATGCCGATGAGGAGAAGATTTACGTCGGCAGGGAAAACGCCAGAAAGCCCGTCGAATGTGAAATTTACCTCACGATGAGCAACCAGGAGGGCTTAAAGCAATTGCTTACGCACTGGCAAAAAGCCACGGGGCCCGACGCAATGGATCGCGGCCTAGCACCTCTACGCCATGCACTAAAGCAACTCAACAATGTCCGGTTTTGGGATACTGAAGACAGAATCAAAAAAACCGGTATCCTCGAAGATTGGCAATACCGTATTGAAGATACCGAATCGTACGGTTCGGAAACAGTCCCATTTGAAATCGAACTATGGTTTCGTCCAACCAAAGCCGCACGACATCACGCAGAACAGAGCCTTAAAACACTAATTGAAACTCAAGGGGGAAAAATAACCAGCGCATTTGTCCATACAGGCATCGCCTATCACGCGCTACGAGGTGAATTACCGATTGAACGAGTTAAAAGTGTGATCGAAAAAGGGGCTGTCCACCTTCAGCTAATGCGATGCGACGACGTCATGTTTTTCAGACCTCTGGGCCAATGCGGCTTCTCGCTTCCTGATGATGGAAGTGAGTATTTAGTCGAAGAAACATCACCAGGCGCGGAACCCTTAGCTTCCAATTCTCCTGTTGTAGCGCTATTTGACGGTCTCCCTCTGGAAAACCATGCTTCGATAGCTGGAAGAATTATTATCGAAGATCTTGACGACTATTCCGAACTATATCAAACACCAGGGGAGCAGCTTCACGGAACAGCCATGGCATCACTAATTATTCATGGCGATAAAAATGCCCAAGAGCGACCTCTCGACTCCCCCCTTTATGCACTACCCATACTTGCTCCCGGAAACCCTGGCTTGGATGGGAAACGCCTAGAATGCATCCCCGAGGGAGTATTACCGTTAGACTTGATACATCGCGCAGTGAAACGCCTGTTTGAAGGAGACGGTGACTCACCACCGACAGCACCCGATGTAAAAGCAATCAACTTATCGGTTTGCGACCCTAGACAACTTTTTGATAGAAATATGAGCCCATGGGCCCGAATGTTAGATTGGTTGTCACATCGCTATAACGTTCTTTTCATCGTAAGCGCAGGGAATCACTCCGACGATATCGACCTAGAAACCAACCATGAAGATTTTCAGGCGCTAGATCCTTCAGAAAGGGAGAAAGTGATAGTTGAAGCCCTCGATAAAAACCGTTGGTCACGCAGACTTATGTCGCCAGCGGAATCAGTTAACGCCTTAACGGTGAAAGCTGCACACCATGACCACAGCGAAGACAACAGTATTCCAAACATTATCGACCCCTTCAGTACGAATGGGATGTTTTCACCAATAAACCCAATCTCATTAGGCAAGGCAAATAGCATTAAGCCGGAGATAATGGCATCCGGTGGTCGGGTCACCTACCGAAATACCTCTTACCACGACAAAGACCCGATGACCTTGAGTGTCATAAATACACCAAAATCATTTGGCCCAGGGCACAAAGTTGCCACCCCAGGAAACAACCCTGGAGACATCAACGGGTATGCCTTTAGCTATGGCACCAGTAATGCGGCAGCACTCACCACCAGACGCATTGCCATGCTGCATGAAACAATTAACTCAATGAGAGAATTTCAAGAGGATGATGCACTAAACCACGCTCCAGAAGCACTGATACTAAAAGCACTCGTCACACATGGTGCGGAGCTATCGAATGACGCCCAAGAGGTTTGCGAAAACGCCCTTAAAACGGTTAAAAACAGCCGCACGTACAAGGGGAATGAAAGCCAATTATTCGGTTACGGGCAGATAAACGAACAACGAATTCACGCCTGCACAACCAACCAAGCAACACTTATACATACAGGAAAAGTAAAACTCGATGACGCCGACATCTACAGTTTCCCTCTACCTGAATGCCTCTCTGCGGTAGAAGAAGGTAGAAGAATGATTATCACCCTGGCGTGGTTCTCCCCCATAAATCCAATGCATAGCGAATACCGACAAGCCCAGCTTTGGGTTTCCGACCCCAAGCAATCCAGCCCTCTCGATTTTGATACTCGTGATTATTATCACCACCATCAAAAGAAAGGGACGGTTTATCATGATGTGATTCGAGGCGATAAGGCGAGCCCCTTTTTGTCTGGTGATGAGATTCAGCTCAAAGTTAACTGCAAAGCGCGAGCAGGAGGAAAAAAATTGGTTATTCCGTATGCCTTGGTAGTCACGCTAGATTCAAGCAATATCGAGCTGCCCATTTATGAAGAAGTTAAATCGATCCTTGAACAACATGTAGAGCAAAAGGCTACGGAGAAAATTTCTCTATAATAATTCGAATACGAAACGCTACCAACGGTAAAGGAGTCATCGTGAACACCTACCCAAAGAGAGTTGCCAACAACATCCTCCCGCTATCTATAGCCGGAAACTTGCCCGAAGCGTTTCAGGAGTGGTATTTCACCGACAACATGGAAGACCATTTGATAGCAAAGGAAGACTGTGAGCTTTGCGATCAGGAAAAGCTACGCTACCACTTTGAAATCGAAAACAGGAATACACGAAAGCGCCTCTGGGTCGGATCCAGCTGCATCGTAAAATTCCAGGTCCAGGTATTCGATGACGCGGGTAAAGTGCTTGATAAAAAAGGCGCAGAGAAAAAGCTAAATGAGCTACAAAGAAAAATGTGCTATGAGTCTTGTATCAACGCACTTAAAAAACTTGCTCAAGCGGAATCTAACGAGATATTAAGCAACGCATTGAATTACTATCTTAAAAATAAATATTTAACACCCAAGTTTGCTTTCGTCGTTTTTTGGCGATTACAAAAAAATAATATCGACCATAGCCCTTCATTCTTCAAAGTCACACTCAATCGCAGAAAATACAAGGATGACTTGAAAGAAATGGATACTTTTAAAGTGCACAAATTCTGGAAAGCGTTATCGAGTGGCCAAAAGAAAACTGCGGAACGATTAGGCCATAGCGCACCTATCGAATAGGCGTCGACAAATCGACCATGTGATAATCAATCATCAACTCCCGGCGCTTTCAGAGTTTTTATTATTCCGCACTGATTAACTGTAAGGCTTTTTGTACAATCCTCTCGCAGTCGTCTTAGCTGACCATGCAAATGTTGAAGATCAGCAATTCTCGCTTCCACTAGCTGAATATGCTTATCGACAATTTGGTTAACCTCATCGCACGCAGTATCGGGCTCAAGACTGAGCGTTAACAGCTGTTTCACTTCGTCCAGAGAAAGATCTAAGTTCCGGCAACGCTTAATAAATATCAGCCTCTCTTCAGCTTGTTGGTCATACAATCGAAAATTACCCTCAGAGCGCGAAGGAGCCGAGATGAGCCCCTCTTTTTCGTAATATCGGATTGTTTGGACAGAACAACCACTTGATTTAGCTAATTCACCAATTTTCACTATCACACCCTTGACTCTATAGTGGCTATAGAGTCTATACTGTGCCCATTGACTAAAACAAGTGCTTTGAAATCCTGTGAAACTACGCGCCTTTACATATCTACTACTCCTACTGATGACGTTACAGTCAGCGGCAGGCTTGGCAGATATGCACACGGAGCATCAATCGGGGTTAGGGCACCTGACTTTTGAAGATCATCATCACACAGAGACAGAAGATAAGCACTTCGTGGACGCTAATCATCAATCCGAAATCGGTGAGCGTGATTGCCACCATTGTTGTCATTGCCACGGCCATTCTACGACAGCCATAGTTATCACGATTGACCGCATATTCATGGCGAAAAGTTCTTCTCTAATTCCAGATTATTCTGATAAAACCATTCCAGACACTTTCGAAACCTTCCTACGCCCTCCAATTGCCTAAGTCCTAAGCACTGTTTTTTACCCCCATTAGCGGAAACACGACTTAACTCAGGACTTTTCCATGAGATATACACTATTTTTTAGGTGCAAACGCACCTGCGTGCTGCTTGCGTTTTTACTCAGCAGTACAACACCTGTCGTTGCAGCAGAAAACACTGGCACCACGCTGACCTTAAAAAAAGCGCTGGCCTCGACGCTTGCTCAAAACCCTCAACTTTACCAATACCGCTTCTCAACAGAAGTGTTGAATGCTCAAAAGCAAAGCAGTGCCTTGCGACCGGCGCTAGCACTTGAGCTTGAGGTCGAAAATTTCGCCGGTTCAGGCAGTAACCAAGGCCTTGATGCAGCGGAAACCACGCTGGCGTTGTCTTCAGCGATCGAGCTGGGCAGAAAACGCCAGGCACGCCTTTCTTATGCGGATGCCCGTATAAACCAGATGGAGTGGGAACAGCAAGCCGCGACCCTCGACGTGCTCGGAGCATTAACCGAGATATACATCGAAGGGCTGGCGACGCAGGCCAATATTCAACTAGCCGAAGAATCTTTGGCCTTATCTCAATCACTGCTTAAGACAGTGAAAACACGGTCTGCACGAGGCGCCACACCGGAAGCGGAAGTGATGCGAGCCCAAGCGGCGCTCACTCGCGCAGAGATCCGACTCGCTGCATTACAAGAACATTTTAAACGACAAAAAGTGCAGCTCGTAAGATTCTGGGGAGAAACCACCGCAAAATTTGCCACGCTGGAAGGCAATCTTTATAACTTTGGGGCTACCAACAGTTTTGATCAGCTGTACGCACGCGTCCAAACATCGCCCGCCATTCGGGTACTGGCCAGTGAAGCGCGCATCCGGGATGCGCAAGTCACACTGGCCCGCGCAAATGGCCGTAGTGATTTAAGCTGGCGAGTTGGCGTAAAACGTTTTGAAGAAACGGGTGAATCGGCATTCACCGCCGGGCTTTCCATTCCACTATTTTCCGGTAAACGCAGCAACGGCGAAGTAAAGGCTGCACTTGCTAACCGTAACGCTGTGGATTACGCCCAAAAAGATCGACTATTGCAACTGCATGCGCGGCTTTTTGAGGCCTGGTCACTTCGAAAGCAAAGTATCACTGCGGCAAATCTTACCCAAAAGGTTGCCATCCCCGCATTGGAGAAAGCGCTAAGACTGACGACTGAAGGTTTTGAGAACGGGCGTTATCGCTACCTCGATTTAATCGCCGCCCAGGAAGAATTGCTCGCCAGCAAACAGGCGCTCATCGATGCCGCTACAACCGCCCTCGTGAGTCAGGCCTTGATTGAAAAGCTGACCAGCGAAGCACTCAACCCATAATTTAATAACCTTTTTGTTCAGGTTTGATCAAATCAGACCTTAGGAATCTATGACTATGAAAACCGTATTCATCATATTAATGACCGCTTTTGTTTTTACCTTAAATGCCACAGCTCTCGCAGCAGAGGGCCATGGCCATAAACATGAAAAAACCGAAAAACATAACGAACATCATGCTGAAGGCGATCACGTAGAACACGATGGGCATGAAAAGTCCAAAAAACATAAAGCACATCAGTCAAAAGGTGATCAAGTGAAACACGACGATCATGTGGACCACGAAGAAAATGCCGATAAAAATCATGACGATCACGCGCACGACCATTCACAAGACAAATCTAAAGGAGACAAATAATGAAGCGCTCAACAACATTGTTTCCCTACAGAAAACCCAAAAATCAAAAAACTTTTTTAACTGTGTTCTTCGCCCAAGTTTTGCTATTCAGTATCTTACCTTTAAATGCTTGGTCTGAGGATGACCATGACCACAAGCATGAAGCCACGGAACAACATGCATCGCATCATGAAGACGGTGATCATGATGAGCACGAAGGCCATGTTGATCACGACCAAGAAGGGCATGACCTGAAACATGAAGCCACGGAACAGCACGCATCGCATCATGAAGATGGTGATCATGATGAACACGAAGGCCATGGTGAAAAAGATACACATGGACACGACGAGGAAAATACGAGCCGCATCGAAAATGGGATGGCCAAACAGGTAGGTATTGTCACGGCCACCGCAGGCTCGCAAGAGCTTCACCAAACCATCACTGTCTTCGGCTCGATTGTTTCCGCACCTGAACAGCTGAGTCATGTGCGTGCGCGTTTTGAGGGTATGGTTAAGTCAGTCAAAGTCACGCTTGGCGATCGTGTAGAAACTGGCGATGTATTGGCTGAAATTGAATCCAACGAAAGCCTGAAAACCTATGCAATCCGCTCGCCCATTGCCGGGAGGATCGTTCAGCGTCATGCCAATATCGGCGAAGTGACAAAAGACCAGGTTCTGTTTTCCATCGCCAACTTCGACACCGTTTGGGCGGAACTGCGTGTTTATCCCGCGCAGCAGTCTTCGGTCACAGAAGGTCAAGCGGTTCACTTACTAGCAAGCAATACCAGCGTGGAATCCACGGTGGACCATATTGTACCGTCAATGGAATCCCCTTATCTGGTGGCGCGCGTCAAGTTGGCCAATGGTAAACAGGCTTTATCTCCGGGCTTAATGATCGAAGCACGCGTGGAAACCGGCCGCTTTTCGGTTCCTTTGACGGTAGTAAAAGATGCGGTGCAAACCCTGGGGGGGCGCCAGGGTGTGTTCGTTAAGGCGGGGGATGAATACCGCTTTACGCCACTTGTACTGGGTAAAAGTGATGATCATTTCTATGAAGTTATCGATGGGCTTGAAGTGAACAGTCAATATGTCAGTGAAAATAGCTATTTGATAAAAGCTGATATCGAAAAATCCGAAGCAGAACACGAACACTAATCGAGGCGCGCTATGATTGATTCAATTTTACGCCTCGCTATTGAGCGGCGTTTACTGGTTTTATGTTTTATTTTTCTCATCGTCGGTGTCGGTGTGTGGAGTTATCAAAAACTCCCCATCGATGCCGTTCCTGATATCACTAACGTCCAGGTACAAATTAATACGGCAGCACCGGGTTACTCACCACTGGAATCGGAGCAACGTATTACCTATCCAGTGGAAACCGCGTTAGCTGGCTTACCCAATCTTTCTTATACACGCTCGCTTTCACGCTACGGCTTGTCGCAAGTGACCGTGGTGTTTGAAGAAGGTACCGACATTTACTTTGCGCGCAACTTGATAAACGCCAGACTTGGCGCAATAAAAAGTGTCCTCCCGCCAGGGCTTGAGCCTGAGATGGGGCCTATCTCCACCGGCTTGGGTGAGATCTTTATGTACACGGTGCAAGCCGAACCCAACGCAAAAATGGCCAATGGCGAACCCTATACCGCGACGGCATTACGGGAAATCCAAGACTGGATTATCAAACCGCAGCTTGCGCAGGTGAAAGGTGTTATTGAGGTCAACAGTATTGGCGGGTACAACAAGCAATACCACGTGATGCCAGATCCCGCAAAGTTGCTCGTTTATAAGGTCAGTGTCGAAGATGTCGTACACGCACTACAAACCAACAATGACAATCGCGGGGCGGGGTACATTGAACGTAACGGTCAACAACTACTGGTACGCTCACCTGGCCAGCTCGGTTCGATCGAAGACATCGGTAATGTCATTATCACCGAACATGACACCGTGCCCATTAAAATTAAAGACGTGGCCGATATCGGTATTGGTAAGGAATTACGCACCGGTGCCGCAACACGAGACGGCGTAGAAACTGTTTTGGGCACCGCGATGATGTTGATCGGTGCTAATTCGCGGACCGTTGCTCAAGACGTGGCGAGCAAGCTCGATGATATACAAGCGTTCTTACCTGCAGGGGTGATCGCCGAGGCTGTATACGACCGTACTGCATTGGTCGATAAGGCAATTGCCACCGTTTCCAAAAACCTGATGGAAGGGGCACTTCTGGTCATCGTTGTGCTGTTTTTGCTATTAGGAAACTTTCGCGCGGCCTTGATCACGGCCGCTGTGATTCCCCTTGCGATGTTGATGACCATTACCGGTATGGTGAAAGCGGGGGTATCGGCGAATTTAATGAGTCTTGGCGCATTGGATTTTGGTTTGATCGTCGACGGTGCGGTGATTATTGTCGAAAACTGTGTTCGCCGCTTGGCCGAGTATCAACATAAAAACGGTCAACAAGATTTACGTGAACGATTAAGCACCGTTTTTGATGCAACCTCAGAAGTCATTCGACCCAGCTTGTTTGGTGTGGCCATTATTACCATCGTTTACATTCCAATATTCAGTCTCACCGGGGTTGAAGGCAAAATGTTTCACCCTATGGCTGCAACCGTGGTCATGGCATTGCTTTCGGCCATGGTACTTTCGCTCACAATAGTTCCAGCTGCCGTTGCCGTGTTTATGAATGGCAAGATCAGTGAAAAAGAAAGCATTGTCATCACCAAGGCTAAATTGGCCTACCGCCCGTTACTTAAACTTGCGCTTAAATTCCGCTGGGCTGTGGTGAGTTTTGCCACCTGCTTAGTGGTGTTTTGTTTGTGGTTGGCTTCAACCATGGGATCTGAATTTATTCCGCAACTGAACGAAGGCGACATCGCTCTTCACGCTATGCGTATCCCCGGTACAGGGCTTGAGCAAGCGGTGGAAATGCAGGAAATCCTTGAAAAAAGAATTAAATCCTTTCCAGAAGTCGATAAAGTTTTTGCGCGTATCGGAACCGCTGAAGTGGCGACCGACCCCATGCCACCTAATGTAGCCGATAACTTTGTAATTTTAAAACCACGAAGTGAGTGGCCCGACACCTCCAAGACCAAGGATGAACTTGTGGAAGAAATTGAGCGTGCACTGGAAAAGTTACCCGGTAATAACTACGAGTTTACCCAACCGATTCAGATGCGTTTTAACGAATTAATTTCGGGCGTGCGCGCGGATTTGGGCATCAAGATATTTGGTGATGACCTGGATCAACTGGTACTGACGGCAAACGATGTGCTTAAGGTTGTGAATGGCATTGATGGAGCGGCGGATTCGCGCGTCGAGCAAGTCACCGGCTTGCCGACTCTCTCTGTGATACCCAACCGCACTGCCTTAGGCCGCTACGGATTAAATGTGGCTGAATTGCAAAACTGGGTCTCCGCAGCCATTGGCGGAGAATTGGCAGGCATTATCTATGAGGGCGATAGACGTTTTGAGCTCATTGTACGCTTGCCAGAGACCACACGCCGAGATATTGATCGATTGAAGTTTCTGCCTGTCCCGCTTAAAAACGGCGATTATGTTCCGCTGGAAGAAATCGCAACTTTGGATATCTCGCCAGCTCCGGCACAAATTAGTCGCGAGAACGGCAAGCGCCGGATCGTGGTCACAGCAAATGTACGTGGTAGAGATCTGGGCAGTTTTGTCAAAGAAGTCCAAGAGGCTATTCGAGAAAAAGCGGACATACCTCCGGGGTATTGGCTGGATTACGGTGGCACTTTCGAGCAATTGGAGTCTGCAAGTCAGCGATTGTCCATCGTCGTTCCGCTTACACTTCTGGTGATCCTCGGCATATTGGTGATGGCATTTTCATCATTCAAAGATGCATTGATTATTTTTAGCGGCGTGCCATTGGCCCTCACCGGCGGCGTGTTGTCTTTGTACTTACGCGAAATGCCGCTATCCATTTCAGCGGGTATTGGTTTTATCGCGCTTTCCGGTGTGGCAGTACTAAATGGTTTGGTGATGCTCGCGTTTATTCGCCAACTTTGGCAAGAGACAGGGGAATTAACGACATCCATTATCGAGGGCGCAATGACTCGTCTTCGACCGGTATTGATGACAGCCTTGGTCGCCAGCCTAGGTTTTGTGCCCATGGCGTTGAACATTGGTACGGGCGCAGAAGTTCAGCGACCACTCGCCACCGTCGTGATCGGCGGGATCGTCTCATCAACAATTCTAACGTTATTTGTGCTGCCGATTTTATATCAGTGGGTACATAGAAAAGAGAACTAAATCATAAGGAGGAGCCCCTCTTTTTTGGGAGGGGCTAATACAATGAATCAGCTGATCATTTATTTTTTGTCCGTTTATTTTGCTTTATTTTTTGGTGTTGCAGTTGTTTGGAGGAATTATACCGTTGCAAAGAGCACCGGAGTTAATGCCTTTAAACTTAACCAAAAGTCAGGGCCTGAGGCGATCACAGGCATCTATTTTAAATGGTTACCCGTATTATCTATTTTAATATTTATCGTTTATTCATTTTTTCCAAATCTATATATGTTGCTGGGGTCCATCGAATTGCTCATCAGCACCTCGGTTAAATATGCGGGTATGGGAATTATGACGATTGCGCTAGTTTGGGTGGCAACGGCCCAATCTCAGATGGGAGCCTCTTGGTGCATTGGTATTGATCATGAGCAAAAAACGGAATTTGTTCAGCGAGGCCTATTTCGGTACTCAAGAAATCCGATTTTTGTCGGCATCATTTTTATATCGCTTGGTTATTTCTTGCTTTTGCCAAATCCAATCACATTCGCGATTTTGGCTCTTGATATTGCATTGATTCAAATACAGGTAGCGATGGAGGAGGAGTATCTAACGAGATTGCACGGACAACAATATCGGGATTATTGTCAGCAAGTTAGACGCTGGCTATAGGAGATTGTCATGCACAGTCACAATCATCATCACGAAAATGCTTCCTCCAAAAGAATCGCATGGGCTTTCTTTTTGAATGTGAGCTTTACGATCATCGAATTTATCGGAGGCTGGCTTACTAACAGTACCGCCATCATGGCCGATGCGGTGCATGATTTAGGGGATAGCCTTTCAATTGGCTTGGCCTGGCTGCTTGGAAGACTCAGTGAAAAAGAGGCAACGACTAAATTTAGTTATGGCTACCGCCGGTTTTCTTTGCTGGGAGCGCTGATCAATGGCGTGGTACTTGTTATTGGTTCGGTCTGGGTGTTAACAGAAGCTATTCCAAAGCTATTTAATCCAGAAATGCCAGTTGTCGAGGGAATGCTAGGCTTGGCGATTATGGGCGTCATGGTAAATGGCTACGCAGCCCTTAAGTTAAGCGCAGGGAAAACATTGAATGAGAAAATTCTAAATTGGCACTTACTGGAGGACGTACTGGGCTGGGTAGCCGTATTGATTGTTTCGATTATTTTGATGTTTGTCGAGTGGCCGGTTCTTGACCCCATTCTCTCTATCGTATTTACGCTTTTTATTCTAGCTAATGTGGTTCGTAACTTATGGACTACCATCAAATTGTTTCTTCAAGCCGCTCCAAGTACCGAAAGTTACCGAGGCATCCGATCATCACTCTTAAGATTTAATGAGATTAGTGAAATTCATCACCTACATCTTTGGTCGCTTGATGGTGAGCACCATGTGATGACGGTGCACTTGGTACTTAATAAATTTGTCCTGCCTGAAGCACAACTTAAACTAAAAAAAGATATTGCCAATAGCTTGGAAGCATATGGCTTGCAGCACACAACCATAGAGTTTGAATTCCCAAACGAAGCTTGCCGAGATCAAAACCATGACGAGAACAATTAGTCACCTTGCTAAAGCGCTCAACATCAACGTTGAAACCATTCGTTTTTATGAACGGAAGGCCCTCATCCAACAGCCGCCAAAACCGGACGTGGGTTATCGGCATTACCCTGATGAAACTGTAAATAGAATACGTTTTATTAAACGTGCTCAAGAACTCGGTTTTACACTTGAAGAGGTGTCACGTCTACTGAGTCTTGAGGATTTCCCATGTAGTGACGTACAAGCGCTTGCTGAAAATAAACTCGAAGCAGTCCAGACAAAGATGAGGGACTTGAGGCGCTTGGAAAGTGCACTAAAAGCGTTGCTTTTACAATGCAATACGAATGAAGACGAAACCCGATGTCCAATCATCAATTCACTTCAGCCAAAGTGATGCCATGCCTTGACTCCGTATCTAGGTACGGAGTCTATACTCTACTCGTCATTCACTTTACTTGGAGAGGGCTGTGCAGAAAACATCATGGTCACTTATCGCAGGAGTTGCTGCCGCGTTTGGTGCTAGCCTTTGCTGTGCTGGTCCCCTCATTCTTTTGAGTGTTGGCATCAGCGGAGCCTGGATAGCCAATTTGACCGAACTTGAACCCTACCGGCCACTCTTTATCGCCGTCGTTGTCGCTTTGTTTGGATGGGCTGGTTGGCGAATATTTAAGTCCGATCTTACAAAGCAAGATTTCTGTATCCCCGGGGAAGCCTGTGCACAACCAAGGGTACAAAGAAACCGTAAGCTTTTGTACTTTGTTGCTGTACTGGTCGCAATGATCTTAATTTTCAGCCCATATTGGGTTTTATTTTTTGCGTAAGGGTTAAGCCATGAAAAGAGCAATGATATTGACACTCTGTTTCCTGTATACCAGTTTTGCGTTTGCCGTAGAGCAACAAGTCACATTGAGCGTACCGACGATGAATTGTGCGACCTGTCCTATTACGGTTAAAAAGGCGCTTAAAAACATCGATGGTGTGATCTCCGCTGAGGTGAGCTATAAAACCAAGCTGGCAATTGTAATTTTTGATGATGAAAAAACGGGAGTCGCCTCATTGGTAGAAGCCACTACCAACGCAGGTTACCCGTCGAAGCTAGAGTTGAGCGATACAAATGAGTAAGAGTGTTGAACTAGAATCTGTACTTACTTGCCCAGAGTGCGGACATGAAAAACAGGAAACAATGCCAACTGATGCCTGTCAATGGTTCTACGAGTGTGGATCTTGCCACGTTGTCTTGAAACCAAAACACAGAGACTGTTGCGTGTTTTGTTCGTACGGCTCGATTCCTTGCCCTCCAATTCAACAGGATCGAACATGCTGTTCGTGAGTCATTTCAAACAAACATTTAAACTACATATAAACTACATATAAACATCAAGGCTTGAGTAACCGCAAGCGATTAGCATTTGACACAACCGTCACCGAAGAAAAAGCCATTGCAAGGCCCGCGACAACAGGATTCAAAAGCAATCCTATTACTGGGTAAAATACTCCGGCCGCCACGGGTATGCCCAGCGTATTGTAGATAAATGCGCCCCACATATTCTGCTTAATATTTTTGAGGATGGCCTTGCTAACCGAAATTGCATCTACTAAGCCATGAAGAGAACCTCGCATCAAAGTGATATCTGCACTCTCAATGGCAACATCCGTCCCAGTACCAATTGCAAACCCGACATCAGCTGAGGCCAACGCTGGTGCATCATTTATACCGTCACCCACCATGCCAACGATTTCCCCTGATGATTGTAGGCTTTTAACGGTATTCGCTTTTTCTTCTGGAAGAACTTCCGCTACAAAATCTTTAATTCCTACCTTTTTCGCAACTGCCTCGGCAGTTAAATGATTATCACCCGTTAGCATCACCGGTTTGATACCCAGGTTTTTAAGCCTCTGTATCGCAGAGATTGAGTCTTCTTTAATAGGATCAGATACCGCGATTATTCCTGCAAGCTTATTATCTACCGCTAGAAACATTGGCGTTTTAGCTTCGGACGCAAGGCTGGAGGCAAGTTCATGAGAATTTTTAGCATTATCCATTTGAAGGGGTATGTTGTTTTCCTTCATGAGTGCAATATTTCCAAGCAATACTTTTTTGCTGTCTAGTGTTGCCACTATGCCCTTACCGGAGACTGCATCAAAGTCGTGAGCATCAACTGTTGTAATTCCGCGCGCTTTAGCGCAATCAATAATTGCTTGAGCAAGTGGGTGCTCGGATCGAAGCTCTACACTCGCCGCTAGTTTTAGCAATTCCTCTTCATGAAACTGACTGCCAGTAATAATCTCCGTTACATGAGGTGCGCCAACAGTAATTGTCCCCGTTTTGTCGAGCACCATCGTGGTTATTTTCGATGTCGTCTGAAGTGCTTCACCGTTACGGATCAGCACACCATACTCTGCGGCCTTACCAACACCAACCATAATTGACATTGGCGTCGCTAACCCGAGTGCACAGGGGCAAGCAATAATGAGCACAGTTGTTGCTGCCACAAGCGCATAGGCATACGAAGGCGACGGCCCCCAATTAAGCCAGACAATTGCGCTTAAAAGCGCAATAACCACGACAGAGGGAACAAAGTAAGCGGATATCGTATCGGCAATTCGCCCAATCGGAGGTTTAGAGTTTTGTGCTTGCTTGACCAAACTGATGATATTAGAAAGCGCTGTATGCTCACCAACGGCGGTCGCCTTTATGACAATCGATCCTGTTTTGTTAATACTTCCTGCCGAAACAGAATCACCACATTTTTTTTCAACAGGGATGGGCTCTCCTGTCAACATGGACTCATCAATTGAGGTAGCGCCTTCAGTCACATCCGCATCAACAGGAATTTTTTCTCCGGGACGAACGCGAATGAGGTGACCAATTTCAACTTCAGCGATGGCGACATCAATTTCTTCACCTTCTAATAATCGCCTTGCCGTTTTTGGTTGTAGTCCAATGAGTCTTTTAAGCGCATCACTGGTTCGTCCACGCGCTTTAACTTCGAGTGCCAGCCCCAAATTAATTAGTCCAATAATCATGGCGCTTGCCTCAAAGTAAATATGGCGAGCGAGTTCGGGGATGAGTGAAGGCACAAGTACAACGACGATTGAATAGAGCCAAGCAGCGCCTGTACCTAGCGCAATAAGCGTGTCCATTGTGGCAGATTTGTTTATTAAAGAACGCCAAGCCCCAATGTAGAATCGGCCTCCAGCGATATACATCGCCGCAAGGGTTAACAACCCTACGATTAACCAAGATACCTGTTCTTGTGGTGAGTTAATCGTCATCGAACCGCCAGCCAAACCATAGAGCATAAGAGGGATGCCTAGCCCTAAAGCCAACCACATATCGCGTATCAACCGCCTATAGTAGATGTGATCTGACTTGTCACGATCTTGCTGTGCTTGGTTTAGATCACTAGCATTGGTTACTTGTGCCGTATAGCCAATCGCTTCGATCGCATGAATAAGTTGCTCAGAACTCGCATCGCCTTCCACTGCAACAGTTCGCTCAGCAAAGTTCATTTGCGCCTTAGAAACACCGGGGACATTGTTTAGGGCAGACTCAATTTTGCTGATACAGCTAGCGCAACCTGCACCACCAATCTGCAATTCAGTGGAAGGTATTGAAGCGAGGTGACTATTCATGGGAACCCCCTTTCAGCTGCCACGCGAGCATGAAAATTTGGTTAACTTGATTTAATAAACGCTGATATATCTCCTCTCTATCAGGTGTACAACAAGTCACATGCATACTGCCTACAATGCCGCCCGTTTCTTCGACGAATTCGATTAAACGATCAGCATAGGAATCTTCCTCATTCGGCTGGCTTACCAACTTGTATGAACGCAACAAAGCTTGCATGCGCTCGCTTTTATTCGGCTGGCAACAGGTCGCGCTTAGCCGTCCGATATCGCTCCCCGTCGACTCGAGTAGCGATATCAGCTTGTCCTGCAATGAACTTTCCATATTATCTTCGTGTGACATTAGACCTCCGATATAAGTGAGTAACCATACATAATCAAATACTGGGCATAGTTAAACATTGGAGCTGACTCCAGAGTCAAGGCCTTGCCGAGTCAGTTATCGTGCTCTTGCTCTGGAGCATTACCGGATTTTCCCTCCGCATTAAAGCTATCGATAATCGGGCAATCGGACTCGCCACTGCGAACACATTGTTCAATTAACCCTTTCATCTCTTCTCGGAGAGCGATTAGGTCGTTTATACGCGCTGTTAGCTCTGATACCTTGATCTCTGCGAGACCTCGAACCTTGGGTTTTGCATTTATCGGCGATGCTCTAAATTTAATCAGTTGGGCAATCTCATCAAGGCTAAAGCCTGAGTGTTGGGCATTGCGTATGAAGCGCACTTGCTCAACATTGCTTTGATCATAACTACGGTACCCACTGCTGCTTCTCTTTACACCATTTAGCAAACCGATTTTTTCGTAGTATCGCAGCGTATCAACCGTGACATCTGCTTTCTTGGCGAGATCTCCAATTTTCATTTGCCCCCCCTAACCGATCACTAATTATCGTCACTTAGCTTTAAGATATGATTCATTCCCGCTTCAAAATGCCCTGGAATGTTACAAGCAACCATTACAGTGTCGAGTTTCCCAAATGTCCAAATTAGAGTTTTCGTCTCTCCCGGAGGAACAGTAATTGTATTCCCATCAACATGCTTCATATTGGGGTGTTTACGCATCATTGTTCGATGTTGTTTATGCTCATCTTCAGTGCCTATTGAAAACTCATGGGGTAACTTGCCCAAGTTATTCACAACGAACTTTATAGTTTCTCCCGTTTTTATTTGGGGTTCGTTTCCAAATTTGAATCGCATGGAGTCCAAGAGATCGACCTTTATCGTTTTCGCTATTGCATTAATTTCACCGGGTTTTCCGGCGGGGCTTTCATGGTGGTGGTCATGATGATTGTGATTATGTGTCCCTTCAGCAAAGACTGAGGTAGGGAAAATGAAGACCAACAAATAAAATATCCTGCTCATATCAAGTACCTTTAGATTTGGTTATTTACCATTTTGGATTTAAAAATAAGAAAATAAACAGCTGGTAAAACAAGGAGGGTCAAAACCAAGGCGCTGACCATCCCTCCAACCATAGGTGCTGCCAAACGTTGCATAACCTCTGATCCTGTTCCATCACCGTACATGATCGGAAGCAGTCCAACGATAGTTGCACCCGTTGTCATCAGCACTGGACGAACGCGTAAAACAGCTCCATCTAAAACGGCTTGTTTAAAGATGGCTAGTGGAAGATGCGTCGAATTTTGCTGGCTAGATTTAGCTTGCTCTACAGATTGATTGAGATAGACCAACATGATCACGCCTATTTCTACGGCGACACCGGCTAAAGCAATGAGACCAACCCCTACAGCGATTGAAAAATTAAATCCGAGTAAATACATCAGCCAAAAACTGCCAATAACGGCCAACGGCAGGGTTCCCATAATGATGGCGACCTCAGTAAAACTCCTGAAATTTAAGTAGAGAAGTACCACGATAATAGCGAGAGTTAGCGGTATAACATAAGTCAATTTGGCTTTCGCTCGCTCCATATATTCGTATTGCCCAGACCAACTAATCGAATAACCAGCGGGTAAGTCTAATTCACTATCGACAATGCTTTTTGCTAGCTCTACGTAGCTGCCGACATCAACGCCATCAATGTCAATAAATGTCCAGCCATTAATACGTGCATTTTCACTTTTAATGCCTGGCGGGCCATCGACGATATCAATTGTTGCTACATCACCAAGCGCAATTCTTCCTCCTCGAGGCGTAACGATGGGTAAAAGAGCGAGTTGCTTTGGAGAGTTTCGGTACGCTTGTGGGTAACGAATATTAACGGGATAACGCTCTAGGCCTTCCACCGTATGAGTAACATTCATTCCACCAATGGCAGAAGCAATCACTTGCTGAACATCGGCAATATTAAGACCAAAACGTGCGGCTTTCTCACGGTGGATATCAATATCAAGATAGCGGCCACCGGCAACGCGTTCCGAATACACCGATGCAGTACCCTCAACGTCACTTAAAATAGTTTCTAGTTGCTGGCCGATAGATTGGATAACGCTTAAATCTGGGCCTGCCACTTTAATACCCACTGGAGTTTTAATGCCCGTCGCCAGCATATCGATTCGCGTTTTTATTGGCATTACCCAAGCATTGGTCACGCCAGGCAACTTCACTAAATTATCGAACTCTTTCTTTAGCGATTCTGTCGTGACGCCTTCTCGCCACTGATCCCGAGGCTTCAGTTGAATAAATGTTTCAATCATTGTTAGGGGAGCAGGGTCAGTCGCTGTCTCTGCACGGCCAATTTTCCCGAATACGTTTTCAACTTCTGGCACTGTGGCGATCAGCTTATCGGTTTGCTGTAGCAGTTCCCTTGCTTTACCAATCGATATCCCAGGATATGTGGTCGGCATATACATTAGATCCCCTTCATCAAGGGGCGGGATAAATTCACTACCAATTCTTTGCATCGGCCATAGTGTGCTCAATAAGATTAATACCGATCCCAATACAGTAGTTTTAGGGAACCTTAAAACCATTCTTAAAATTGGCGTATAGGCTTTAATTAATACCCGATTAATAGGGTTGCGATTTTCTGGTAAGACTTTCCCTCGAATAAAATAACCCATTAACACGGGCACCAAAGTTACAGCTAACGCTGCTGATGCCGCCATCGCATACGTTTTGGTAAACGCCAGCGGGCTAAACATTCGTCCTTCTTGTGCTTCTAGTGTAAATACAGGAACGAAACTTACAGTAATAATCAGTAAACTAAAAAATAATGCTGGCCCAACTTCTGTGGCCGATTTACTGACAATTTGCCATCGGTTCTCTGGCGTTAAGGGTGTGCGTTCCATGTGTTTATGCATATTTTCAATCATCACAATTGCACCATCGATCATCGCGCCGATCGCAATGGCAATTCCGCCTAGGGACATAATATTCGCGTTAATGCCTTGAAAGTACATCACAATAAATGCCGTTAATATCCCGATGGGCAGACTGACAATTGCTACGAGTGATGAACGGACGTGAAACAGAAAAATAATGCAGACAAGTGCAACGACGATAAACTCTTCAAGGAGTTTTTCCCAAAGGTTGCTGATCGCGTTTTGTATAAGGCCAGAGCGGTCATAGACGGTGACGATTTCAACACCTTCGGGCAACCCTTTTTTAAGGGCCTCTAATTTTTCTTTCACACCGTCAATGGTAGTTTGTGCATTTTCACCAAAACGCATCACGACGATGCCGCCAACGGTTTCCCCCTCGCCATTTAATTCAGCAATGCCTCGTCGCATTTGTGGCCCTAATTGAATGTCGGCGATATCCTTGAGGAGCAACGGCGTACCGGTCGGATTTACTTTGATTGGAATATTGGCCAGATCATTTTTGTTTTGTAGGTAACCCGAGGCACGTACCATATACTCGGCTTCGGCCATTTCGATGACGGATGCGCCGACCTCCTGGTTCGCTCGTTTGATAGCCATCTGTACATGAGCAAGGGGGATATTAAATGCTCGTAATTTTTCAGGATTAACCGTGACTTGGTATTGTTTGACCATCCCGCCAACGGCTGCAACTTCAGATACGCCGGGAACTGTTTGCAATTCGTATTTTAAAAACCAATCTTGCAAACTACGCAGTTGGCTGATGTCGTGTTTCCCTGACTTATCGGTAAGTGCATATATATACACCCAACCCACGCCAGTCGCGTCGGGCCCAAGTTGAGGCTTGGCCGATTCAGGCAAAGTTGGCGCAACTTGGCTTAGGTATTCCAATACACGGCTACGCGCCCAGTATAAATCTGTTTTTTCATCAAAAATTACATAGACATACGAGTCGCCAAAAAAAGAAAAACCCCGCACAGTTACAGCACCAGGAACGGACAACATAGCTGTAGTGAGCGGGTACGTCACTTGGTCTTCGACAACCTGCGGGGCTTGCCCAGGATAGGATGTTTTGATGATGACTTGAACATCGCTGAGATCGGGTATCGCATCCACTGGCGTTCGTTGAACGGAAAACAAACCTAATCCGACCAAAATGGCCGTGGAAAGCAGAACGAAAAAACGATTACCAATGGACCAACGGATAATGGAAGCGATCATTAGTGGTGTCCCTCCATATTGTGAAGCTGATGGTCTTCCTTGCTAGGACTTTGATGATCCTCAGGGCTATTCTGTTTATCGTTGATTGAAAGATCATCCGATTTAATTATTCGAGTGATAACAAAATCACCGTCATTAATTATGAATTCAAATGTAAACGCATCACCTTTTGACAATTCAATAGCGGTAAGCGAATCATCAACCAAGAAATCTATCGTTGCGGCTGGGCGATTCCATTTTTCTATCGGTCCACGCGTGATATTGATAACACCCTGCTCACTATCAATACTATTGACTACACCGCTCACAATCGCTGATTGAGTCTCATGATGAGGCTCTGACATCCCCATAATATGGGTACCAATAATTTCATACAGTCCATCATCACCCATCTTGATTTGCATGTGTAATTCGGTGTTAGGCTGCAAGCTATTAAAATCAATATCGTCATCCACGCTGAAGTTCATCGTCATGGCCATCATGCCCCATTCGTCGATAGCATCGTGACTGACTTTCACTTGTCGTTTTTCGGTGATTTGTTCATCGATTACTGCAGACACCCATACAAATTCCACCTTATCGCGTTCAGTGCTCATGCGTTTAAAATCTGATGTTTTACTCGATTCCGAATCAAGTAAAAATTGTGCAGAAGAAACAATACGTTCGCCTTCAGCAAGTCCTTCAAGTACTTCGATTGAGTCTTGATTTTCTCGCCCGACTTTTACCGCAATGGATTTAAAACTACCTTCACCCAAAGCCAATACCACCCGATCTTGGTTGCCGGTGCGAATAAGTGCTTCACGAGGAATAACAAGAAGTTGTTCGGCGCTGTCCGAATGCACCGCAACTTGTGCAAACATATTGGGCTTAAGTGCTAGATCTGGATTATCAAATCGTAACCGTAATCGGACCGTACGCGTTTTGCTGTCGAGTGTTGGATAAACGTAATCAACCCTGCCTGACCAGGTCTTCCCAGGTAAATAATCCAGCGTCATCGTGACAGAGTCACCTGATTTCACTAGCGCAGCTTGTCGCTCAAATATCTCAGCTTCTACCCACACTTGATCCAATGCGCCAATGCTTAGCATGGTAGTTCCAGGCTTTACAAAAAATCCTTCGCGAATATTCAAGTTGTCCACGACACCGGACTGAGGTGCGTAAAACGTCACTGTTTGTTGAATTTTTAGTGTTCTTTTGAGTGTTTCGATAGATGCTTCAGGAATTTGCAATGCTTTAAGCCTATCTTCCGCGGCTTGAATTAAACGTGCGTTTTTTCGGTTTAATGCAAGCACCAACTCTTCTTGTGCATTTACTAGCTCTGGCGAATACAACGCGTAAAGTGGCTCTCCTTCTATTACCGGGTCACCCGCTGCTTTAACGTGGAGTTTTTCCACCCACCCGGATACACGAGGATGAATATGGATAAGCTTGTCTTCATCGTACTTAACATAACCTACCGTCACAATCTCACTATGCAGAGGTTTACGCTCTACCAAGCCCGTACGCACACCGAGATTGTTAATCACGTCTGGTGAGATACTAATCGTACCGGGGCCCTCATCATTGGATTTTTCGCCCTCGTCATAAACAGGGATTAAATCCATACCCATGGGCGATTTTCCAGGTTTATCACGTCGGTAATTGGGATCCATCGGCGCCACCCAATACAGAGGCTCCTTTTTAGTACTTGCCATTGGGTCAGAATTCGACGTTCCGCCACCAAAGGAATACATTAATACACCACCGACAAGTGCACCTGAAATAGCCGCAATCAATGTCGCAGGCTTGAAAATATCTGATTTATTCATGATTTCTCCTGTCGTCACACTTTTCTAAAAAATGCAACGCTGCTAAATTCGTTTTCGATTATTTTCCGGCTTGAAAATAATTGAGTTGGGCGATGTTCTTTTGGATCTCGATATCAACGTGTAACGCTTCAATGCGAGCATTGATCTCTGCAATACGCGCACGCACGACTTCAGCAAAATCACCGTCATCATTTGTGTAGGACGACAAAGACGCTTCCGCCTGTTCTGCCATTTCCTTTAATAAACGCGTATCAAATAAAGACTTTCGTTCAGAGAGGCGGACATGCTTGGCTTCTGCCGCGTCATAGCCGGACTTCAATTGACGCAAAATTAGGGCTCTCTCTGTCTTTACTGCTTCTAACTCTGCGTTGGCCGACTGAACTTTTTTGTCTTGGCGTTTACCTGTAAATAGGGGAACATCGAAGCTAACCCCCACAGAAAAGAAGTCTGACCGATCATCGCCCATCGGGGTTTGATCGCGGTATCCGTAACTGGCATTTACGCCCCATTGAGGTTTGTAGCTTTGTTTGGCAACCCGAACACCCGAATCAAAAGCTTTGATTTTTTTATCAAGGCTTTTAATTTTCGGGTGCCGGCTTAAGCTTTCAGAGAGCTGACGAAGCTTTTGTGAGAGATCAGATGCACCAATTAATTCTGGTGCGCTGAGTGGTATAAGATTGCCTAACGACGTATTTTCAGAAAGTGAAATGCTAGGATTGCCCAGCCACTCGCCGAGACGCGCGAGGGCCATATCCCGTTGCTGACGCAAGCGTGTTAAACGATCATCAAGGCGCGTCAGCTCTAACTGCGCTCGCACGAGATCTTGCTGGCGTGTTTTACCGGCTGCGGTGGTATAACTGGATTGAGCTACATCCACTAAATGCTCAAAAAGCGCTCGATCATCTTCGATCAATCGGATCGTCTGTTCACTTTTGTAGGCATCCAACCACAACTGAGAAACAGTAACAGCCACTTGGGCATTGCGATCCTCTCTCGCATGGGGCTGCATCTCACTCAAGTTTTGCAGTTTCTCTCGCTTTAACGAAAGCGTCTTTCCGCGTGGAAACATTTGGCTGACCCCGACTTTAAACTGGGTCATCCCCTCTTGAGAGAAATCCAAAGTATCTATGGGGAGATTGGCGATGCCCAGACTGACGGATGGATCTGGAAGCGAGCCACTCTCGATACTCAAAGCCTCAAGGCTTTCTTGGCGTTTCATACTGCCGATCAACCAAGGATCTTGAACCTGGGCATCCTTAACAGCACGCTCGAGTGTATAGCTTTCCGCCTGGGCAAAGCTTGCTGATAAAGCGAGTACCGAAACGCATAGGAACATCTCCCATATTTTTCTTTCAAGGCCCATTAGTATTGCTCCTCTAGACTAGAGACGGCGGCAAAAGGCTCGGTGCTACCATCAGCTTTGACCAGCAAAACCTCATAGGGCGTAAAACGATCTCCCATTTCCATACCTGGGCTACCTGCTGGCATACCCGGTACCGCTAGTCCAATAGCACCTTCCGGCGGGTTCGCTAAAAACGCCGTGATATGCTTGGCGGGAATATGACCCTCAAAGAAATACCCCTCTGCAGTCACTCCTGTATGGCAGGACTGAAGTTCGCGAGGAATATTGAATTTCTTTTTAATGGCATCGAGAGAGTTGCGATTACGAATCGTGGGGTCAAATCCATTCTCTTGGATATGTGAGACCCACTTTCCACAGCAACCGCAAGTCGGGCTCTTAAATACCTCTATTGCTAGCCCTTTTGAAACACCGGCGTTTTCATCCGGCAATGAAGAGTCCGAACAAGCCGCAAGGGCTACCAATACGAACGATAGGAAGCTAAAAGTGATAACTTTCATTGATTAATCCTCATAACTTCACAAGCAAAAACTGCTTGTGAAACTGAATAACGGTGAGGATCAAAAGGATCCTCGGCTTAATAGCGCCTTATTTCGGGCGCAACAGTAGTGTGGTTAGCCGAGAATGGGTGGACGATAGAGAGAACGAGCAGGCTCTAAAACAGCAGCTTGTTTCAGGAAGAAGTTGAAGGTGTTGTGGAAGCCAAGGGTTGGGAAGCTGACAGACGTTAAAATCATGTTAACTGAATGACATGCCGTCATGGGACATCCATCCTCGCAGCACTCTGCGCCCGGAGTGGATGATACTAGCGGATCTGACTCATGGTTTTCCTTTGTCATTGAATGATCCATATCACCGTGACAATGCGAACCAGCAGACTCTTGGCCACCAGAACTGGATTGACCCGCCTTCATGTTCGTATGAACACCCGCAAACGCCCCTTGCCCAATGAAGGCCAAGAGGAAAAAAATCACCCATTTGCGAGCGTTTTTAGTGGTTCGGAACGAATTCATACAAAACATACTGTCAGATTATAGGTTTAACACTAACATTTCGCACCCACTTTTCCAAGAATGTCCGCTTATAGGTTGACCTAAGTCATATAGGACGTGCAGCACTCAATCTTTCTAATGGGCTGTTAGCAGCCTTCAAGAGGTAAAAGAGGCCTCCGTTTGGCCTCCCCAAATTGATAGATGAATAACATTCTGTCATTTGGTGTTGGTAGGTACGCTTGATACCTACCATACCGTTCAAAGAGTCGTTACTAGCCCCTTTCCTTGCAACTCGAAACATAACGTATACTCGAACACTATCTCTCAGCTTCGGAAAATAGTTTTCAATGCAACATGCCGACCCTAATAAATAAAGTAGTTCAACACCTTGAGCGGCTCGAACGTGGTATCCTATTCTATATTGATGAGCTTTACGGGCTCGCCTCCGTTGGTTCCGTTCACAAAGCGGTAGCCAAACTAGTCCAGTCTGGCAAAGTTATTCGCGTTAGCCGGGGGATGTACGCTGCCCGAAAACCGCTTCCCAGCATCCCAAGTATTACTGTCACCACCAGCCCGGAAAAAATCGCCAGACTTTGGGCAAGAAAGCGTGGATATCGCTTAGCGAGTCAAGGGCTTTATGCTGCCTACAGAGTCGGGTTTCAAACACAAGCTCCAATCCGAACCGTTTATTGGAGTGACGGGCCTACGAGGGAATTTAGGTTAGACAACGCTATCGTATTTATTTGTAAAACTTCTGCGAAAAAGCTTAGGTGGGCAGATCAAACTTTGGGTATGTTGTTACGAGCTATCTACGTCACAAACGCAGATTACGTTGAGCTTAAAGATTTACACATCGCGTTTTACCGACTGTCTATTCACAATGCAGAGATCGTAAAGACTCTTAAATTACTACAAGAAGAGCCCTTGCCTAAGAAGTGGATCAGTAAGCTTAAATCTTTCGAGAAGCAGTCTACTCAAAGCTCTGTTGATTTAGGTCCTCAGTAAATCCATTGCTGTTTACATTGAAAGCTATGGAACGCCAATTATCCGGCTTGGATTATTCTTTCCCTGACATAGACTGAATCATTACCTGTAACCCCTCTTGGGGGGCAGCGCCAATGACTTGGCAATATTGGATGAACTCCAATAGAGCCCGTCTTTTACGAAACGTATAAAAATCTAAAACTTGTGAAGCGCGGGGGAAGTACATTAGCTATAGATTACATGGCCTGTATTATTGGATTGGCTCATGAGGCTTGGGAGATGTCAATACGATTCAGCTACCAGGTGATGTTCGAGTGTTTGCTGAGGGTCTTATGCAACAGGGCGCGCTCTCGCGACTTCCTGATTCGCTCTTCCTTTATGCGGACCTTGGTGGAAGCTCTCTCTGCAATAGAGGCTCATAAGGTGGTTTTTGCTTAACTGTATAGACTTACATTGATGGACCACTAGCCGACTTATTAAGGAATTAATTGGCGGGTGCTACGGGCAGGTTCTGCTTTTTTATGGGGTAATGGCTCAATCTACGTACACGAATTATCGCAGATACGAGACTAACTAACCTACGCGCCAATCGGAAGATTGTTTATCCAACAAATAAGGAGCTAACGGCAGTTGAAACTGATCCCTGAGACCAATCGCTGCGAGTGCATAAATATGAAAAAAACATGTCGTTTCACGCAAGGAAACAGTTCTTGAAAATAACTCTTCGGTCGATAGCCTCCTTCGCTTAAAAGAAGACAAACAAGAAAAACAAGAAAAACATTATCGAAGCGTCATTCATCCTTCGCCCAACAACCCTCCTGGATTGGCTCCCTTCGCGGTGCTTAGCTTAGAAAAACAACGAATCACTATTGATTTTTCTTAGGAAGCATCTATTCCAAAGGCTGGGCATAGGTGCAATAACTGTGTTTCTTTAGGTTAGGCCACCAGCGTTGGGCTGATTAGAACGCGTTTAAGTAAGACTCATGCATAAATCGGTATACTCCACTTCCGTTGATCATCTGATCTAGATCCGCTGAATACTGAGCCTCCAGAATAGCTTGTAATTCTTTTGTCAAAGTATCGTAGGTGTATATATTTACGAACTTAAGGTAAAACGGATCAATCTTGCGCTCGAGATACTTATAGAATTCGTCTTCGCCTTCAAAATACCCGCCAGCTATATTTGTAAACCTTCCTTCACCTGTTGCGAAGTAGTCAACCAAGGAGAAATATTTAGCCATTCTGGGCCCCGATAAAAATTTAATAGTAGCTCTCTTAGTTTATGAGCATTGGAGGGGCTCTTAACAACCGGCATAAACCTCTTAGCCGAGCCAACGATATAAACTTCTGTTCCTACTCAATGACTGGGGTATTTTATCCGCTAAGCGGTTTTCCACACCCCGCACGAAATTCTACAGAAAAATCGACCCTATGTCTTAATACCAACAGCGATCCAGTTGCAGGAGTACCTTCAATATACAACCTTTCAAGTTCCGACAAAGTACTTCGCTTAATACTCTCGAACAAAAAGCCTGAGCTAAGCGTCTAAGGCTTTACACTAAATTAAGTAAACTGTAATCGGAACTCGAGGTAAGCCTGCCTCGTGTTACTATTCTAACCGATTCAAAAAATACTATGGAATAGGTTCATGCCGTCGATTAGGAGAGTTGAAATATCGAGATTCAGAGGAATTAACGCTCTAAGCTGGTATCCCAAGCCGGGACTTAACTGCCTTATCGGTCCGGGAGACTCATGTAAATCAACAATACTCACGGCCATTGATTTCGCCTTAGGCGCTAGGCGTAACATATCGTTCTCGGATGCCGACTTCTTTTGCACGAATACCGAAGATCCTATTGAGATCACTGTAACTCTGGGAGATCTCCCTGATGAGCTACTTCACCTTGATAAATACGGCTTGTTTCATCGAGGTTATGACGCAACAAATTACACCCTTTATGACGAGCCTGTCGTTAACCTCGAGACCGTCATCTCCGTAAGACTTACTGTTCGGAATGATCTTCAGCCCGAGTGGGGACTTTATTCTGACCGCGCATTAAATGAGGGGGTTGAGAGAAGCATTCCATGGGCGCAAAGAGAACTAATAGCGCCAATCAAGTTGGATACAACTAATGATAGGCATTTAACTTGGGGTGTCCGCTCTCTACTAAACCGGCTATCTGATGACGCAATTGATATATCCGGAACGTTAGCCTCGGTCGCACGACAAACGCGGAACGCATTCAACACTCAACCTATTCCCGAATTCACACCCGTTCTTACACGCGTAAAACAGATTGCTGACCGCCAGGGCGTGGAGCTAGGTGAATTGAAAGCATTGCTAGACGTTAACGGAGTCTCATTGAGCAACGGCTCCGTATCCCTTCATAACCAAGACAACACACCATTGCGTCAGCTGGGCACTGGATCTACTCGGTTGCTGGTGTCAGGCATCCAATATGAGACGTCAAATGCAAGCATCCTTCTCATTGATGAGGCGGAGTATGGCTTAGAACCCTTCCGTATCACAAAGCTGTTAAATAACTTAGGAGCCAAGTCGGAGCCACCTGGCGCTCAAGTTTTTATCACGACTCATTCACCAGTTGTTCTGCGGGAACTAAAGGCTGAGCAGGTTTGGATCGTCAGAAAGCAAAACATACCAAATCCTCCAGTCACCGGTGTTCCGCAGCCAGCAGTCGCGCCGCCCTCAACCTTAACTCACACGGTTAAACAAGCTTCAAGCGTCGCTGGGGCTCAGGCAACCCTTCGGTCAAACCCCGAAGCTTTTTTTGCGAGAAAAGTACTTGTATGCGAAGGCAAAACAGAGATTGGTTTATGTAGGGGCATAGACCTTTTTAGAATGGATAGTAATAATATAACGTGGCTTGAAAAGGGAGTCGCTTTCGCAGATGGTGGCGGAGACCGTATGTTCGAGCGGGCAACGGTCTTCCAAGTATTGGGATACCGAACAGCCATTTTTAAAGATTCTGATAAGCCAAACGAGCACCTTGCACACAGCCAGCAAATGGCTGTGTTGCAGATACCGGTAATTGAGTGGGGTAATGGTTTTAAGATCGAGACCGCATTGTTTAGCCAAGCCAATGCTGCACTTATTCCGCGACTCCTTCAAGCCGCAGTCGCTTGGAAAGGCCAGCAAAGAATCGACGCTCACTTGATGAATGCATCAAACGGCCAGCAAAACTATAGCTCATATTTAACAGGCTTTTCTGAAGTTAACCGTTCCTTGCTAGGTGAAGTCGCAGGTTCCAAGGGCTGGTTAAAAGACATTGAACCCATGGAGAGTGTCGGTAGAACCATAGTTGGCCCGTATCACGCTCAATTTTCTGCTTACTTTCAGCAGATATTGAATTCCCTGTTTGGGTGGTTAGACGCGCAATGACCAGTCCAGAAGCGATCCTATCAAGCGGTAACGGCCTTATCGTTGCTCCTGCAGGGTGCGGAAAAACACAATTAATCGTTGAAACACTTAAGCTATCCCCTCCAAAGCCTTTCTTGGTACTTACCCATACGACTGCGGGAGTTGCAGCGCTCCAGGCACGCCTAAAGAAGGAGCGGGTGCCTAGGCAAAACTACCAATTGACTACGATAGCAGGCTGGGTAATTTCGACGGTATTAAAATTTCCTGGTACTACAGGGGTCACTCGGGAAAATCTAAACAACCCAGATTACACCACCTTACACAACGCCGCCGCAATACTGATCGGTAGCGGCCACATCGACCGAATCCTAAGAGCTACTTATTCCCGACTTTTAGTCGACGAATACCAGGATTGCACAAACAGTCAGCACAACCTCGTAGCTCAACTATCAAGATTGCTACCAACCACTGTGTTTGGTGATCCTATGCAAGCTATTTTTAACTTCGGCGATGATCCTCTACCTTGCTGGAGCAATGTTGTCCAAAGTCATTTCCCTCTCATTGGGGAGGTGAATACACCATGGCGATGGAATAACGCAGGTTGCCCCGACTTAGGAAATTGGCTGTTAAGTGCACGGGAGATTTTAGGGTCGGGTAGAGCCATTGACATCAGCACTGGCGGGCCAAATATTAACTGGGTTCAGCTCACAGGTAATCCTGCGAGCGATCAAGAGATACAGATCGAGCATCAATATCAAATTAACAATCAAACACCTAACGATGAATCAATCCTAATAGTTGGTGACGCCAGGCGCCCCCAAAACCGGCACGGGTTTGCCCAGCGCACAAGGGGAGTTGGAGTTGTTGAACGAGTCGATATGATCGACTTAAAAGGATTCTTTGAGGCTTTTCAGAATGAAGATAAAGCCATGCTTATTTCTCAAGCCTTAAACACTGCATCATTAGTAATGAGTGGCGTAGGAAAAGCAGCACTGCAGAAACGTATCGCTACCATAGTGGCCGGAAGATCCAAGAAAGAGTCTTCCCCTATAGAGATTGCGGCTGCCAATGCCGCCACGACCGGTGACGCAGAAAGTTTTCTTCATCTATTCAAAGAATTCGAGCACGCGGAAGGCACCAGAATATTTCGTCACGCTGCCTTGGCAGTGATTAAAGACTCTCTACTCTTAAGTAAAACAACAAAGACGCCCCCCATAGACGCCTTTATACGTATTATCGAAAAAAGGCGCCACTCCGGAGAAAAGAAAATTCCTACAAAAGCTATTGGCTCAACACTACTACTCAAAGGGCTAGAGGCAGACCACGTAGTCATACTCAACGCAAACTGCGACTCTATGAATGCTCAGAACCTTTATGTCGCCCTAACTAGAGGAGCAAGGTCAGTTACGATCCTTGCATCCAATCCGCACATTGGGTTATAGAAATCACGAATCCCCACCGATATATTCCTATTGCAGGCGCTGCACCAATTTGCAGGCGAAACCTGAAAACCCAAACTAGTTTAACTTGCAAGTATTGGGCGTAAAAAAGCCCTGAGCGTAAAGAGATAAAATCCAAGATTTACTAATCATGAGTAACGCAAAATACTACATCTTGAGATTTTTGAGTGCGTGTCCTAGTTACTTCTTCTTAACTGTTTCCTCATAGGCAGGAAACATTTTTCGACCATAGTATACAGTATGCGCCTTATCCTCAGACTGACCTTCAACATCGAAAAAGCATCGCACTGATAGCCGAGATTATCAATTTTTAAGGCTATTTTTTCTGTGTCAATCGAGCTTAAATCCATCAGCCATTAACATTTTCTCTAATAATTGATCGAGAGCTTTGGCTTTTACTTTAGGTGATTTATGTGACCTGGCTTCTGATAGCATTTTGGTTACTTTACGCTTTTTTGCTTCAGATGTTGATTTTGAGTAGACCCGTTCTTCCACCTCTTTAAATGTATTAAGCTCTTCCATTGCATTATCTACATAACCCCACAGGGCAGAATCAGAAACATGACCCGAAAGAAGTTTAACCTTTTTGATCACAAAGCTCTCGATATCTGCAGTGTAGTAATTTTTCTCATCCAGAAAAATTTTTAATCGGTTACGAACTTGTTTAGTAATAAACCTATGGCGAAAAAGATGTGGTGACGCGTCTGTGCTTTTTAGATATGTGCTGTCTCTGACTTCTTTAAAGTGGTCATATATACGTTTTTCGCTTAGGGGTCGTCCGTCGTCAGTAGTAAGTAGGCGACCGTGATCGTTGCTAATTATTCCTTTATTCTTTGCCTCAGATACCAACGGGTTACGATGAAATAGAATATAGTTGTAGATTTCTTCTATGACGGTATCTGGTATCGGAATCACACGTTTTTTGGTTTTATTTTTACCCTTGGTAGTAACAATTTCCAGTTTCGCAGTTTCTCCTGAGTCAATAAGTTTCTTTGCCTTTATCACGCTATGAATTGTGATTTTTGCAATTTCTGACTCTCTTGCTCCAGTAAATTCCATTACTGAAAGTAAACAGCACCATCGTTGATGAATAAATTCGTTATCAGTGAAGTCATATATGGCCTCTATCAATGTATCGATTGCATCGTCTTGGATTGGTCGTCGCTTGCCTGGAGATTTGCTTTCTAGTCGAGCTGGATGACTGTAATAACTAACCTCTCTGTTTGTTCCGCGAGGGCGGTGTTTAGAAATAGTGACATTGATTTGCGCTCTAATTTTTGGGTTGTCACTAATAATTTTCGTGGAGGTAGTGTGTCCTTTATTCTGTAAGTAAAATAATAATGAGAATAATCGATTTAGTATTTTGTTGACTTGGTTGTTATCTGCAGCTCTTCCATTCTTCGAGTGTTTAGGGGTCTGAAGAAACGTCACTAGCCCAGAGTGCCCTAATAAGCTCGAATCGAGTAAATCGGAAAAAGATAGCCTGGTATATTCTATATATTGAATAATTCTTGATAAGTGCCTTGCATAGGTTCCCAGTGTGGATTTTGCTATGTTGGGCTTTGTGTCGTATAGATCCAGAAGATAGTCAGTTGCTTCCCAGCAGATACTTCCGTTGGCATAGCATATAAGCGGGATGTCAGAGAAATCGTCACCTGTCTTACCTTTCATCAGATGAGGGTATTTGAAGGTTAAGTCGCACTCGCTATCTGTTTTTAATATAAGATGATTTCTCATTCTTGATCACTCAGGGCTGTTTGCAGCCCATGATGTTGGTGATGTCTTTTGATTGCATCTTGTATAACTTTGCTCTTTCTTTTTTCTTGTTTTAGAGTATTGAGTAAATCTAGGTAGGCATGGCGTACCATGATTAGTTCGTTAGTGAGTTTTTTTACCAGCCTTTCTTTTTCTCTTTTCTTGTTAAGTATTTCATGTTTTGTTTTTGATTTAATCTTTTTCTTTGCTAAGTCTGCTCCTCTCTCTAGGTTTTTTAAACTTTTTCTAAGGTTTTGGAGTTGTTCCCATAGCTCGGGGTGTTTGTCTCGTGCAGTATTAACCCCGACTTTACAAATGCCGATTTTATTGTCTTCCCATTTTAATAGTTTTTCATCAGATCTATGATATTCAAATCCTTTTGGAATTGATCCGCTTGTAACTATTTCCGTCATTGTTGTTATTCTGGCTTCGAGACTTAAAGCCGTTTTTCTACGTCTTTTGTTAGAGACATGATTATCAGTTATCATCGTTGCTCCTCCAGGTAAATTATTTGTGCATTGTGGCCATGCTTAATAATTCGGTAACCTTCTTCAAATTTTAACTTCAAATAACTCTCTAAATCTTGCTGGTTTATAATCTTAAGATTTTCGGTGTCAAAGTGTAATTCTGCAGATTTTTCCAATTTTTCTAATCCAGGTATGATAGGAGTGTCATCCTCTTGCATAATAAATGCTGTATATCTTGCTTCTTCCTCTGGTATTTCACTTGCTGCAATCTCCTCAGTGACGTAATGCATGGTTGCATCTATGTCGTTGTGCCCCATGAACCAAGAGAGTGCTGGAAGACCAGAAAATTTATCGTGCCAGAAGTATGTGATTGCAAAAAAGCGACGACATTCATGGCTTCGTAGATACCATCTCCTGCCTTCTTCTGTGCTTTTTATCTGTACGACGTCAGCAAAAAGCTCAATGGATGCATACATTTTTTGAGCTTCACGTTGAACTGCTTTTCTGGTTTTTTTTGTTGTGTTATATGAGGTTAAAAAAAGCGGTTCTAGTTCAGGATTCTCTTCAAGATATAAAAAATCATCAGGTCGTAGCTGAACTAGCAGATCAATAGCTTGTTCAGCTGCATCAGGGATCGGTCGTCCTATGAATGAAAGTGCTTCTACAGGGCTGGCTTTTCGCAGTCCAAAAACTATCTCCCAGCCTCCATCCAGCGCTGGACGTGTACAGTTGACTGTTAATCCGAGAGTTTCACTAATTCGCTTGCAGCTAAAAGTACTAATAATTATGAAGCTAGCGGCAACTAAACACTCGACAGCTTCTTCAATAGAAAGATGATCTCTAATGTAGGCATTATTCTTGTTTGTCGGGTTCGAATTGTACCGGGTGATACTGAGGCCTTGTGCTTTGAGGTTGTTCGTTAGTTCCTGTGTTAGATTTATATCAATTTGCTTGGCATAGTGATCTTTTCCTGACGTCTTTCCTTTCATCAAACTTTTTAATTGAGCATCGCAATCGTGTTTTGCCTTGACTAGATCAGGTCCAATTTGTGTAACCCATGCTAAGGATTTGTCTAGATATTCTAATGCAGTATGAATAGGAACTGTCGGTGTGCGTTCTTTATTCTTGTAGCCATATTTTTTTCCAAAGTCTGCAGCATTTAGTTCGGCGCACCAGCCTAGCCCTTCAAGCTCTTCAGTTAAAATACTGGCGAACCGCCCAATGATGCGAAAGCCGATCAGCATTCCACTAAGATTGCTGATGCTAACAGTGTCGGTGCCGGCACTTTTAAATTTCTTGGCTCGATTCGAAGGTAGTTCTCGTCCTGTACTATACTTTTGGTCGAGCCATTGAGGTAATTCAGCGGTCTCGAATGCGTTATTTATTACAGTTTGTAATCTTGCCGATGGCGCAATTGGCTTTTCATTTCCTTTCGTTATCCCTATTTCTTTGCATATTTTTGGATAATTAACTCGGCCTTTGTTTAGATAATTATTTAGTAAGTTATTATTTCGAGCCTGTCTCAGGTGCGATTCTATAAGATAGTACGTGCCATCAATCATCTGGCTGCCAAACCGGGCCTCAGAAATAAATTGCTCAATATCATGTTCGGTTAATATTCTGAATCCATACAGTTCAGGTTGATAGCCTTTTGTAATCATCCACTTGATGATTAGTATTAGGCTCCTAGCAATATCTGCTTGCTGTTGTGATCGTGTCGTCTCTTTATGTTCTCCGCCTTCACCTGATAGAAATGCATAACCTTGTCTTGCAAGAAAAACCATTTTTTGAATGGTTATTAGCAGCTGTTTGTAAATCTTGTCTGTTAATTTTTTCCCGTTTGGAAGTTTAATATTCCAATATATCTGTATTACTTTTTCCCATTTTTCTGAGTCAAGATTAAAGTAACTTCCGTGTTTTTTTAGTTTCCAGCTTGGAGATCTGAAATCAGATAGTAGCCAGTCTGCTTGCCATGATTTGTCAATACTTAGATTCGGTATTGTAAATTCGTCAATAGCTGTTGATTCGCTTTCAGTTTTTTTCAGAATAGCTTCTGTATAATCTTTCATGAACTAAACTCCAGAATTAGTGGATTGTTTAAGTTTTTATCAATCCCTTTGACCATTGTCCTTTTCTGAGCACGAGTACCTTGTATTCGAATAAACTGGAAGATTAATGTCGCTATATCAGCCCATTCTTTTAGTATTGGTGTGTGAGTTAATTCTGTGTTTATTTTGTGGTTTTCTTGTGCTGCGTGTAAAAAGGCGATGTTGTTTTCACTAATAATAAAGGTGAACTCCGTGTTGTCTTTTTCAATCTTATCTGTTTCCCGGATGGTTGCTTTTGCGCGCTTATATAGATCGCTGTCTACGATATTAGTGGAAAGGTACTCGTTAAGTTTTTCAACAGATGTGATATTCATGGCTGATTGTTGATAAGGTTTCTGATCTGTTGCTACTGCGATTAATAGGTGTTGAAATTGGCGGATTTTCTTTCGGTAAAAGAATTCTTGGAGTTCTTTAGGGATATAGTTTTTTATGGATACTTGGGTGCTATTTCCTAGAAAGCGGGATGCTGCTCTAGGGTCACCGCCGGATTGGTACCAAGCGAGGATGCCTCCAGTTACCCTAAGTTTCGAGAGGTTGGGTTCAGATAGGATAAGGTCTGGGCTATTTGAGCGGGAAACTAAGCGACGAAATCCGCTTTTAAATGCAGTGTGAGACATAATCTCTATCTTTCCCTCCGTGCGGACCCCGTCATGAATGAATAGATGTCGAGCTACTTTATTTGGTGCCTTTTTTCGAAGTGGGGCTGTCATTTTTTCTATCAGCCTTAAACAGTATTCGGCGTTGATCGTTGTTGTGTCTCTTTTAATTAATCTGTTTATTGGGCCCCCTGCGCGAGGTTTGTCATAATTTAAAAAATATGCTTCTAATGAATCATGGGGTGTGATAGTTTTAGTGTTCGGGTTGAACTCTAATCGATATAGGCTTTCTGGATTTATACCGGTCTCGTTTACAATAACTATTGCGCAAGCGGCAGCTAAGTCTGTTGACAAGCCTAAATGTTCCTGCAAAACTATTCGCCCACCAAACCTGTACAAGTGGTTATTGGCCCCAACGAAATCTCTTTGGACGAATCCATTTCTTTTGTAGTACAAAAAACCTACTAAGTTTCTTAAGCCTTCTTGGTTTGGAAGATATCCCGAGAAAAGGCTTAAATATTGACCGCTTCCGTTTGCTTTTAATTCAGTGTGCAATAACTCCGTACTCTCAAACATTGAGGGATCTGTATCTTGTATGTATCGTCTGCCGTCGGCGAAACGGTTTGCAGCTGCGCTGATATAATTTCGTGCCTGGTTGAGAAGTTGATTACGGTAGATCAATTGAGAATCCATGAATGCTTCGAGATATTCATTATCATCCATGGCCTGAAGGCTAGGTAGGTCCTTGCTATGCATTTCCTGTCTCCATTTTTTAGGGTTCATCGTGCCCAGGCAGGAAATGATTGATGAATCTTTGAGCAGCTTGTGGTTCGAAGGTAAGCCTTGGGGGATTGAGCTGGCAGGCAAGTAACCGACTTGTATTAAGTCCCGCATTAGTGCTGCCCATGCTAGGTAGTCGGAGTGGGCAGTGATGACGGTATTATTTCCGCGCTCGGAATATACGTATGACCTGAAGTGGGCACAGATGGGCTCGATATTGTCATGGGTCAGCGTGCCATATAGCGACTCGACGAACCCGGTAAACGTATTAAATGTATTAATTTTTCGTTTTTTTGCACTGTATTCATACTTTTCAGTCAGTATTTCTAAGCCGTTTTCTATGTTTTTCCCGAGGTCGCCAAAAGCCAGTTCATAGTTCATTGTCATTTTCGTCCAGTAAAAGCTATCTGATAACTATAATATAGAAAAGCCCATGTTTATAACTTGAATGCTGGACTATAAATCCATATAAATCAATTGATTAGATCTATCTGATAGGATCTAAGCAAAAGCGTGTGGCAAGTAAGAATTTGCAAGCAAGGTTGATGTCACAAGCTTTACGAAAAATCACCGGCAATATTAAAAATGCTAATTGTCTAGCCATCTTTATTAACCAAATTCGCATGAAAATTGGTGTGATGTTTGGTAACCCTGAAACAACTACAGGTGGTAATGCCCTCAAGTTTTACTCTTCAGTGCGCTTAGATATTCGCCGTATCGGTGCTGTTAAAGAGGGCGACGAGGTGGTGGGTTCAGAAACTCGTGTCAAAGTCGTTAAGAACAAAGTCGCTCCGCCGTTTAAGCAAACGGAGTTTCAAATCTTGTACGGTAAGGGAATTAACCGTATGGGAGAGATTGTCGATTATGGTGTGAAGCTAGGTTTTGTCGATAAAGCTGGCGCTTGGTATAGCTATAACGGAGATAAAATTGGTCAAGGTAAGGCTAATGCAATGCAATATCTGCGTGAGCACCAAGATATTGCTGAGTTTTTAGAGCAAAAAATCAAAGCCGAATTGTTAGGTTCTGAAGAAGAGCAGGGTGAAGATCCGCAACCTGAGCAAGCACCCTCTGACGCCTAGCTTAGAGTCGTAGGCCTGAGTCTATTGATAGGTGTATCACTGTCATGTTGGAAACTGAAAAGTCACAGGAACTATATCATGCGGCTGTGGCTTTACTTGCTCGGCGTGAATATAGCAAAGGCGAGCTTGAGGAGCGTCTGTTAAAGAAAACAGACGCTTATCATGAGGTTGAAGCTGTTGTAGAGCGTCTGAGTGAGCAAGGTTTACAGAGTGATGAACGATTTTGCGAAAGCTTTGTTCGTTATCGTATTGAGCAAGGGAAGGGGCCTTTGAAAATACGTCAGGACTTAAAGTTCAAAAAGATCAGTGAAGAGCTGATCTCGTTACACTTAGACATTGCTCGAGAGTTGTGGTTTGAGCGTGCTGTGTCCGTGCTCTTACGTAAGTTTCCCGCTTTGCCTCAAGAATCAGGTCAATTAGAAGCCAAAGAGAAAGCGAAGTGTTTACGTTTTCTGCTTTCGCGAGGCTTTAGCTCCGATATTGCCTATGATGCCTTAAATAAGGTATTTATGTCCTCACAAGCCTAATCTAGCGGCTGTTTTCCTCCTTTGAGACTGGTTCTCAGTCCAGAAAAGTATAATAACGTGACAATTTACTCAGCCTTGAGTGTTGTTTTAGGCGATAATAAGCCATGTTGTTAGATTACTTTCAGTTTCCTCCATGGATAAAGACCTACTAAGTAAATTTACCCCCTTTGATGGCCTTCAAGATGAGTACTTGCTAGAAGCTTTAAAGCAAACTCAAGTAGAGCAGGTTGCAAAAGGGCAGATGCTGTTTAAGCGAGGGCGAGCCATCTCTGCACGCTATTTTTTGCTTGAAGGGCATGTCGATCTTATAGACAGTCAATACAACTCAATGGCTGTTAAGTCTGGTACTGAACAAGCCCAGTCTATGTTGAACCCTGAGAGTCCAACTCGCTGCTCTTGTGTTGTTAAGTCGGTTAATGCCAAGGTTTTTAGTATTGATGCAGAAACCTTAGATCGTTTAACGGCTTGGTCTGAATCTGCTGAATCGGCCTTTGAAGCTGAGATGAGCGCGCGAAATCCTGTCTTTGATCCAACAGCGACAGGCAAGTTTGACGTAATTCAAGTTGATGAAGTACATGAAAATGAAGCGGGAGACTGGATGTCGGCGTTGTTAAAGTCGCCACTATTCAGCCGAGTCCCTTTAACCCATGTACAGGATTTATTTGCGCGTTTTGAAGATAGAGAAGTAAAGGCAGGCGATGTAATTATTAAAGAGGGTGAAAGGGGAGATTATTTTTATGTGATCGCTTCTGGTCGCGCTCAAGTCTCTAATCATTCAAATAGCGTTAATGTGCTTCTTAAACCAGGTAATCACTTTGGTGAAGAAGCTTTACTCGGTGCGACCTTGCGTAATGCTTCGGTGACGATGCTTGAGGATGGTGATCTGAAGCTACTTAATGCGGATGATTTTCAAGCTTTGCTTAGTGAACCGGTGCTTCAATATTTAGATGAAGATAGTTTCGCCCGAATTGAAGAAACTGCGGTGTTGATTGATGTGAAGATGCCCCTTGAGTTTCGCGTAAGTCATAGAAAAGGCTGTGTTAATGTGCCGCTATCACGTCTACGGGCAAGTATGCCTAAGCTTTATAAAGAAAAGCCCTATGTGATTCCTGCTGATGCGGGGAGTCGATCTAGAATTGCGGCCCACTTATTATGCCAAGAAGGTTTTGACGCCTACATATTAGAGCTGCCAGAAGCCGAGCCTCAAAATAGCGCACAAGCATAGTCATGCGTGGCTTGTTACTGTCTGCCTATGATGCAGCCAGTCATCAAAGCTGGCGTGAAGGGCTTGTTTCTAGCTTAAATCATATCGACTGGACAGAGCTTATTATGCCGGCCCGCCATTTCTCATGGCGCATTCGGGGTAATTCCCTTTATTTTGCTGAAGAAATTCAAGCATTAGATCAAAATTTTGATTTTATTTTAGCAACATCCATGGTCGATTTAGCGACACTTAAAGGCATGGTTCCTAAGCTGGCATCCATTCCGTGCCTTGTTTATTTTCATGAAAATCAATTTTCATACCCGCTTGGTAGTTCGGCCAAATTCAGCTTAGAGCCTGCAATGGTGAATTTTTATACGGCAATGGCTGCGGATCAACTTTTGTTTAACAGCGAATTTAATAAGGCGACATTTTTTGCAGGTTTAAGTGATTTATTAAAGCGCTTACCAGACTATGTTCCCAATGATATTTGTGAGAACTTGTCAGGAAAAAGTTCTGTTGTGCCAGTTGGTTTAAATAACGATGTATTTATAAAGCCACAAGTGACCAATGTGGGCGCTGCAAAAGCGCCAAGACAAGTGGTTTGGAACCATCGCTGGGAGTACGATAAAGGTCCTGAGCGACTGCTGGCTTTGGTGGCGGCTCTACCCGAGTCTTTAGATCTCCGCTTTCATATTCTTGGTCAGCGCTTCAGGCGTGAGCCAGAGTGTATGGCAAAGTTGCACCACTTGCTTTTATCGCGTGCTTGGTTAGGTGAGTGGGGGCCTATAGAGCAGCGCTCAGATTACTTGAAGGTATTAGCTTCAAGTGATTTTGTACTTTCTACTTCTTTGCATGACTTTCAAGGGTTGGCTGTTTTAGAGGGGGCGGCATTAGGTTGTACCCCTATCGTGCCAGATCGCCTTGCGTATAAAGAATTTATACCAGAGCACTTACGCTATAAAACCTGCCTTGATGTTGACGCTGAAGCTCAGCATGCAGCAGCATTGCTTACTAGCTTGTTGACATCAGGTGAGGGCAGGCCGCAGGTGGCTCAGGCTTGTTTACGCTGGGCTGAACTTAAACCACTTTACGAAGCGGCGATAATAAAAAGCCTTGAAAAGCCAATAAGTTAATATGAGTGGCCTGTTTGCAATGCTGCTTGCTTGGATTTAAATATCTGTCGGCAAAGAGTATGATTGTCGCCTTTTTATTAAGGTCGGCGTTTTCTGTTCAGACCTTCCGTTCGCTAAGAGAGAGAGCATGACTAAAGCACGTATTCTTACTGGTATCACCACTACTGGAACACCCCATCTAGGTAATTACGTTGGCGCCATTCGTCCGGCCATTCGAAGCGTAAGTGATGATGCTGAGACTTACTTTTTTCTTGCCGATTTACATGCACTGATTAAGTGTCAAGACCCTGAAAAAATTCACCAGAGCACCAAAGAAATAGCTGCTACTTGGTTGGCGCTAGGTTTGGACTGCGATAAAGCGGTTTTTTATCGTCAAAGTGATGTTCCTGAAATATCAGAGCTTAATTGGGTGCTGAGCTGCATGACAGCTAAGGGACTTATGAATCGTGCTCATGCGTATAAAGCTGCAGTTGATCAAAATACCGCTGACGGCCTAGATGCAGATGCTGCGGTTACTATGGGCCTGTTTAGTTACCCTGTGCTTATGGCGGCAGATATCTTGATGTTTAATGCATCGGATGTTCCTGTTGGTAGGGATCAAATTCAGCACGTAGAGATGGCTCGTGATATTGCGGCTCGGTTTAACCATCATTTTGGTGAAACATTCACTTTACCCAAGGCTCGAGTAGACGATAACGTTGCTGTATTGCAAGGTTTAGATGGTCGAAAAATGAGCAAAAGTTATAACAACACCATTCCTCTTTTCTTACCGGAAAAGAAACTGCGCAAGCATATTAACAAGATTAAAACGAACTTGTTGGAGCCTGGCCAAGCAAAAGACACTAATGACTCGACGGTGTTTCAGCTGTGGCAAGCCTTTGCTAACGAGGCTCAAATTGCTGATATGCGTCAAGCATTTGCTGATGGTATTGCTTGGGGAGAAGCTAAAAAGCAGCTTGCGGACCTTATCAATACTGAGCTTGCCGAGCCTCGTGAGCGCTACGAGGAGCTTTTAGCTGATACGGCTAAAATTGAGTCTGTTTTAAAGCAAGGGGCAGAAAAAGCACGTGATTTAAGTGCCCCTCTATTGGCGAACGTAAAGAAAGCTATTGGTATTCGTTGCCTTTAATCCCCGTTTTTCTTGTATTTGGCGTGATTTCGTAACACCGACTAGGCTTAGATTGTTACTATATTTAAGCTAGTCGGGGGCTTGTGTGCGTTCAACGCTATCAAATTATGCTTTTCTTTCTAGTGCGTCCCTGTTTTATGGCGCGCTTATCTTCTTTGTCGATAGCAAGCTTCTTCTTTTGCTTGGTTTTATTTTTGTCGTTGTTTGCTGTGCTTGGCTGCTTTTTCGTTCCAGCTTCGAAGAGACCGAAAATGCCCATGTGCTTGCAGACGATACTGCCTGTCTAAAGCATTTTGATGAAGAGTTTGAAGCCTTGAGTCGTCCTTTGAGTGATGACTTAGATGATCTTTCTACAAATATTCAGTCGCTTAGTGAGAATGCTAGCTTACAGCTTCATAAAAGCTTTCAAATGTTGTCAGAGTCGTCAGAGCACGGCAAAGATCTGCTCGCACAAATTGTAAAAAGGTTATCAGCAGAAGGTGGCGATGAGGTTTCACTTAAAGGTTTTGCCAATGAGGTCGGTCATATTCTTGATGATTACGTCAAACTCTTTGTTGATATCAGTGATAAAAGTGTCCAAGCCGTTCATAAAATTCAGGATATGGTACTGCAGTTTGATGAGATGTTTGGCTTGATTAAAGATATTCGAGGCATTGCAGATCAAACGAACCTACTCGCCTTAAATGCAGCTATTGAAGCTGCTAGAGCGGGGGAGTCCGGTAGGGGCTTTGCCGTGGTTGCAGATGAGGTAAGAAAGCTTTCTCAGGATTCGAACACGCTTTCAGAGCAAATACGTGAGAAAGCAGAAGCTGCTAAAAATACCGTAAGCAGTGTTGAAAGTGTGGTGGGGGAAATAGCGTCGTTGGATATGAATATTGCCATTGATGCTAAGGGGCATTTAGATGCGATGATAAATGAGTTGGAACAAGTTAACGTGCAAGTTGCTCGTAGTGTTAAGGAAGGCGCTCAGGTTGGCAGTGAAATTAATCAAGAAATATCTGAAGCCATGACGGCGCTGCAAACTGGGGATCAGGTGGCGCAATATGCTCTTAAAATAAACCACATTGCTAAACATATACAAGGCTTGTTAGAGGCGGTTCTACAACACAGTAATGGGGATTTAAATGAACAGATTGAGCAGCGTGTCGAGCGCCTTCAAACTTTGCCTCGCTATCAAAATAAACAAAGTGGCGGCCATGGCCAAAGTCACGATATAGAGCTGTATTAGGAGCACTTCATGCAATTAACAAAAACGGATGCGATGACTTATACCTTAAGCTTAGATGAGAGGTTTGATTTTAGTTGCGTAGAAAACTTTAGGCGTTCTTATGAGGATGTTGATTTGAGCTCGGTTAATACACTGATTCTTGACTTTTCCTTAACCAAGTATATCGATAGCTCTGCTTTGGGCATGTTGATCAACGCCAAAGGTTATTTTTCAGAAAGTTCGGTCACTATTATTCTTTCAAACTGTAATGCGCAGATACGAAAACTTTTTAGTATCTCTCGTTTTGATCTCAAATTTATAATTTCTTAGTTAATGGCACATAGCAGTGGATGCATAGTATGAAGATCTTGGTGGTTGATGATCACGCTTATAATAGGGAGTTACTTGGATTTATTTTAGAGGACCATAATTATGAGGCGATTTATGCTGAAAATGGTAAGCAGGCGCTAGAGACTGTTTTATCAGACACAAGTATTGCTTTGGTGCTTATGGATGTGATGATGCCCGTAATGGATGGTATCGAAGCGACTTTAGAAATTAAAAAACACTGTGAAGATCGTTTTCTTCCCGTGTTGTTTGTTACTGCACTTGATGATGAAAAAAACATTACTAACTGTCTTAATGCTGGCGGTGATGATTTTGTTCCAAAACCTGTGAGCGAAAGTATCTTAGTGGCTAAGTTACAGGCACATAAGAGAACCAAGGCTATTTATGATCAAGTTAAAAAGGTGAATGAGGAACTGACTTATCACAGGCAGTTAGTAGATCGAGAGCACAGCATAGTTGAACACATTTTTGAAAACGCCTCTAAACGCTTGCAGACCGAATGCGATAATTTAGCTATTTATACGTCTCCGATGTCTATGTTTAACGGCGATTTGGTACTGAGCTCACCATCACCGTCGGGCGGGCTATATCTTCTGGTTGGGGATTTTACTGGGCATGGTCTTGCGGCATCTATTGGTACTTTACCAGTAACGGAAATATTCTTTCAGCTTGTAAAGGAGCAGGCAAGTGTTGGTTATGTAGCCACTCAAATGAATCAGCGTCTATCAATGTTATTACCTTGTAATATGTTTTTTTGTGCTGCTATCGCTGAGCTCGATCATTCTGGCAAAAATTTAACGCTGTGGCTGGGTGGAATGAATGATGTTTTATGTAAAAAGGCAGGCAAGAGTGTGCACTCTATTTCATCTAGGCATATGCCACTGGGCATATTAAGTGATGAAGAGTTTGATGATAGCCCTGAGCTGATTGAGATGCAGCAAGGTGATCGTCTTTATGTTTACACCGATGGCGTAACAGAGGCGCTAAATACTTATGGTGAGGAGTACGGCCAAGAGAGGCTTGAGGCCTTCATTCAAAGTGCCGATGGCGATGCCTTAGAAAGTATTATTGCTAGTGTTTATGATTTCTCAGCTCAAGGTGAGCAAACTGATGATGTAAGTATTGTTGAGCTGTATAGCTCTGAGTTGATACATAGAGATAAAGGCAGCGGTGAGATAGTAGAAATTGGGGCGGATTATCACTCACTTGATTCTATCCCTTGGAGTTTGAGTTTACATCTTGCAGATGAAGACCTTAAACGCTGTGATGTGGTGAGCCAGCTTATGGCCGTACTAAGTGCTATTAAAGGAATAGAGGCGCATCAGGATAAGGTTTTTACCATTGTTAGTGAGCTCTACAATAATGCTTTAGAGCACGGTGTATTGGGGCTAGATTCGTCAATGAAGTCCGATGCGGAAGGCTTTGAGCGCTATTATAAGCTCAGGCAAGAAAAGCTTGAAAATCTAGACGGGGAGTACATAGATATTCGTTTTGCTTTTATTCGTGCTCAGCCTAATCGTATCGAACTTGAGATTATTGATAGTGGCTCAGGCTTTGATATTGAGGCACTACAACATCGACCAGGGCAAGAAGAGCAGAGTCATGGCCGAGGGGTGTCCTTACTTCAACAGTTGTGCTCATCGATTCAGTACAGCTCTGGTGGTCGGCAAGTGAATGCTTGTTATGACTTTGTTTAACTCCAGAGTGTAAGTTACTTTATTTATAAGCTTGGCTTAAGCTTTTAAACAAACCGCTGCAAAGTTGTTGCAACTCTTCCTTGGAGCTTATGTAAGGAGGCATGCAATACACAAGCTTTCCAAAGGGCCTAAGCCAGATACCGTGCTTCACAAATAAAGGCTGAAGAATTCTTAAATCTACTTGTTCTTTCATTTCAACTACGCCAATTGCTCCAAGTACACGAACATCTTCAACGGCGCTCATAGTTAAGCAAGGTGCTAAGCCTTCTTTAAGCACCTGCTCTATTTGGCTAACTTGTTGCTGCCAGTTATTTTCCGAGAGTAGATTTAAACTTCGCCCAGCGACGGCACACGCAAGCGGGTTGGCCATAAAAGTTGGGCCGTGCATAAAAACACCGGCTTCACCTTGTTGGATCACCTCAGCAATGTCACTACTGCACAGTGTTGCAGCTAGGGTGATATAGCCTGCTGAGAGCGTTTTTCCAAGGCACATAATATCCGGAGAAATAGCTGCGTGCTCACACGCGAATAGCTTGCCTGTTCTACCTAATCCCGTTGCTATTTCGTCCGCAATAAGAGGAATGTTGTAGTCTTGGCTTAACTTTCGAACTTGCTTAAGGTAGTTGCTGTGGTAGAAGCGCATACCGCCAGTCCCTTGCACAATGGGTTCTAGAATGATGCCAGCTATATCGTCATGGTGCTTTTCCAATAAGTCCTTAAAGCTATCTAGATCATCTTCATCCCAGCTATCTGCAAAACGGCTCTGTGGGGCCTCTGCAAAGAGTTGCTCTTTTATTGCATCACTAAATAAGCTGTGCATGCCCGTAATGGGGTCACAGACTGACATCGCCATAAAGGTATCGCCGTGGTAACCCTTTTTCAAAGTTAAAAAACGGCTGCGTTGTTGGCCTTTACTTGCCCAGTATTGAATAGCCATTTTCATAGCGACTTCAACAGCAACAGAGCCAGAGTCACTAAAGAATACATGCTGCAAGGGGGCAGGGCTTATATCAACAAGCTGCTTTGCTAGCGCTACAGCAGGTTCATGGGTTAGCCCTCCGAACATAATGTGAGCCATTTTTTGGCTTTGTTCTAGTAGTGCTTTATTGAGCTCGGGGTGATTATAGCCGTGAAGAGTGCTCCACCAAGAGCTCATGCCATCAATGATCTCAGGGCCTTCTTTGAGTTTCAGTTTGACACCTTGAGCGGATTCCACAGCAAAAAGTGGCATGTCATTATTGAGTGCAGAATATGGGTGCCAGACATGTTTACGATCTAGTTCGATTAGCTGGGCGAGGTCAAATTGAGTCATCGTGCTGTGAATATGCTAGGAAAGGGCGCAGTTTGAGTTACTTGGTGCTTATGAGCAAGTTTATGCGGCAAACATGGGTTTTTGACTGTACTCAATGTGTTCTAGCAGGGTGTTAAGTTGGCTCAGTGCTAATTCTTGCTCTTGCTTGAATAAGAAGCGAGCGCGTTGATGGAAGCTGGGTTTTCGCTCTGTACTTTGTTCTAGAAGCTGTGCTTTCAAGTTGATGTCAAAGTGCTGGTTGAAGTAGAGTCTTAAGTCATAGTCTTGAGTGCGTGATAAAGGTGTTGTTAATTCAGCCCCCCAAAAGTCAATTGCAATGCCTCGACTATTGATATTGCGAAGATGGGCATTTAAGCGAAGGTGGTTAAAACGAGTACTTTGTGTTGTTAGTTGAACTTCGGGGCCTTTGTAATCGGCAAAGCGCAGTCTGTTTTCCCAGCGGCGATTAGTACTCCATCGGCACTGTTCTAAAACACAGTTAAGTAGTCCTTGCTGGTAACTCTCGACATAGAGTCTACAGATAAGATCTTCGTCGTCATGGCGTAAACGAATGAATACCGTACGCTGACCACGTAAGTCGATGTTTGAGCTAAGAAGAAGTTGTTGGCCTTGTTTTAACTCTAAGTCAGCGCCTAATAGCAGGGCAGGTGCTGGGCTTTGCAGTTGGGCTTGCCATAGCTCCAGTTGACGCTTGTGATTGATTGCGTTTAATAAACATTGAAGTTGAGCACGTTGCAATTGCATAGTTACTTTACAAAGAATGAAGGTTACTTATTGGTTTCTTTGCAAAGGCTTTGCCATAACGCTTGAGCAGGGCTTAGTTGCTCTAAGCTCGCCTAAACATCGTGTTTGTGACTGGTCTTTAAGGTGAGTCGCAGTAGCTAAAATAGGCCAAGCTTGTGTGTTTTAGGAAGTATCTTGCCGCTTCTTTCCTGTCTGGCCATATTTAGTCGATATGGGTGACATCGATAAACATACTGTCTTTGATGGTATTTGCTTCTTTATCAATATTAGTTGAACTAACCGTTGCTTCATTAAACTCGTATTCTGGCTTTTCGGCGCTACGGTCGACATGTAGGTTTTCAAAGTCAAACAGCTCGGTATCAGCAAGCTGGCTTGCTGATACATTTTGGATGGAGCTAAATATACTTTCTATACGCCCAGGGAACTCTTTGTCCCATTGTTTGAGCATCGCTTTGATATTTTGGCGCTGTAAATTTTCTTGTGAGCCACAAAGGTTACAAGGAATGATCGGGAATTCACGTTGCTCCGCATAGCTGATAAGGTCGCTTTCTTTACAATAAGCAAGCGGTCGAATAATGACATTGCGCTTATCGTCAGAAAGTAGCTTTGGCGGCATGGCTTTTAAACGAGAGCCAAAAAACATGTTTAGGAATAAAGTCTCAACAATATCATCACGATGATGGCCCAAGGCAATTTTATTAGCGCCTATTTCTTCGGCGAAGGAGTACAGTGTGCCGCGTCGTAAGCGTGAACAAAGTCCGCAGGTTGTTTTTCCTTCCGGGATTTTAGATCGAACCACCGAATAAGTGTCTTTATCTACTATATAGAAAGGAACGCCTATCTTACTTAGGTATTCGGGAAGTATATGCTCAGGAAAACCAGGCTGCTTTTGGTCGAGGTTGACGGCGATCACTTCAAAGTTTACTGGTGCCGTTTTTTGTAAATGAACCAAAATATCCAACATGGCAAATGAGTCTTTACCGCCAGATAGGCAAGCCATAATAACATCACCCTCTTCGATCATGCTGTAGTCGGCAATGGCTTGGCCCACGTGTCTACGAATACGCTTCTGAAGTTTATTATATTCCGTTTTACTTTTAAGTTGCTTAGACATTGATAGGGGCCACGCTAGTAATACAGGCAGGGTTAGTTTAAAAAATGATTGCCCTGTAGGTTGAATAGGTACTTACTTTACTAACCTCAGCTGCTGGTATGCGCCATACCTGTTCATCTGAGTATAATTAAGCGGCGCGATTTTAACTTAAAGCAAGTACTAAGGGCATGGTTTTTTCTGGTCTTATTGCCCGTCTTGGTTTGATAGTTATTTTTTATAGTCAAATCCGATTAGCTTGAGACACTAAGGCCTCTTATACTGCATAAGTGGGGCGAAGAAGTAAGTCGGTATTTATTTATTACTAGTTTACTGGTTTGTTACTAGCTTACTGGTGGTGTTTGGTACTATTGAGCCGTACTTATACTGCTGTGCACATGTTAGTCTGTGCATGTCGCCTAAATAAAAACAAAAGGATGCGGCTTAGTGCAGGGCTACTTTGAGGGCATATCGTTTAGACTCGCTAAAGTTGGGGTAATACTGGCCCTGATGATCGGCATTGTTATGAGTGCCGTACAGATCTATATCGATTATAAAAGCCAGCTTATTCAAACTGAAGCGATGATTAATCGCATCATTAAAGTGGCTACGCCCCCAGCTGAACGCGCAGTATATACCTTAGATAGCGAGCTTGCTGACGAGGTGGTCACAGGGCTCATGCAATATGATTTTATTGTGGAGGTTGCCTTAAAAGATGAGCTTGGTGGTGTGGTTGCCTCACAAAAGCGTGAAGCAATTAGCTCTCGTACTCGCTGGTTAACAGACCTTATTCAAGAGCAGTTTGTAAGCTTTGAGGCGGCACTATCAGTGAGCCGTCATGACAGTAGCAATGGCCATATTAGCTTTGTTGTTGATATGGACGCTGCTTTTGCCCGTTTTTACCAATTATCTGCTGTTGTTATTGGTATTGGTCTTATTCGAAGCTCTGTTCTTGTTCTATTGCTTTTTATTGTTTTTTACCATTTGTTGACCAAACCCCTCATACGTATTGCAAGCGAAGTCAAAGCGATTAACCCTGGTAGTCCGGGTGAACAGCGGGTGAGCCCCCCTAAATCTGGCCGCAAAGATGAGCTGAGCCAGCTTGTAGCAAGCACTAACACATTATTAGATTCGGTTGATATTGCTCTGGGTAAACGCCGTGCAGTTGAAGTGGTGTTGCGTAAGAGTGAAGAGCACGTTCGCCAAATTATCGACAGTTTACCTGTATGGGTTGGTGCGCGAAACCGAGATGGGCATTACATTTTTGCAAATAAGGCCTTAGCCAGCTTTTTAAATACTTCAGCAGAGGCCATGCGCGGAGCTCACGTGGGAGACTTTAAAGAGTTTTTTGCCACAGATGCGCATGAGGTTATTCGTTTAGATGCTGAAGTTATTGATTCTGGTGTGAATGCGCAGATATGGGAAGAGACTTGGTTTGATCACAACGGTAAAGAGCGTCATATGCATACGCATATCATGCCGATGGAATTTTATGATGAAACCGTAGCCTTGGTAGTTAGTTCTGATATCACCGAGCTGAAGGTGACTCAAGAGCTAATGGAGCATATGGCCTATCATGACGCTCTTACGGATTTGCCTAATCGCAGCTATTTGGTTGAGCGCCTTGAAGAGGAGGTTAAAAAAGCCTCTAGACGAGGGACCTTTGGCGCTTTGTTATTTATCGATCTGGACCAGTTTAAAAATATTAATGATTCCCTAGGTCACCCTGCTGGTGATGCTGTCTTGAAGCATGTTGCGGCTCAACTACAAGAAAGTATTGGTGACAATGATATTGTGGTGCGTTTAGGTGGCGATGAATTCGTTGTGGTGTTGACCGAACTCTCAAGCAATATGAAGACGGCCATACTTTGTGCGGAGGACTCTGCAAATCGTCTTCGCGCCTCTGTCGCCCAACCTTATTACCACAAAGAGCTGGAGCTGCATGTCACAGCCAGTGTTGGCATTGTCATGTTCCCAGAAGAAGATGTCAGTGTACATGAGTTGCTTCGTTATGCTGATACGGCAATGTATCAAGTGAAGGCTGCAGGCAGAAACGACGTAGAATTTTTTAATAAGCGCATGGCCGAAAACGCTAGGGATGTGCTTGTGATGGAGGGGGAGCTGCATAAGGCCTTAGATGAAGGGGCTTTTGACCTTCATTTCCAGCCTAGAGTAGATACTGAAACAAGTACTATTGTCGGAGCAGAAACACTTTTACGCTGGCAGCACCCCGAAAAAGGCATGATTAGCCCTGCAGAGTTTATTCCCGTGCTTGAAAACTCTGGCCTGATAGTCAACGTTGGTTTATGGGTCTTAGAGCGGAGCATGAAGCAAGTCTTGCATTGGCGAGAAACGGGCCTGTGGAGTGACGATATGCGCTTGGGGGTGAATATAAGCCCAAGGCAGTTCCGTAGTGTGAACTTTGTTGACGATGTTTCTGCAATGCTAAAACGCTTAAACTTTCCAGCTCGTTTGCTTGAAATGGAAATTACTGAGGGAATTGCGATTCATAACTTGGACGTAACTATTGAGACAATGGCCACTTTAAGGGAGTTGGGGGTTGTGTTTGCACTCGATGATTTTGGTACTGGCTACTCATCGATTAGTTATTTGAAAAAACTGCCTGTGGCAGTATTAAAAATTGATCAGAGTTTTGTTCGTGATATTTGCGATGATAGAAATGATCGTGTATTGGTCGAAACCATTTCTGCAATGGGTAAGATGCTAGATCTTGATGTGGTTGCTGAAGGGGTTGAGACCAAAGAACAATTAAACCTTTTGACTCAATACGCCTGTCGTTATTATCAAGGCTATTTATGCAGTAGGCCAGTGGTTGCTGAGCAGTTCTCGGAATTACTTCGCAAAGAGCATGTCGATTGGGTGTGAAATTTCAGTAAGCACTAAAGACAACGGCCTAATAAAGCCGTTACCGCTGTTTCGACCTTTAAAATTCGCTCACCAAGCTGCCTTGTTTCAAACCCCTGTTCTACGAAACGCTCAATTTCATAGTCACTAAAACCGCCCTCAGGGCCTATAGCAATGATTTTGGGTGTTTCTCGTTCGGTTTCAAACAAGGGATAAGGGCCGGGATGGGCAACGGTGGCTTTTTTGTTTCTGATAATCTCAGGGGCATAATCTTCGATAAACGTTTTAAAGCGACGATGTTTACTTACTGTGGGAAGCTGGCTGGCTTTTGCTTGTTCTACTCCCAGTATTAGCTGCTCTTTTATGGCTTCGTCAGTCGCGCTTGGGCTTTGCCAAAAACTTTTTTCGACTCGGTTACTATGAATTAAATGTAAATGCTGCACGCCAAAGCAGGCAACGGTTTGCAATATGCGTTTAAGCATTTGTGGGCGAGGCAAAGCAAGGATCAAGCTAAGAGGGAGCTGTCTAGGTGCATCGCTTTCCAAGCGGATGTCAGTCAGTATTAATTGGCCTTGTTTTTCTGCAAGACACGCTGTACCCATGGCACCGTTCAATTTAGCAACGGTTAATTGATCACCTAAGTGACTTTTTAATACATTTTGAATGTGCTGGAGCTGCCTGACACTTAATTGACATTGAAACTCAGAGATAAATGCTTCTTGTTCGAGTATTAATGTGTTCATAAGTAATGGTTGTGAAGATGATCGGTCTGATAACTAATTTGAAGAGATGAGCGCTGATGAAATGGCGTCCCCACCAGGACTCGAACCTGGAGCACGGGCTTAGGAGGCCCGGGATTTATCCTGTTAATCGACGGGGACGGCGGGCGCTACCTTGCCACAGTGATTTTTAAAATTCAATCACAGGCGACTTAAGGTGATAGGAGTGGGGGGATGGATTTTTTTAAGCTTCGCCAATGTTGTTGCTATTGGCTTGTGATGAAGAGTAACCCGATGATGTATAAAGGTTGGGTGTGGTGGTCTTACCCCTAACAATATCAAGCAGGCGGCTAACGGTTTTTTGATGCCGAGAAAGCAGCTTACCGTTGATCTCGTTTTGAGCTCTTACTTTTTGATACAGGTCTTTCACGCTCTGCCACTGCTCTTTTAGCTGTGGAGCACCATCGATATTGAGTTGTTCCAGCCAGTTTTCTGAGCGCAGATCTGCTGACAAGGCTTTGGCTATATGCTGCTGCTCTTTTGCGCTGTTTTCAAGTTGTTCGAGTAGAGGGGCTTTTTGTTTTAGGATCTGATCTATAGTATCTGCATCCCTTTCTTTTAAGGCATGCTGTTCTTTGTAAAGTAAGTCGAGTAATTGCTCACAGCACGCACTATCACTTGTGAAGCGCTGGCTTAGATACTGGGCGTTTAAAGCTTGTGACATAAGGTTTCCCGTCAAACAATTGAACCGTTTAGCGCAGATAACTGGCTTAGCTTAAAATAAGCGAAAAACGTGCCGCATTGTTATTAAGCCACTTACATACCTTGCTCGAGCATTTTACTTGCAATCGCATCAGCATCTATTTTGTATTGCCCGTTCTGCAAGGCTTCCCTTATTTCAGCCACCCTAGCATTGTCTATCTCAGGGACTTCAGCGAGAGCAATTTCTAACTTGCTCATAGACTGAGCTGTATTGCTTAAGGTGACACTGTCACTGGCTGTTTTAGCTTCTTTCGGGGCCGAACTGGCTGCCGAAGAGCTTGCGTTAGTTTCTTGGCGTTGTACACCACTTGAGCGGCTTTTGGGGCCGCCTGAGGCGTTGTTGATACTGTTTGGGTCAATAACCATAATAATCTCAGCAACCGGCTTGGCCGGGATTATCTACATAAAAGCACATAAAGCAGTGCATGTGATCGAGTGCAAATTGGTTTGCTTACTACAGTCTTCGGCCGATAAATAAGGATCTTTAGCAAATATATTCTACCAGTTTGATACCAGCGCTTCGCCAGGAGCACTAATTCTGGCATCTACTACACGATTTGAGCTTAAGTTGCGTACTCGTAATTGTTGCCCCATAGCGGCATCGGCTAAAGCAATGCCTTCGGAGCTGACGGTCAATGCCCCCGATTTTGCAAGTAAGCGGACAATTTCGCCCTTATAGACTAATTTGGCATCACGAATATCCATTGGTGTGAGGATATGACCTGTACCAACACTGCGCTTTAACTCAACGTTTTTGAGTAAGTTTGCTTGGTCTATATAGTGCTGACCCACCTCACTGATCAATCGTCTTTCAAAGCGAATATCAGAAAGGCTTAGATGCTCACTTCGGCTAAGGGCCCTTGATGTGATGGCTGCTTCGACGTAATAGTCAATTTTAACGGGAACATACATACTCCATCGACTACCGCTTAAGCATTGTACTTTGGCGCTTAAGTTTCTATGGCTTACTCGGTTTTTTTGGAGTTGAATACTTAAGCCCCGTTCACAGTTTTTGATTCTTAGTTGAGAGTGAAGGTTACTTAATTTGATCGTAACGTCATTTTCCAGTTCTTCCTCAGTAAAACGATCACTTAAGGCCTCTTTGACTCGCTCATGGACCATAGCGCTTAATTCAGAAACTTCGATAGCAAGTGTATCCACACTTATGGAGCTAAGCATAAGTAATAAAAAAATACGTAGTCTCATAGATCTTGACCTATTCTGTAGGTATCTCGATGGCTAATAGACCCTTTAAAGTGTCAAAATGCTAACGGTTTTGCAGTAAGGGTCGACTTAGTTAGAAATATAGCAAAGCCTGTACCGATGGTTTGCTTATTTTTTAAATATGCCAATAAATGCGGAATAAAGAGGTCTAAATGGCTAGTGTCCTAGACAGCGTTAACCAGCGAACTCAGTTGGTTGGGCAAAACCGCCTAGAGCTGCTGCTCTTTAATTTAGGTGGTCATCAGCTCTATGGTATTAATGTATTTAAAGTTAAAGAGGTGCTTCAGTGCCCTCAATTAAGTGAAATACCTAAGCGGAACCCCGTTGTACGTGGTGTCGCTCATATTAGAGGCGGCACGATCCCGATTATGGATCTACGTCATGCGACAGGTGGTAGGCCATTAGAAAATCTAGAAAACTGTTTTGTCATCATTACTGAGTACAATCGAAGCACTCAGGGTTTTTTAGTTAAAGGTGTTGAGCGAATAATCAACATGAACTGGGGGGATATTCATCCACCACCAAAGGGCTCAGGAAAAGAGAACTATTTGACAGCGGTGACTGAAGTTGAAAATAAACTCGTTGAGATTATTGATGTAGAAAAGATTCTAGCCGAGGTGAGCCCAGTTGCAGAAGAAGTCAGTGCTGAAATAATTGAAAATGTTGTAGAAGATGCAACAGTGCAAAAACATGTATTAATTGTTGATGATTCGGCTATTGCTCGTAAACAGGTGCAAAAAGTAGTGGAGTCATTGGGTTGTAAAACAACAACACTTAAGAATGGTGCCGAGGCTATTCAGTATCTCAAAGATTTAATTGATTCAGGTAAAGACCCGTATCATGAATTACTAATGATTATTTCTGATATTGAAATGCCGGAAATGGATGGCTACACCTTTACTGCAGAGGTTCGAGGTGATCCTGCACTAGCTAATTTACATGTTGTGTTGCATACCTCACTAAGTGGTGTCTTCAATGAGGCAATGGTGAAAAAAGTAGGTGCAAACGACTTTTTAGCAAAATTCCATCCGGACGAGTTGGCTAGACGCGTTAATGAACGTGTTGATGCCTTAACAAGCATGTAATAGTAAGTATGGAACTTAATACGTGAGCTTAAATCCAGAAGAGTTTGCTGATTTTAGAGCCTTTTTAAAAGAAGTGGCGGGCATTGATCTTGGTGACAATAAACAATATTTAGTCACAACTCGTATTCGTCGAGTCCTTCTTGAATATGGTTTAGATAGCGTATCGGAACTCACTCAACGTATAAAGAGATCAAGTGAACGTGAATTAAGGCAACGGGTCATTGATGCTATGACCACAAACGAAACCTTTTGGTTTCGTGATATATACCCATTTGAGTATTTAAAAAGCACAATTTTTCCCGAGCTAAAAGCAAAAAAAGGCCCTGGTACAATCAAGGTTTGGAGTGCGGCTTGCTCATCTGGGCAAGAACCTTATTCTATCTCTATAACTGTGGATGAGTTTATCCGTGAGACCTTAGGGGTGAGTGCATTAGGTTTAGATGTTGTTGCTACTGACTTATCTAGCGAGATACTGGCTCAAGCTAAGCAAGGAGTGTATGACAAGCTGTCTATTAGTCGAGGCATGTCTGATAAGCGTTTACGTGAGTATTTTAAAGCCACTGATGATAAACAATGGGCTATTAATAGTGATATTAAGCAAAGAATACGGTTCAGGCCCCTTAATTTACAAGACAGCTTCTTGAGCTTAGGGAAATTTGATATCGTGTTTTGTCGTAATGTACTCATTTATTTTTCATCTGATCTTAAAACAGACATCTTAAAGCGTATTCATGCCACCCTAAAACCAGGGGCCTATTTGTTTCTTGGAAGTTCAGAAAGTCTTGCTGGTGCTAGTGACTTGTTTGAAATGGTACACTGTAAGCCTGGTGTGGTTTACCGAGCAAAATAATTTAAATGTTCCTGTCTAATTCGAAGCGGAAGGGCTTTTCCTCTACTTTCCGGTTTTTCTGTTCTATTTATCCTGCCTTTTAAAATATTCATATAAATCAATTGATTATATCCCTTGTTTTTGATGGCACGCCCTTTGCTGTTATCTATATGTAATTTATAAAGCGGCAAGGTTAGGTAGATAAAGATGGCTATTAATTTTGATTCAGCACTTGGTGTAAAAGAACACGCAATGCGTCTAAGGGCACATCGTGCGGATGTTCTGTCTTCTAACTTGGCCAATGTTAATACTCCTAACTATAAAGCCCGAGACATAGATTTTACCGCGGAGCTAAAAGCTCAGATGGACGGTGGCGTGAGCCGCCACTTAAGTACACGCCATCAAGGACATATTAATTTAGCTGATACACAGGCTGGCGCTTACGAGAAACTGTATCGCGTACCTCATCAGCAAAGCATTGATGGCAACACGGTTGAAGAGCATGTAGAGCACGGTGAATTTATGAGGAACTCGCTTGAGTTTCAGGTTGGTTTTACCCTGTTAAACAGCTCTTTTAAGGGCTTAAGCAAAGCATTGCGCGGAGAATAATATGAGTTTAACAAATATTTTTGATGTGGCTGGCTCTGGCATGAATGCGCAAAGTGTGCGTCTGAATACAACAGCCTCAAATATTGCTAATGCTGAAAGTGCGAGCTCAAGTACTGGTGATGTTTATCGTGGTCGTCATCCTGTATTTCAAACTCAAATGCTGAATGAAATGAATGGCGGCATAAATTCGCCGCAGGGGCAAAGTGTGGGCGTTGAAGTAACGGGGATTATAGAAAGTGATGCTCCCTTACAGCGACGTTATGAGCCAGATCACCCTCTATCTGATGAAGAAGGTTACGTCTTTTACCCAAATGTAAATGTGGTCGAGGAGATGACCAATATGATCTCGGCTTCACGTGCTTTTCAGATTAACGTTGAAATGATGAACTCAGCTAAACAAATGGTTCAGCGCGTGCTTACCTTGGGGCAGTAGGAGTCATTATGAGTGAAATAAGTAGTGTCGATAATGTCCTTTCCGGTCTAAATATTGACAAGAAAAAAGAGCAAGCAGAGCCTAGCCAAGAGCTTGGTCAAAGTGCTTTTTTGGAGCTGATGATTACCCAGATGGAGAATCAAAGTCCACTGGATCCTCAAGATAATACACAGTTTATTGCTCAGCTTGCTCAATTTAGCTCAGTTGAAAGTCTGGACAAACTGAACAAGCAGTTTGATAGCTTCAGTAGTAACTTTGTTGCTAACCAAGCCTTACAGGCCTCTAGCTTGGTCGGGCGCTCAGTAACGGTTCCGGCTACTCAAACAGGGCTTAGCTCTGGTGGAATTGTCAGCTTGAGTAGTCATGTACCGGCCAGCACTGGGGATTTGAGTTTGAATATCTATAACGAAAGCGGCTCCTTAGTTGAGCAGTTAAGTTTAGGTGCCCAGCCTGAAGGAGAGGTCTTACTGCGTTGGGATGGCATGTCGATGGAGCTAAATGGCAAGCTACTTGATTGGCGAAGTAGCAAAGAAAATGGACAGCCGCCTGGTACTTATAGCTTTGAGCTTAGTGCCACGAATGACGGTCAACAGACCGCACTTGAAACAGCCTTAAGTGCCAATGTAAATAGCGTAACCGTTGCCCAAGATGGCAGCTTAGCGTTGAATCTAGCGGGTATAGGAACGGTAAACCTTGCTGATGTTAAACAGTTTAATGAGTAGGAGGCCCCATGCCTTTTGATACAGCCTTAAGTGGTATCCGTGCAGCATCAAGTGAGCTTGAAATAACCGGCAATAATATCGCCAATGCCTCGACAACTGGATTTAAGTCATCCCGAGCTGAGTTTGGTGATGTTTATGCAACCTCTGTGCTTGGTGCGGGTTCTAATGCCATCGGAGCAGGGGTGGAAATTCAAGATATCAGTCAAAAATTTACCCAGGGTAATATCGCTTTTACCGAAAATGCTTTGGATTTAGCCGTAAACGGCAATGGCTTTTTTATCCTAAGTGAGGATGGCGGGCGTACGTATACACGCTCTGGTGCCTTTGGTATGGATGCCGAAGGTTATGTGGTTGCTAATAATGGCGGACGATTACAGGGCTACAGTGCTGATACAGCCGGTAATATTAATAATGTTTTGGGCGATTTACAGATTAACCAAGATATTATCGACCCACGGCAGACAACTGATGTTGACCAGCAATTGAATTTTGATGCGACAGCAGATGTTTTACCCAGTCGTGGTAATAACTTCATCTCTACTGGGGCAGAAATAGGTGTAGCCCAAGCGGGGGCGCTGAATGGTTATTCTCCTCAGAGTATAGATATTACTAACCCAGATGGCTCTGTGGTGACTTACACATCCGACCAAGATGCGTCTGCAGCAACCATTGCCGGTGAAATGAACTCGGTTGTTGGTCTAACAGCAACAGCCAGCGCATCAGCAACACTATCTGGTTTTAGTAATGGGGCGGGCACTTCAACAACGGTGACGATTAATAATGTTGCCTTAGATGTAGCTTCATTAGCCGAGTTGGAAACCACCATTAATAGCTTAAGTAATTCTGCTTTACCGGGTATTACCGCCGTGCATGATGCTGTTGCTGGCACCCTTGAACTTAGTTCAACCGTTGGTACAGACTTAATAATCAACATAGCCGGGGACCCTGCTGCAACTCTAGGCGTGGCGGGGCCAGCTGGAGCTAACATTCCACTGGTTGTTGGCGGAGCAAACCAAACAGCAAATGTCGGTGGTCGCCTTGATATCGTTGTAGAAGATGGTTATATCGTGGGTAATGAAGTACCGAGTGGTACGGGCATTTTTCAAGCACTCGGTGATATGACTGACCCTGCTAACCCAGAATTTACTCAAGTTGAAGTCAATTCTTTTGACCCTGATGACCCTGGCACATATAACTCAGCGACCTCAACCACTATCTATGACAGTTTTGGTGTGCCGCATGTTATGACTCAATATTTTGTTAAGCAGCCCTTTAATCCAAGTGATGCCACCGCTCCACCAAACCACTGGGAAATGCACGTGCTTGTTGATGGTCGTGATGTTGGCAACCCAGACCCTACGGCTGCCGATCCAACCATTGCGACGCGAGCCACATTTGATATTTATTTCAATCCTAATGGTTCGTTAGATGATTTGAGAACCTCAGAGTTTTTAATCACAAACTGGACGCCACTAAATGAAAATGGTGAATCTACTGGGGCACTTGGGCCGAACGTAGGCGGCACGGTGCCGATTCCTGAGCCGCCTATCAGTTCTAATTTTTTAATTAGTGTTGATGGAAGTACGCAATTTGGCACCCCGTTTGCAGTTAATTCTGTGTATCAAAACGGTTTTACCGCAGGGCAATTAAGTGGTTTAACCGTTGATGAGGGAGGGGTTATCTTTGCTCGATTTACGAATGGCGAATCTCTCGCTCTAGGGCAGGTGTTGCTTGCTGACTTTGCCAATCAACAAGGTCTGCAGCCGATAGGTGATACCTCTTGGGCGCAAACATTTGAATCGGGAGAGCCTGTTATTAATGAGCCCGGTACTTCATCGTTAGGAGCCATTCAAAGCGGCGCATTAGAAAACAGTAATGTGGACTTATCTGAACAATTAGTTCAACTTATTATCGCTCAACGAAATTTCCAAGCCAGTGCCAAAACGATTGAAACAGCGGATCAAACTACACAAACGATTATTAACCTTCGTTAATCCGTCAATTAAGCCAGCCTTCTAAGCGAGCATTGCTCGCTTTTTCTTTATTTGGCACCGCTTTTGCAGTTTTCTAATTAACATAAGTTAAGTGACAGAAAACTAGCGATGGATAAAGCACTTTATATATCAATGACCGGCGCTAAACATAATATGTTAGCGCAAACAGCTAGGGCTAATAATTTAGCTAATTTAAATACCGTAGGCTTTAAGTCCGAATTCTCTCAAGCTCGTTCTATGGGTGTTTATTACGGTGATGGTCATGCATCGCGCGCTTATGCTTTAACAGAAAACCAAGGCACTAATTTTAAATATGGTGCGATGACTCAAACAGGTCGAGATTTAGATATCTCTGTTGATGGAGATGGCTTTATTGGGGTTCAAGGCCCAGATGGGCGTGATGGTTTAACACGTGCAGGCTCCTTACATATCGACGCTCTTGGTGTACTTCGTAACGGCAGCAACTTGCCGGTGCTAGGCAATGGCGGTCCAATTTCTGTCCCTCCTTTTGAAAAAATCGACATAGGTATTGACGGTACAGTAACCATTGTCCCCACCGGTGCTCGAGCAAATGAAACGGTTCAGGTCGACCGTATTTTGCTGGTTAACCCTGAGTTAGAGAGCATACGTAAAGAAGAAGATGGTCTGTTTCGCCCTAGAAACCCAGAACAAGAATTAGAGCCCGACGCAGCTGTACGAGTGGTTTCAGGGTTTCTTGAGGGTAGTAATGTTAATGCGGTTGACGAGCTGGTTTCGGTTTTGAATCTATCTCGCCAGTATGAGATGCAGGTAAAACTCATGCAAACCGTTAAAGAGAATTCAGAGACATCGGCGCGTATGTTGCAAATGTCTTAGATGAATTAAGCTCGTTTTTATAGTGATTTAATAGTTAATGACGTAAAGACTTTCGTAGTCGAGTAGGAGAATTACAATGCATTCAGCCTTATACGTAAGTAAAACAGGCCTTGCAGCGCAAGATATGCAATTAACAACCATTGCAAATAATTTGGCCAATGCATCTACTGTCGGCTTTAAGCGTGATCGAGTTGTATTTGAAGATTTACTTTATCAAATCAACAGACAGCCAGGTGCGCAAGCTAATGAAGACTCTCAAGTTCCTTCTGGTCTGCAACTTGGCACAGGAGTCCGTGTTGCCGGTACGCAAAAACAATTTAATTACGGCAGTTTACAGATTACAGACCAGCCTTTAGATATGGCCGTTGATGGGCGAGGTTTTTTCCAGATCCAGCAAACAGATGGCACGATAGCTTATACCAGAGCTGGGCAGTTACATTTAAATGGAGATGGTGAAGTTGTAACCGCTAACGGTTTATTGCTAGAACCCAATTTAACCTTGCCTGAAGATGCTGAACGTTTAACTGTTGGCACTGATGGTATTGTTTCGGCATTTATCCCCGGCACGCCAGATCCTCAGGTACTCGGTAATATTCAAACAGCTGATTTTATTAATCCTGCTGGTTTACAAGCGATTGGTAGTAACTTATTTGTTGAAACTGCAGCAAGTGGTGATCCTATTGTTGGAACTCCAGGTGAAGACGGCTTAGGTCAAATTAAGCAGGGCATGCTTGAGAATTCCAATGTCGATATTGTTGAAGAAATGGTAAACATGATTACCACACAACGAGCCTATGAAATGAATTCTAAGGTGGTGAGCACAGCGGATCAGATGTTGCAATTTGTGACTCAGAATCTATAGGTGATGCTATGAAATGCAGCTTCACAACGTGCTTAAATATCTTTTTGTCTGCACTAAGCTTTGTAGCAATATCAGGCTGTGTGATACAAGCGCCCCCCAAACCCGATGATCCTTATTACGCTCCTGTTCTAAGGCCATCAGATATCCCTGATTCAGCTAACAATGGTTCGCTTTACCGAGAAAATGTCGCCATTGATTTATTTGGTGACCAAAAGGCTAAGCGCGTTGGCGATATTATAACCGTTGTATTGAGGGAAAGTACTCGCTCAAGTAAATCAGCGAATATAGATATCGCTAAAGATAGCGAGTTTACAACAACAGCACCTGGTGGCGGAACTATTTTAGGCATGACTCCTGGTGCAGGTAACGTAAGTTTAACAACCGACATGGGCTTAGAGCGCAGCTTTGTTGGTGAAAGTGATGCTGATCAAAGTAACTCCTTAAACGGAAATATCAGTGTGACGGTTGTTGATGTTTACCCTAACGGGACATTGGTTGTTCGTGGTGAAAAGTGGATTACCTTAAATCGAGGTGATGAGTTTATTCGTATAAGTGGTCTTGTTAGGCCTGAAGATATTAGCCCTTCAAATACAGTCGTTTCTACCAAGTTGGCGAACGCTAGACTTCAGTATGCAGGTACGGGAGAGTTTGCTGATTCACAACAAATGGGTTGGATGAGTCGCTTCTTTAATAGTCCAATTTGGCCTTTCTGATGAGTCGTGTAATTGTCTTTTTCCTTTGTTTCTTTTTCTGTTTTCTTGGCAATGAGTTACAAGCTGAGCGTTTAAAAGACATTGCCTCAATAGCGGGTGTTAGAAGTAATCAACTGGTTGGTTATGGCTTGATTGTTGGCTTGGATGGAACGGGCGATAAAACGAACCAAACCCCTTTTACAACCCAAAGTTTTAGTGCAATGTTAAGTCAGTTAGGCATTACTTTGCCTCCAGGTTCTAATTTTCAGCTTAAAAATGTGGCTGCGGTCGCTTTACATGCTGAGCTTCCGCCTTTTGCTAAACCGGGTCATAAAATCGATGTTACAGCATCTTCTATTGCTAACGCTAAAAGCTTGAGAGGAGGGACTTTGCTAATGTCGCCACTTAAAGGTGTTGATGGCAAGGTTTACGCAATTGCTCAAGGTAATTTAATTGTTGGTGGTTTTGGTGCTGAAGGTAAAGATGGGTCAAAAATTACGGTAAACGTGCCTAGTGTTGGGCGGATTCCCGATGGTGCAATTGTAGAACGTTCAGTTCCTACGCAATTTGGTGGTGATAGTCAGATAGTATTTAATTTACGTAATCCAGATTTCACAACAGCTAAACGTGTTGCGGATAGTATTAATCAGTTACTTGGCCCTAATGTGGCTTTACCACAAGATGCTGCGAGTATTTCTGTGCAAGCACCACAAAACCCTGCGCACAGAGTTGATTATTTATCCTTACTTGAAAATGTTGAAGTCACACCGGCTGAAGCTTCAGCCAAAATTATTATTAATTCAAGAACCGGTACCATTGTGGTTGGCAAGCATGTAAGGGTGTCGGCTGTTGCAGTTACCCACGGCTCATTAACCGTGACCGTCAGTGAAACGAGCAGTGTGAGCCAGCCAAATGCTTTTGCAGATGGTGAAACAGTGGTGGTTCCTGAAAGCGATGTATCGATTGAAGAAGAAACAGGGCAAATGTTTAATTTTGCTCCGGGGCCGAGCTTAGATGACATTGTTCGTGCAGTTAATGAAGTAGGAGCTGCACCTGGTGATCTTATGGCTATTCTTGAGGCCTTAAAACAAGCTGGCGCTCTTAAGGCCGAAATTGTGGTGATCTAATGTCAAATAATACTTTAGGACATAGCAGCGCGGCCTTAGCTGTCAACGATGTTTATACAGATCTGAGCGGTTTACAGCAGTTGAAACATGATGCAGATAAAGAAGAAGCATTAAAAAAAGTTGCTAAACAATTTGAATCGTTATTTGTTTCTATGCTGATGAAGTCGATGCGTCAAGCTAATGATGTCTTTGCTGAAGGCTCTATGTTTGATAGCAATGAAAGTCGATTTTATCGAGACATGTATGATCAACAGCTTTCGTTAAGTCTTTCATCGGGACGAGGTATTGGTATTGCCGATGCGTTATATCGCCAATTATCACCCCAGTCTTCTAATAAAGCTCTTAACTTGGATCCCCTTGGGGATAGAAATAAAAACTTTTCAAACGCTATCACTTTCAATACTGGCCCTAGCTTAGAGTCTACAGAGTCCGCTATTAGCAAGGACTTGCAATTTGAACAGAAGCGCAGTTTAGATACCGTTTTATTAGATACGGGCTCTGAACATAAGAGTCAAAGCCCAGAGCTTAGTTTCATTTCTAAGTTTGAACAGCTTGCTCGCAATACGGCAGAGAAACTAGGTTTAGATGTCGATATGCTACTAGCCCAAGCGGCTTTAGAGACCGGTTGGGGGGAGAAAATAATAAGAGGGCTTGAAGGTCAAAGTACTCATAACCTATTTAATATTAAAGCTGATAAACACTGGTCTGGTGACTCGGTATCTAAAGCCACTCTCGAGTTTTTTGGCGGCGTTAGTAAAAAGATCAACGAGCCATTTCGATCTTATTCTTCTGCGTCACAGTCATTTGAAGATTATCAACGACTGATTACCGAAAGCCCCCGTTATCAAAAAGCGGTGGCCCTCACTGATAATGCCCGAGATTATATAAAAGAGCTTCACAATGCCGGCTATGCTACAGACCCTCATTACAGCAGCAAAGTCCTGTCAGTTTACGATCGAATTAAATCCCTACGCAGTGCCGTTTCAGATGTTTCGATCTCAGGCCTTCCTAGTCAATTAGGGCTAGACGAGAGCGGCCAAAGGCGTAGTAGAGGTGGTGGATTATGAGCGGGGGATTATTAGGAGTTGCGGTCACAGGCTTGCGTGTTAGCCAGACCGCACTTAACACCACCGGTCATAATATTGCTAATGCCGGTGTTGATGGTTATAGCCGCCAGAAGGTTTCATCGGAAACCATGCCAGCGTCTCCTGATGGTGGTTTTTATGTTGGCAATGGGGCAATCGTTGCTTCAGTAGAGCGACAAGTTAATGAGTTTTTAGTTCAGCAACTTCGAGTTGATACAACCTTGGCACATGAGCTTGAGGTTTTTCACAGTGAAATATCTCAACTCGACTCCTTATTATCCGATGCTAACACGGGGCTATCAGGTGCATTTGAAAGCTTTTTTGCTTCTATGCAGAACGGCGCGGATGACCCGACTTCTATACCTGCTCGTCAATTAATTATTAGTGAGTCCGTTAATCTTGCCGATCGATTTAATACCGTTCACTCTCGCTTAGTTTCGATTAATGAAGGCATTAATACTGCGTTGGAAACCGCTGTTGCTGAAGTCAATGCGCTATCTGGCAACATAGCCGAGTTAAATAAAAAGATAGCCGATGCCTATGGTACTGGTAATGGGGAGCCTAATGATCTTCTTGATCAGCGTGATCAAGCACTTAAAGAGTTGGCAAAATATGTAAGCTTTCAAACCTATGATCAAGGTTTTGGCGAAGTTAATGTACTTATCGCTAGTGGACAAAACCTTGTTGTTGGCACAGAGGCGAGGCAAATCACAGCGGTTCAAAGTGCGGATAACCCAGCCGAATTAGAGCTTGTATTCGACGGTGATGCGGCTTTACGAGCGCTTCCCACAATCGCCTTAGGAGCTGAAATAGGGGGCTTGTTTCGCTTTAGGGATGACGCACTCGCCGACACGTATAATCAAGTAGGGCGAGTGGCTATAACTCTGGCGGATACCTATAACGATATGCACCACCTTGGTTTAGATTTAAATAGCAATTTTGGTGGTGACTTTTTTCTAGACGTTAATGATCGTACCGCTACATTAGAGCGGGTTATTGCAAGCAGCGATAATGCGCAACCAAATGATCGCGTTATGAGCCTTTATATTCGGGAGGCGGCACAGTTAGGAACCAGTGATTATCGAGTAGATATGGTCAATGATGGTCTTTATACCGTAACTCGTTTAAGTGATAACACTGAGCTTGTACGAGAGTTACTGCCTGGATCTTACCCGTTTAGCGCTGAATTTGATGGTATGGAGTTGTATTTTGAAAGTGGCTCTTTTCAAGGTGGTGATTCGTTTTTAGTTCAGCCTGTTAGAAATGGGGCTCGTGATTTTGAGTCGGTATTAGTTAGCCCGGATGAATTAGCCTTTGCTTTGCCTTTAGTGACGGACGCCTCTTTGGGAAATCTTGGTACGGCTAGTATCAGCCCTGGAGAAGTGCTGTCTTTAACCGATGTAAATGGCAATGCTCTGCCTCTTTTTGCGAATACCGGTCAGATGTCTCCGCCCCTCTTAGTAAATTTTATTTCAGATACCATGTATGAGGTGCTAGATAATAGTGATCCTGCCAACCCTCAGCAACTGAGTCCACCAATGGCGTTTCAGGATTATATCCCAGGTACAGATAATTATTTATTTAGTAACGACCCGGGTGAAACACAAGTACTGATGAACGGTTCAAACATTGGTTTACCAGCCGGTAGTACAGCAATAGTTAGCCCAGCTCCTTTAATCAATGGTTACCCGAGTGAAACCATTACTTTTACGCGTCCTGGAGAAACGCCTGCTAGCCCTCCAGTTGTTGATAGCATTACTACAAATGCCAATGATTCTGCGCGTACGATTGCGAGCCAACTCAGTAATATTGATGGAGTTAGTGTTAATGCGAGTAGTTATGCTGAGCTAAGTGGCATTTCAAGCCTAAGTTTGACAGTGCCCCTGCAGATCACCCTTAACGGTGAAGCTTTAATCGCCTACGAGGGGGCAGCTATTGCCACTAATGTCCCTGATCCTGCGACAGATGAACTGGGTTTTAATGAGTATTTAGCGAATCAAATTAATGAAAACTCGACGCTTCAGGCGCTAGGTTTCTATGCTAAATCGGCTTTTGATGCCGCTCTTCCTGGCGAACAACTGCGAATTTATGCCGCTCACGGTGATGATATTCAAATTAGCTTAGAGGCGGATAACACTGGCCCAGATACTGTAAATGTGAGCGATGGTACAAATCCTGTGGTTGCATTAAGTGGGCAAGGGGCCGGTACAACAGAGAGCGTTGCTGTAGGTGGAACACTTGAATTATTAATCGCCGATGGCATTAGTGCATCAACGACACCTGCGACAAGCTTATTGTTTGGCGACTCAACAGCTGCTAATTTTGCACAATCAACGTATTTAGGTATTCAAGCTTTTCTTCGAGGTGTGCCCTCTGCCAATGATACTTTTCAGTTAGATTTTAACCAGGACGCGGCCTCGGACAATCGAAATGTTATTAGCTTAGTTGAACTAGAATCGAGCAAAACAGTGGGTAATGGCTTATCTAGTTATTCCGAAGCCTACGCGTCTTTGGTTGAGCACATTGGCATTGAGACCTCTTCAGCAAGTATTAACCGTGACGCTGCGGAGCAGGTCTTAGAGCAAAGCCAGAAGCTACGAGACAGCACTTCAGGTGTTAACCTTGATGAAGAGGCCGCCGATCTTATTCGTTTCGAGCAAATGTATGCGGCAAATGCACAAGTGATCAGCGTGGCACGGGAATTGTTTAATACTCTTATAGGTTCCTTTTAACGGAAATTGATTGCCGCTATGCGAATTTCAACTCAGCAAATATTCAATATTGCCAATACCAGTATGGCTGATGCAAATCAGGCCATGATTAAAACACAAGAACAATTATCGACAGGTAAACGAGTTCTTGAGCCTTCCGATGATCCGGTCGCTTCGACTAAGATCTTAGCTCTAAATGAAGAATTAGCAGGCACCAAACAATATCAAACCAATATTAGTATTGCTAAAAATGATTTGACCGGTGAAGAAGCGGTGTTGGACGGTGTGCTTAATATTATTCAACGCATCCAAGAGCTGGCCGTTAGGGCAGGTAACAGCGCAACACTCAGTGATAGTGAGTATAGATCTTTAGCAAATGAAGTTGATGCGCGAGTTGAAGAGCTTCAGAGTTTAATGAATAGTAAAAACTCGAATGGTGATTTCATCTTTGGAGGTTATAAGAGTACGACCGAACCTTTTATAGGCAGTGTGCAAACGGGGTTTAAATATGTGGGGGATGAAGGCCAAAAGTTTATTAAGGTAGCCAATAATACTGCGGTCGCTTCTGGTGACTCTGGTAAAGACTTGTTTGTAGATATACAAAGTAATAGGCCCGAAGTGTCAACGTCGGTTTCTGCAAGCAATCGCTCTGACCCTGCTGCACAAATATCCATTGGTACGGTTGTCGATAGGCAAGTATTTAATGACTTTTACCCAGAAGATCTCGTTGTTAGTTTTAATGATGATAGTGCTTTATTACCCGCACCTCCTGGTAAAAACTTTACAATAACAGAGCGCTCGACAGGCCGAGTTGTGCTTGCCAATGAGCCTTATGTTTCAGGTGCTGAAATTAATGCTGCTGGTTTAAGCTTTAGAATTATTGGTGATCCTGCATCTGAAAACCTGCCTCAGGCTGGAGATAAGTTTATTGTCGAGTCTACAAATAAGCAGGATCTATTAACGACGGTCGCCCGCTTTAGTGAAGCGATGAAAAACTTTGACGGAGAAGCCGGTAATCGTGATGTCTTGGAAGATACCATCGGCGATACCTTAGCTAATTTATCTAATGCACAAACCAGCGTGTTAGAAGTAAGTTCTAAAATCGGTGCTCGGCTTAATACACTTGAAAGTACCGAAAGTATTCACTCTGATGCAACTCTAATCATTCAAGAGCTTATTTCTCAGCTGCGTGATGTTGATTACGCTGAAGCATCCACACGACTTGCAGCAGAGTCTTTAATTTTACAAGCGGCACAAACAGCATTTACGCGTGTTAGCCGCTTAAGTTTATTCGAACGTCTATGAAATTGCTTGCCGCTTAAGCGGCAAGCTTTTGTCCCCCTCCCTTTTTTATCTTTGTTTATTCGCCTTTTTTATTGTTATCTTGTTGTTTTTATTATCTTTTTTGTGTTTGGCACGGGGTCTGCATTAATCAATTCAAACCCATCTGTGGGTAGAAACTGATTAAGGTTATAGGAGAGAACTATGCCTCTTGTTATTAATACCAACGTGGCTGCGTTAAATTCACAACGTCAGTTGATTCAATCTGGCAATGACATGAGTCAGGCGATGGAGCGTTTGGCATCGGGGCGTAGAATTAATACTGCAGCCGATGATGCCGCAGGCCTGGCTATTTCTAATCGCATGACTTCACAAATTCGTGGGCTTAATCAGGCCGTTCGAAATGCGAATGATGGCGTGTCGCTGATCCAAACCGCGGAAGGCGCTATGGATGCGACAACCAATATTTTGCAGCGTATGCGAGAACTGGCCATTCAATCTGCTAACGGAATTTATTCGGATACAGATAGAAAAACCCTTGATGCTGAAGTTCAGCAGCTAAAAGCCGAACTGGATCGTATTGCAACGTCGACCTCTTTTAATGGCCAATTCTTATTAGATGGCAGTTTAGGCGAGGTTGATTTACAAGTCGGCTCACAGGCTTATGAAACTATTACCATGAGTATTCCAGCAATGGACATTAAAACGCTCGGTGGGGATGCCGGTGGGGATATCGTGGGTACAACAATGGGGGTTGATCCTGCAAACGTTACATTGATTACTGGCGCCACTGCTGCGACAACAATGGAAGTCAATGGCCAGAATGTGGGGGATCTTACCTCTGCTACAAACATGGAAGAGCTATTAGATTTATTCAATAGTAATGTAAGTGGAGTTACAACTACTGCCTTTACTGAGATTACCGCAGCAACAGCAGGTACCGGCATATTACGTGGTGCGGATACTATGGATTTAACTGTCCATCAGCTCGATGGAACGGTTAATACTTACCAGATCGGCGATACAGGAAGCATGGAAGAGCTAGTTGCTCGTATCGAAGAGGTGACTGGTGGCAATGTTAGTGCTGAGTTAAATGATGCGGGCTTACTTGTCATGTCTCATTCTTCTGGGGCTGCCATTAGTGTTGAATACGGTGGCGCAGCAACCGTTGCTAATACCGGTATTACCGCTTCAGCAGATGCAACCTTGGCAAATGCTTACCAAGCATCGTTGGACTTTAAGTCTGATGATGGTAATGGCGTAACGATTACGTATGGAGCGACAGCAGCACCTAATGCCACTCAACTTGGGGTGAACTCTCGTACTGCCGTGGGTGATATTACTGCTCTTGAAGTAGCAGATGGTACTGAATCTGCGTTAGCTGAAGGCGACGTAATGATTAATGGCGTTAGCATTGATGCTACGGCTATTGGCACGGACGCATTTGATACGATAGCTAATTTGGTCACTCAAATTAATGCGAAATCAGCAGAGCATGGGGTTGTGGCGACGGTAGCCGCTGGTGGCACTGCCGCAGATGGAGTACTTTCTTTAAACTCCGTTGATGGAACTGAAATAACAATTGAGTTAACTGGCGCAGCAAATGCTACGACTACAGGCTTATTGGAAACCAATAATTCGGCGACGCAAGGTAATTCTGTCGCGGATATTCAAATCGCAACAGTCGATGGTGCTCAAGAAAGCCTAGCCATTATCGATGTGGCACTGGAGACGATTAATGATACCCGCTCCCAGCTAGGTGCGATTGCTAACCGTTTAGAGTTCACTATGGGTAATCTACTCAATGTAGTTGAGAAAACTGAAGCTTCACGCTCACGTATTATGGATGCCGATTTTGCAGCAGAGACATCCGAGTTGAGTCGAGCTCAGGTATTACAGCAGGCGTCACAAGCCATGTTGGCTCAGGCTAATGCTCAACCTCAGCAAGTGTTGCAATTACTGCAGGGCTAGAATCAAGCCTGAGGTGAGTATAGATAGAACAGTACAACGCATGTTTTTCTATTGTGCTGTTCTATCAGTTTATATTTTTATCATACCCATCTAGATATAGAGCATCTTATTCTATAAATGACTATATCAAATGAAATGATTCTATTAATTAGTAGGTTAATAATAGATTGTTCTAATAGTTTTATTTTTATCTTTATTTATTTACCCCGTTTGAGAAAAACTAAAGTGTTTTTTATTTTGTAAGTCTTTGTTTTTTTATATGCATTATATTGCCTTAGGGCTGATTTGTATTTTCTTTTAAAGTTCCTCCCCGCTGTGCCGAAAGATTAAGTCAGGAAGGGTTGATTGTTATGGTCGCCTTTCAACTTCACCGGTCTTATTAGATCGGCGTTCGACAGACTTACATTGGGAGGCTCATCATGCCTTTAGTAGTTAATAGTAATATCGCGTCACTAAATGCTCAGCGCCAGCTGATGTCATCAGGTGGTGAGCTAGATAAAGCGAGTGAACGTTTAGCATCTGGTAAGCGTATCAACTCAGCGGCAGATGATGCTGCGGGTCTCGCAATTTCAAATCGTCAAACATCAGCTATTAGAGGCCTTGATCAGGCTATTCGAAATGCGAATGACGGTGTCTCATTAATTCAAACCGCTGAAGGTGCTTTAGACGAAACAACCAATATTCTTCAGCGTATGCGAGAACTATCTGTTCAGTCTGCCAACGGAATTTATTCCGATACAGATAGAGCCTCACTCAATGCGGAATCACAGCAGTTAATTGCAGAGATTGACCGTATTGCTGAAACCACTTCGTTTAATGGCCAGAATATTCTTGATGGTTCGCAAGGTGATGTAGCACTACAGGTTGGTTCTAATGCAAATCAAACTATTACCTTTAGCATTGGAGAGTTAGATGCAAATAGTTTAGGTGGAAGTGCTGGCGGCGATATTGTTGGTTCTGCGGTTGATTTAGTAGGAATAACTTTAGCCGATGACGTAACAATAAATGGCCAAACTATTGATGACGCAGATTTAGAAGCTGCAACCAATGTCGATGAGTTTCTTGCCGTATTGAATGACGGTGTGTCTGGAGTAGATTTTACAGCAACGACACGATTTGAAGCTGCAACAGTTGGTACCGGTGTCCTCCGCGGCGGTGACACTATGGAGATTGATACTGTTAATGCAGATGGTACTGCTACATCACTTGTTATTACTGATACTGGTAATCTTGATGAGTTGGTCGCGGCTATTAATGAAAAAGGTGGGGATGATATATCCGCAAGCTTAAGTGATAGTGGTAAGTTAGTGATTGAAAGTGCTAGTGGCGCGCAAATTACTGTGGGAACTGCGGCTACAGCTGAGCAGGATGCAGTGGGTACTGGCGGTGCAGCTACAGTACAAGAAGCTCAATTGTCGCTAACATCAACTGACGGTAATGAAATTACTGTTGCGTATGCGGATGCTACGGATGCAGATGATCTTGGAATAAACGCTCGTGCTGAAGGCGGAATTTTGAGTAGCAGTGCGACTCTTCTTGATGCAGATGCGACCGTCCTTTTGGAAGGCCAACTTGTTATCAATGGTGTTGAAATTGGTGCTGCTGATGGGACGGCAGTTGCAGATATCATAGCTGCAATTAATGATAAGGCTCCAGAAACAGGCGTAGTCGCTTCAGGTGCGACTGCTCAAGTTCTTCAGCTTAATTCTGTTGATAACTCAGCTATCAGTATCGAGGCTGGAACAACTACTGGTGCTGATGCATTACTAACGGCTTTGCATTTAGTGGAAACAAATACCTCAGCAACATCAGGAGATTCTGTTTCTGATATTGATATCTCAACCGAAGCCGGTGCTCAATCTGCCATTGATGTTATTGATACGGCGCTAGAGCAAATCAGCACAACACGTTCAGAACTCGGTGCTGTTAATAACCGCCTCGACTTTACAGTTTCAAACTTAAGTAACGTAAGCGAAAAAACATCGGCTGCTCGTTCTCGAATTGTTGATGCAGACTTCGCCGCTGAAACTGCAAATTTAAGTCGTGCACAGGTATTGCAACAGGCGTCACAAGCCATGCTGGCCCAAGCGAATGCTAGGCCTCAGCAAGTGCTTTCGCTTCTGCAGTAATAGCTTAAAGCAACGTTGGAGAGAAATAAGCTGGTGGCTGATCCACCGGCTCTTTTTCATAGAGAGGTGACCCATGAATGAAGTAAGACTCGCACAGCCGGCGGTACACGCTGCGCAGGCCTCTTCTTCATCTAAGGGGGACGTTAACGCAAGCGAAGAGATCAAGCCCTTAAGTGCAAGTGATAAGGCCGAAACGACAGAGGCCGAACAGGCGCCAAAAGCGCCAAACCCAGCAGACCTAAAACAGCAGGTTGCTAAGGTGAATGACTATGTACAAAGCGTGCAGCGAGATCTTCAATTTAGCGTGGATGAAGACTTAGATCGCACTGTTATTAAAGTGATTGATAGTGATTCAGGAGATGTAATCCGGCAAATACCTGAGGATATCTTTTTAGAGATTGCTCGGCGTTTGCAACAAGACGGAGAAGTCCACCTGTTGAACGCACTCGGTTAATAACAGTTCTCTTACTCTAGCAGGGACGTGGTGTAAGCCACGTCCCTTTTGTCGTTGGCGCAAATTCCCCCACTGTTTTCATATTAGTGCCTGCTGTAGCTGGCATTAATATCGCATATGTCTCTTACGAACTCTTAAACTCTTACTTTTGAGTCGTAGATCGGCATATAAAGGTCGTTCAAACCCTGTATTCAATGTCATTAGGGTATAAGTTTTGCCGTTTTGCAAACCAATGGTTCCTATAGCTCTGCTTGAATCAGGCGATACTTAAAAGTAATAAACGTAATGAGTGCATATGGACTGTGTTAGACAACGTAGCCTAAAAGGCCTGTTTTTCGGATTAGCTAATGATTGACAACAATATTATTCAAAGCCTTGGCGCAGGCTCCGGTATTGATAGCCAAAACCTAGTTAAGCAGCTGGTTGAAGTCGAGCGCATGGCGCCTCAACAGCGTATTGATTCTAAGGTTGAGCTCACCGAAAGCCGTATCTCTGACTTTGGTTTATTGACTAGCGCGCTATCAACCTTAAAAGATGCCGCTAATGCTTTATCCGATCCCGAAGCGTTATTCAGTAAAAGTGCATCGTTTACAGACAGTACGGCGTTGGTTCCTGTTGAGCTTGATACTGATGTACAAGCGGGTTCGTATGCGTTTACGGTTGAAGGTGTGGCCTCGTCACATACTTTAGCTTTTTCAGGCTTTAATGACCCGAGTGCTGAAGTGGGCGAAGGTACGTTAAGCTTTAATTTTGGTGCTTGGGATAGATCGGGCACGCCACCCTTAACCCCCAGTTTTACACAAGACACTGAAGCAGAGAGCTTTGATGTTGTTATTGATAGTGAAAATAACAGTTTAGAAGGTTTGCGTGACGCAATTAATGCAGCAGATAAAGGTGTGTCGGCATCGATTGTTTTTGATGGTGATGCTTATGTGCTAAGTGTTGTGTCGGAATCTGGCTTAGAGAATGAGCTAGAAATTATTGCCTCCGAAGCTGGCGGTAGCCCAAGTAATAATGATGCATCTGACCTCTCTCGATTTTCTTATAACGCAAGCAAAGATGGTTTTTCGAATGATGGGTATCTGAGCTATGAAAAACAAGTTGGTGCTGATGCAGAGCTTACCTTAAACGGTATTAGCATTAGCCGTGAATCCAATAATATTGATGATGTGGTTGCTGGTTTGAAATTGGATGTACTCAGTCTGACCGACCCAGGTGAAACAGTCACTATCACCATTGAAGATGATAAAAACTTTGCGGAGCAAAATGTAAGGGCTTTTGTTGAGTCTTATAATGCATTTATCGATGCCGTTGATCCTATTTTTGGTGTTAATGATGTTGAAAATGAAGATGGTACAACAGAAACTGTTATTGGATCGTTGTCCAACGATGCGTTAGCTAAATCGATATTAAGCCAAATTCGTACGGTCATCTCATCATCGATACCTGGGCTTTCGGGAGAAGAATCGGGCTTTACATCGTTGACCAATATAGGTATCCGTACAGATTTAGACGGTAAATTCACCATTGATGAGGATGACTTTGATAAGGCCTTTGATGAAAACTTTGAAAGCGTTCAAAAGCTACTAGCGCCTTTTACTTCATCCTCAAACGATGATGTATTTATTAATAGTTATAATGATTCCACCACTGCAGGCCAATATGAGGTGGTTGTGAGTCAGGCGCCATCTAAGGGGTATTTTAATGCTGCTACCGATACCTTTCCTATTGATACCTCGACTAAGAATTATGATTTTACAATTACGGTTGATGGTGTTGAATCAGCTAGCTTAAGTTTACCCGATGCAAGTTATGCAAGCCAAAGTGAAATCGCAAGTGCGTTGCAGAGTTTGATTAATAATGATTCTGCTATTAGCGATGCAAACAAGGAAGTGTCCGTAAGCTATAACGCCACAGATAATCGCTATGAATTTACCTCATCATCGTATGGAGCGGCTTCGAGTATTGCTTTTTCTAATGTTTCAGGCGATGCAGGTGAGCTAGGTTTAAGCAATGCCAGTGGAATTAATGGTTTAACCGCTGCAGGCACCGTAAATGGTGTTGCAGGTTTTGGTTCTGCTAATGTCTTATTGCCAGCCTTAGGTGAAGCGGGTGAAGGCCTTGCACTTATTCTTAGTGAGTCGGCAGCAAGTGCAACAGTTAATTTCAGCCGAGGATTCTCTGGAGAGCTAGAACGCTTGATAGATACTATGCTCTCTAGCCAAGGTGTGATCGCAACAAGAACAGAAACCTTGGAAAACCGTTTAGATAGCTACGATACCGAACAAAGTAGTTTAGATCGGAGAATTGACGCTTATGAAGAGCGCCTATTAAATCAATTTATTGCAATGGAACGTATTATATCGTCTCTTAATTCATCTGGTAGTTTCTTAGATAATTTAATTAATACCCTTCCTTTTACCGCTTCAAAAGATAATTAATAGAGCTAAAGTTATTGCCTGAAAAGCCGATCAATATAAAGGCTATATATGAATTCGAGGTTATTATGAACTACCAAGCAGCTGCAGCATCATACTCTCAAGTGAAAACCCACAGCGGGGTAGAGGATGCAAGCCCGCACCAACTAATTTGTATGCTGTTTGATGGCGCTTTAGAACGTGTTGCACAAGCTAGAGGGGCAATGGTTCATGGTAATGCCGAGTTAAAAGGAAAAAAAATAAATAGTGCCATCAATATAGTGAATGGCTTGCGTGAAAATTTGAATCACGAACCCTCAGAAGATCTATCTGCTAATTTAGATAATTTATACGAATATATAACCCGTGTTCTAACTCAATCCCACATCAAAAATGATGTTAAACTACTTGATGAAGCAACAACACTGCTAACTGATATTTCTTCCGCTTGGAGACAAATCGCTTAATATTTACTTTCCCTCTATACATCTTGGCATTTCTTTTGCTCTATTCACTTTAACAGTCATTATCATGACTTAATTGTTAATGTGAATTTGCCGCCAAGCGGCAAGAAGGAGCCTCTTATGGCAGTTGATGTTACCTCCGCCTCTTTACATGTTGATGAATGCGCTAATGATCCGCACAAGCTAATAAGCTTGCTTATGGCTGGAACTTTAGAGCGTATCAGCCAAGCAAGACAAAGTATAAGTTCAGAAAATAAAGAAGAAGCAGATATTCTTCTAGGAAAAATAATTTCAATTATAAATGGCTTAAGAGCTAGTTTAGATTTTAATAGTGGTGGAGATATTGCTGTTAATTTAAATTCACTTTACGAGTACATGCTTGAGCGCATTCCTAATTCTAAAGATTCCGATCAAGGGCTAGTGGCTCTAGATGAGATATCTAACTTAATGGCTCAAGTAAAAGATGGTTGGGATGCAATGCCAAAAGGGCAGGCTGCTTAATTGTTCGATTTTTGAGTGATCATGTTTGTCCGCTTCAAGATTTATTTAATTAAAGCTTTGGTTTGTTTGGCCGTTAGCTTCTTAAACAGGTAAAGGTTTAGGAGAGTTTGCGTGTCATTAATTAGTTGTTCGCATGTTGACCTTGTTCGTACTCGTAAGTCCTTAGAGTTTGCTTTTGATAATAAACAGTGGGGGGCTTTAAAAAGGCATGATCTGTTGATGGGAGAAGCCTTAGACAAAGCCTTTGACGATAAAACCTTAAATGCTAAAGAGCTGATGTCTGAATTAGAAAGAGTACTGGCCCTTTATGCTCGAATTGTTGCTGAATTACCCGCTTCTGAATCTGAGTTTGTTGCGAGCTTTCCCTTTTCAAGGTGAAGCGGTTGTCTAAAAAACAAACAGGGGCTGCTGTTTAACTTTATAAAGTACTCGTCATATATCAAAGTGATCTTCGACGGTAATTTGACTATGGTCATTTTTCTGACTATACAAAAGATACCGCTGCTGCTTTTTCCGACAGCACATGGATGTCAGGACTGAGCGGTGCCTACGCTTTACTTTGGGATGAGTTGTTTATGTCAGATGTTCAAAACATTGCCGTTGTATGTGATGAAGAAATAGTCCGTCACGATATCGTTACCGTTCTTAACTTTGTTGGTGAGAATGTCCAAGAATTTAGTTTTAAGCAGTGGCTTAGTGAACTTACAGATGTAGATAAAAAGGAATTTAGCGCTGCTTTTTTATGTGCTCAAGGTCAGCATAAGCTAGTCTCTGATTTCCTAAAAAATACGGCTCAAGCTCATATCGATATGGCCGTGGTCAATATTGGCAATGAACCTGAGTTGGCTGAGGGTCTCGATGAGCGCACCAAAGCCATGCTGGTTGCCAGTTTTGAAAAAATGCCCGGTTATTGTGGTTTAAACGATGCTTTGCATCGAGCTCAGGCTTTTGTACATGCTTTACATGCTCGCAGGGCACAGCACCAGCGCCGGCCAATACACCTGTTTAGCTCTCTAGTTGGAAATAGCCAAAGTATTGAACAAGTACGAGATATGATGACGCAAGTGACGGATAAAGACGTCACTGTATTAATCGAGGGTGAGAGCGGTACCGGTAAAGAGGTTGTTGCGAGAAACCTTCACTACCACAGTGATCGCCGAGATGGGCCTTTTGTTCCTGTAAACTGTGGTGCTATCCCAGCAGAATTATTAGAAAGCGAGCTCTTTGGCCATGAAAAAGGCGCTTTTACTGGGGCTATTAGTGCAAGGGCGGGGCGTTTTGAGCTTGCCGAAGGTGGTACCCTGTTTTTAGATGAAATCGGTGACATGCCGCTTCATATGCAGGTCAAGATACTTCGTGTGCTGCAAGAGAAGAGCTTTGAACGAGTAGGAGGCAACAAAAGTTACAAAACAAATGTGAGGATTATTGCTGCTACTCATAGAAACCTTGAAGATATGATTGCTAAAGGCGACTTTCGAGAAGATCTATATTACCGCTTGAATGTTTTTCCTATCGAAATGCCCTCGCTAAGAGAGCGCTCTGAAGATGTTCCCTTACTAATAAATGAGCTGATTAAGCGCTTAGAGTCTGAAAAGCGCGGTTCCGTTCGCTTCAGCTCTTCAGCCATGCTCTCTTTGTGTCAGCATCCTTGGCCGGGTAATGTTCGAGAGTTAGCTAATTTGGTTGAACGAATGGCCATTATGAGGCCTGGTGCGGTGATAGGCGTGGCTGAACTACCTGAAAAGTACCGCCATGTTGATATTGAAAATGACTTTGATGATTTTACTCAAGATGATCTAGCAGGAGCGAGCCCGTCGTTAGTCAGCATGGGTGATACAGTCTTATTACCTGAGGCCGGTATAGATCTTAAAGAGTATATGTCTGATTTAGAGCAAAATCTGATTCAACAGGCACTGGATAACAACAGTGGTGTTGTGGCCAGAGCTGCTGAGCAACTAGCTATACGTAGAACAACCTTGGTCGAAAAGATGCGTAAATACGGCATGCAGCGTTAAATTAATGTACTTACTATAAGGTTAATAATTAAGTATTGGTTTCTTGTTTTTTTTTAGTTCTTATTGCTTATAAGTGATCGTATTGTGTACTATGTGCATACCTGTTTAGATTAATTACTAATAAACAGTGCGAATTATTGTGCTTGATCATGTCTACAAGGAAGTCATGGCAGTTCTAAGTAAGAATTAATACGAGTAATCCTATAGGACCCGTACTATGAAGTTTTCTACTAGCGAGCTTTCAGCTTTCGCTCTTTTTAAGCGTATGACTATCTGTTCTTCAGTTGCTTTATTAGTGGCTTGTGGCGGCAGTGATAACAAGTCTGAGGCAGCAGCCTCACCAAGCCCATCTCCTGTTGTAAGTACATCTCCTGAAGCTAGCCCTGAGCCAAGTTCAGAGCCAAGTTCAGAGCCAAGTTCAGAGCCAAGTTCAGAGCCAAGTTCAGAGCCAAGTTCAGAGCCAAGTTCAGAGCCAGTAGGCCATGACCTGAGTGATCTAGATTTCAGTTTTGAGTCCGGCCTATTAGACGATGCTTATTGGCAGTCAGGTATTGGTTCTGCGAGCATCAGTTCTGGTGACGCGAGTCAAGGCACTTATGCTCTAAGTTTTGCAGGTGGTACCGCTGGAGATAGTGCAACTATTACAATTGCTGCTGATGAGCTAGTGGCTAATACAAAATACATTTTTAGTTTTGATATAAAGGGCGAGTCTAACTACGATACGTTTTCTGTAAACCTCTATGAAGAAGGTACTGTTGATGCTGTCGCGACAGCAGGCTTTCCTCGATCACGTGTTCCAAATAGTACTGAATATTTTGATCGTGCTGTAACTTTAATGACTCCTGCAAGTATTACAGGTAAAGCACTGACTTTAGAAGTTGCTATTACCCATTATGCTGATAATGCTGAAGCCAATCAGTTGGATAATTTTAGTTTAAATGCAGCCGCCACACCTATCTACGAAGACGGCTTTGAAACCCAAGATATTTCTTCTATTACCTCTACAAATGCGACACTTGCAGTTAATACAACAGCCCCGATTTCCGGTGCTGCCTCTTTAGAGTTTGTTGGTTCTGCAAATGGTTATTTTGTCGATATTCCCCTGACAGGTATTAGTTTAGAAGCTGGTAAGCGCTACGCAGTAAACCTTAATACAACAGTGGTTGCTAATGGTGGTAATGGCGGCCCACTATGGGTATCTATTATTGATGTTAACTCATGGGATGCAGGTTCGAGCTCTTACTTAGGTATGGTAGGATCGAATAATGGCTCTGATATTAATTACACTAATATTAGTCAAAATGACACACTGTTTAACTCCACAGTGATTTTGGATTTTACTGACGAAGTTTATGATTGGTCAGCAGCGACTGCTCCTACTTTACGAATTACGGATGCTTATTTTGGTGCTCTTAATTATCAAGCGTTAGTAGATGACATCATTATTACAGAACTTTAAGCGCTAAGCTTGTTCTTATAAAAAATGCCGGTATCTACCGGCATTTTTTTTGTCTGTTAGCTTGTGCTTAGTTTTATAGGGTTCAAGTAGACAGTTTTTTGACAGCTTATATCAAAAAAATCTTTAACTTACTGATAAATAACAAAAAAATACATTGGCAAACTCTTTGCTCTATTACTTAAGTCGTCAAAACTTAAGTGGTTTCGCCCTTGTTAGCACACGCTTCCAATACCTCGTCTAAAGATCAAACAGAACAGCAGCAAAGTCTGGCTGCGGCGTTTAATTTCTTTAATGAAACAAGTACTCAGCTCGAGAGTTCGTATCGTGCCTTGCAGAACAGGGTACAGGTATTAAGTGAAGAGCTGAGTCACAGTGAGCTTGAACTTGAGAATGAGCATCATCGGCATAACCAGTTAGAAGAGCGTATGCAGGCGCTTTTACACTTTTTACCTGGTGGCGTTTTAGTGCTTGATGAAGCGGGTCTTATTGTTGAGGCAAATCCTGCAGCAGAAAACATGTTAGGTCGTAAGCTTACAGGCAAAATATGGCGCAACATTATTCACAAGTGCTTTAAGCCTCAGAATGATGATGGTTTAGAGGTAAGCACCCACAGTGGCCGTAAGCTGAGTGTATCAACATCGTCGTTGATGGATCAGGGCCAAATCATCTTACTGACCGACCAGACTGAAACCCGGGCCTTGCAAGAGCACTTAAGCCGTAATGAGCGCTTATCTGCAATGGGTAAGATGGTCTCAGCCTTGGCCCATCAAATTCGAACTCCTTTAAGCGCGGCATTACTGTATGCCTCTCACCTGCGCGATGAAAAGTTAGAGCCAGAGCTTCATACGCGTTTTGCTGATAAATGCGTCAGCCGCTTACGTCATATGGAGCAACAAGTTCGCGACATGATGTTATTTGTTAAAAGTGAGCTGCCCCTAAATAACACCATTAGCGTGGCTGAACTAGAGCGGCAACTTAAGTTGGCATCCGAACATTTAGTTGAGCAATCGGGTATTTCTTTTATTTGGGAAAATCACTGCACAGAGTCGGGGTTGAAGTGCCATCAAGATGCTTTGGTGTCTGCCCTTATGAACTTGATTAATAACGCCTTGCAAAGTTTGGAAGCGGTAAGTGCTGCAAGTTTGCGAATTGTTTTTTTGGTGAATACAGAAAAATCCGAGCTTGTCGTGTCGATCCAAGACAATGGTGCAGGCATGAATAAAGAAACAATGGAGCGGATTAAGCAGATGTTTGTCACCACTAAAGCGAATGGTACAGGTTTAGGACTTGCGGTTGTGAAAGCCGTAACCCGCGCCCACGGTGGTGTGTTTGAACTCAAATCGAGTGAAGGCTCTGGCTGCGAAGCGATTGTGCGTCTTCCCCTTGTTATTAATGAATCAGAAAGTGTTTGAGGTAGTGATGTCTGAGCGTACAAAGTCAAGAATACTCGTGGTTGAAGACGATACCGATTTACGTGAAGCGGTGGTTGATACCTTATTATTAGCCAAGATGACATGTGTAGAGGCGGATTGCGCCGAGCAAGCTATTACTGTGCTGAAAAAGGACCTCGACTTCGATTTGATCGTCTCCGATGTCAATATGGGAGAAATGTCAGGCCATGATTTATTGCTTATGGTCAGAGAAAACTGGCCACAAATCCCCGTATTACTCGTAACGGCTTATGCCAGCGTGGAAGATTCTGTACGCGCTATGAAAGATGGGGCAGTTGATTACCTCGTTAAACCTTTTTCACCAGATGCCTTATTGGAGTGTGTCGCTCGTTTTTGTCATAGCAAGCCTGTGAGATCCGATAGCCCAGTTGCAGAAGCAGAATGTAGCCGACAGTTACTTAAACTAGCTGAACGAGTCGCTCAGAGTGATTCAACCGCTTTACTTATGGGTGAAAGTGGAACCGGTAAAGAGGTACTTGCGCGTTATATTCATGAGCATAGCCCTCGTTGTGATGGACCATTTGTTGCCGTCAATTGTGCGGCTATTCCCGAAAATATGCTTGAGGCTACGTTATTTGGTTATGAAAAGGGTGCTTATACCGGGGCCTTGCAGAGCACGCCAGGAAAGTTTGAGCAAGCCAATGGCGGCACTATCTTATTGGATGAAATATCTGAAATGGAACTGGGCTTACAGGCTAAGTTATTGAGGGTATTGCAAGAGCGAGAAGTTGAGCGTCTCGGTGGCCGTAAAACCATAAAATTGGATGTGCGAGTGGTAGCGACGTCGAATAGAGACATGCGCTTAGAGGTGGAAGAGGGCAAGTTTCGTGGTGACTTGTATTTTCGTTTGAGTGTTCTGCCCTTAGCATGGGCTCCCTTAAGGGAGCGGCAAAAAGACATATTGCCACTGGCGATGGGGCTGTTGGCTAAACATGTTCAGAAGCAACACAGGGGCTCTGTCAATTTAAGTGCTGAAGCACGTCAGGCCTTGCTTGACTATTCTTGGCCTGGCAATGTTCGGGAGCTCGATAACGTAATGCAGCGTGCCTTAATTTTGCAAAGTGGCACTCATATAAATGCGGCTGACTTGGGTTTGGATCTCGATCAGCTCTACAGCACAACAAACATGGCGGCTAGCCATAACGCAACTATGAGCAGCGCTATTGAATCTTCGCTCGCTTCAGACTCTTCTGATACGTTAACGGATGTAGAAAGTGGTATGGAAGAAAGTGGTGCTCGCTTGGGCTCTGACATGCGCCGACATGAATTTGACATCATTGTTAAAACCTTGAAGCAGGAGAGGGGCAGCAAAAAGAATACGGCGCAGCGCTTAGGCATAAGCCCTCGAACCTTACGTTATAAAATGGCTCGCTTGCGAGAGTTAGGTTTTGATATCGAAAGTGTTATGGCTTAGGCATCTTATGAGTCGAGAAACTAAGATGACGTAACTTTCATAAGATAGTCATATAACTGTCATTAGTTCTAGGCAGCATAGCAACTGTTCACTCAGTCAACATGTTAGAGGGCAGTTATGGAAATGGAAACTATTGAACTAAGTAATGATGTTCAGCAGTCGATCGATGATTCATTCTGGTCTGCATTTAGCAGCCCGCTTAATGGAACGGACTCACGCAGACGATTAGAAGATAAGCTTGAAGATCAGCGTTTACGCAAAGCGCTAATGGATTACGACTTCGATTTTTAGTCTTAAAGAAAGCGCGCTGCTATAACCTTTGCCGTTAATAGATTCAGAGCGCATAGTCTTATTGTTAAAGCACGTGAGCCTAGTGGGTTTAGCGTGCTTTTTAGTTTCCGCCTTCAATTCTTATTCTGTTTATCTTCCAGTTTTACTCTATTTGAGCTGAATATTTTAGCTTCTAGCGTTGTTATCTTTTAGCTTTCGGCAACACCCTTCCTGCGGCAATCTTTGGCCTACTTTATGCAGAGTCCCTTATACGCTTGAAAAAGCCAATTCTTTGGCAGTGATAAGAGAGCTTCATATGACAGATAGAATTGATGTAAATCGACTGCTTGTTGAAATGCGTGCGATGAAAAATCAAGCACAAGCATTTGGCAATGTTAACAATGTGGATGTCTCTTCATCGTCTCGAGTCGCGCCAAACGAAGGTGTTAATGGGCCGCGCTTTAATGACGTATTAGCCAGTGCAGTTGATAAGGTTAATGAAGTTCAGCAGGCATCAAAAGCGATGAGCAACGCCTATCTGCAAGGAGATTCAAATATAGATGTTACCGATGTCATGATTGCATCGCAGAAAGCGAGTGTGGCATTTGAATCTATGGTTCAGGTACGTAATAAATTAGTTGAAGCGTATCGTGATGTTATGAATATGCCGATTTAATTGGCCTGAGCAGCGACGGAAAACACTATGGCAGAAGCCACTGCATCGAGTAATGACTTAATAGAAGGTTTTAATAACCTTAATTTAATACGACAAGCCGGCTTAATGATTGGCCTTGCAGCGAGTGTGGCCTTAGGTTTTGCAATTGTACTTTGGAGCCAAGGAGAAGATTGGAAGCCTCTTTACGGTTCTTTAGATAGGCTTGACTCTTCAGAAGTAGGGCGAGTACTCGATTTTAGCGAAATTCCTTACAAAATTGATGGCTCAACGGGTGCTCTGCTTGTTCCTGTTGAGGATGTTCGTAAAGCTCGTATTGTACTGGCAGACAATGGTATTAAAGGTGATCAAAACTACGGTTACGAATTATTAGATCAAGAGCAACAGTTAGGCACTAGCCAATTTATGGAGGCGATAAAATATCGCCGTGGTTTAGAAGGTGAACTGGCTAGGACCATTGCAAGTGTTAATTCAGTACGCAGCGCTCGTGTTCATTTGGCTATCCCTAAGCAAACAGTTTTTATCCGAGACGGTCGCGAACCCAGTGCTTCTGTCTTTCTTGATTTGTATCCCGGTCGCCCCATTGATCCAAAGCAAGTACGAGGTATCGCCAACCTAGTTGCTTCAAGCGTACCTGAAATGGATTTAGAGAATGTCACCATCGTCGATCAAAAGGGCAATTTGATGTCCGTTGAGATGGAAGATGCCAAACTTGCCCAAGCCACCCAGCATATTGAATACACCCGAAAAATAGAAAACGACATGATTTTAAGGGTACGTCGTTTATTGTCACCAATCGTTGGCGAAGGCAATTTTAAAACTGAAGTGGCGGCCGATATAGACTTCACTGAAATCGAACTCGCAGAAGAAAGTTTTAATCCCGATTTACCGGCTATTCGTTCAGAACACAGTGTCGATGAGCAGCAAGTTGGTGCCGCTGGAGCCGGAGGTGTGCCGGGGGCCTTGGCAAATCAGCCTCCTGCTGATGGCGCTGCCCCAGAACAAGCCGCCCCAGGCGCAGCCGGGGCCGAAGGTGGACAAGCACCTGGGCGTTCACGTTCTCAATCGGTTAAAAATTATGAGTTAGATCGTACCGTTAGTTATACCAAACATGAAAAAGGGCGTTTACGTAGAATTACTGTTGCGGTTGTTGTTGATGATAAGGAAAGAATCAACCCTGAAACCGGTGAAGTTGAATATACCCAATGGACGGATAATGAAATTGAGCGTCTTTCTATATTAGTTCGAGATGCAGTTGGTTACAGTGCCGTCCGTGGGGACAGTGTCAATATATTAAATGAGCGTTTTATGCCTTTGCCTGAATTTGAGGGTGCAGAAGAGCTGCCAATTTGGGAGCAAGACTGGTTTATTAAACTAGCTAAGCAGCTAGGCGGCGTATTGATTATTGCTCTGCTTGTTATCGGCTTGCTTCGGCCTGTGCTTAAAAGTTTGGCATCTTCTGGCGTGCAGGCGCGTGCAGAGGATGAGGCTAAAGAGTTAGCTGCTCTACAAGCTTCTGGCTTAGATAGCTTTGATTCTTTATCAGATGAAACGGTCACATTAACTGGAGGTGATGCCTTAGCGCTGCCTTCACCAGAAGAAAGCTATGAGCAACAATTAAATGCAGTAAAAGGCTTAGTTGCTGAAGATGCTGGCCGAGTGGCTCAAGTAATTAAACGTTGGATTAATGAAGAATGAGCAATACCGCCCCTGTTCCTGCTGGTGATGCAAAGCCTAAGGTCACTTTAGATAAAGTTGATCAAGCGGCTATTTTATTGATGTCTATGGGTGAAAGTGCTGCGGCTGAAGTACTTAAGCACATGGGGCCTAAAGAGGTACAGCGTTTAGGTACGGCGATGGCCGGTTTAACCAATGTGCAGCAATATGAAGTTGAAGTGGTGTTAAACAACTTTATGGAAGAGGTCAGTACACAAACCGGCCTTGGCATGGGAGCTGATGGCTATATCCGTAACATGCTTGTCAGCGCCTTAGGTGAAGATAAAGCTCATGGTTTAATTGATCGCATTTTATTGGGGGGGAACACCACAGGCTTAGACACTTTAAAATGGATGGAGGCTCGCTCAGTTGCCGATATTATTCGCAATGAACACCCTCAAATTCAGGCTATTGTACTTGCTTATTTAGACGGTGATCAAAGTGCTGAAGTATTGCAGTTCTTTCCCGAAAAAGTGAGGCTTGATGTTATGTTACGTGTTGCGTCTTTAGATACGGTGCAACCAAGTGCCTTACAAGAATTAAATAACATTCTTGAAAAACAATTCTCCGGTAATGCAGGCTCACAAACTAAAGACATTGGTGGATTTAAAACGGCTGCGGAAATCATCAATAACCTTGATAGCTCGGTTAGTGGTGAGCTAATGGATAGTATTCGTGAGGTAGATGAAGATCTCAGTGTGCAAATTCAAGATCTTATGTTTGTCTTCGATAATCTTAAAGATGTTGATGATAGAGCGATTCAAGCACTGCTACGTGAGGTTAGTTCAGATGTACTTATTCTTGCCCTTAAAGGGGCTGATGATATGTTACAAGAGAAAATCTTTGACAATATGTCTAAGCGTGCAGCAGAACTCCTTAAAGATGATCTTGAAGCGAAAGGCCCAGTCAAATTAAGTGATGTTGAAAATGCACAAAAAGAAATCCTAACTATTGCTAGAAGGATGGCAGATGCCGGTGAAATTACCTTAGGTGGCGGTGGTGAGGAAATGATCTAAGCATGAGTGACAATCCAAGTAATAAAAGTGGATCAAGCAAAGAGCGTATTCCGTATGAAGATTTAGAGGGATCATCCGTTAAGGGGTGGGCACTGCCTTCTATGCAAGGACGAGCGATTAAGCCTAAGAAAAAAAATACGATAAAAAAAGACAAGGTTAAAATAGAGAATGTTCCTGCCAGCGAAAGCGTTCAACCACTTACAGCTGAACAACTTCAAGATATCAGTGAGCAAGCAAGGAAAGAGGGATTTCAACAGGGCTTAAAAGAAGGTACTGAGCAAGGTTTACTCAAAGGTCAGAAAACCGGTGAACGGACAGGGCATCAACAAGCTTATAAACAAGCAGAAAAAGAAATACAAGCGCTTCAATCTCAGCTGGAAAATTGTGCACAGCGACTCTTTGAGCCTATGCAAAATCGTGAGGCCTTACTTGAGAATGTTATTGTAGACATGGCTTTAAAATTAGCCTCACGCTTAGTTGCCGATGAGATCGCAGCATCACCTGAACGATTGCTTGCTATTGTTCACAAAGTAATGGCTTCAGTGCCTAAGTCAGCAAAAGAGATTCACCTGCGATTAAATAGTAAAGATGCTGAATGTATTCGTTCTTTAGTGCCTGAAAGCAAGCAATGGCAGCTTGAGATCGACGATAACTTAAGCTCAGGAGGTCTTATTGTTAATACTGAAAGTAGTCATATTAACTTTAGTGTAGAGCAACGTTTACAAGAGTATCTAGACAAAAGTAGCCAACTAACAAATCATGAACATGCTTTAAATGATGTTCCTGATTACCATGTAGAAAGTGATTTAGTTCAGCGAGAAATACAAAATCTGAATTCTGAAACTAATACTGGTAATCAGCAAGAAGCTGACGCGCTTGTCTCAGAGGCCCTTGAAGTAGAACTACTATCAGATAAAACAATAGAAACGGTTACAGAAACGCCCCCCTCAAATCAAGATGACTCTCTGACTGAGCAAGTTGACCCCAAGGTTAAGAGCGACAAAATAGGCGATAAAAATGCTTGAGTTGGGTGATGATTTATTGACACGTTTACAACCTAAGCTTAATTATGATGCTCTGCCAAATTCACCACTGAGTATCGGGCGTTTAACTCGAATGGTTGGGTTAACAATGGAGGCGGTGGGCTTAGATGTACGTGTTGGTCATCATTGTCTTGTGATAGGCAAAGAAGGCAAAAGCGTTGAAGCAGAAGTCGTCGGTTTTGATAAAGAAATAAGCTATTTAATGCCTATTCAGCGTATCGAAGGTATGCAACCAGGAGCCTTGGTCAAACCCGTCGATAGGCGTTCTAATTTAGTTATGGGTGAACACCTATGTGGTCGAGTTCTTAACGGTTTAGGTCAGCCCTTAGATCAGTTAGGGCCGCTCGATGAAGTGAGTCGTGACGATTTTAAAATTAAGCATATTAATCCCCTACATAGACATCCTATTGATGAACCCTTAGATGTAGGTATAGGTGCTATTAATGGCTTGTTAACCGTAGGTAAAGGTCAGCGTATAGGTCTTTTTGCCGGCAGTGGTGTTGGTAAAAGTGTCTTGCTGGGCATGATGACTCGTTTTACCGAAGCCGACATTGTGGTTGTGGGCTTAATTGGTGAACGTGGACGAGAAGTCAAAGAGTTTATTGATCACATCCTGGGTGAAGAGGGCTTAAAAAAAGCGGTTGTTATTGCTTCTCCTGCAGATGATGCTCCTTTAATGCGTTTAAGAGCGGCTGAGTTAGCTTCCCGAGTGGCTGAGTACTTTCGCGATTGCGGCAAGAATGTCTTACTGCTGATGGACTCTTTAACTCGTTATGCTCAAGCCCAGCGAGAAATTGCTCTTGCGACAGGTGAGCCGCCAGCAACCAAAGGCTATCCTCCATCTGTATTTGCTCATATTCCTGAGCTAGTCGAGCGCGCTGGCAATGCTGAAAAAGGTGGTGGTTCTGTTACTGCTTTTTATACAGTGCTAACAGAGGGGGATGATCTACAAGATCCTATTGCCGACTCTGCTCGAGCGATACTTGATGGCCACATCGTACTGAGCCGCTCATTAGCTGAAGAGGGGGTCTACCCTGCGATTGATGTAGAGGCTTCAATCAGCCGTGTCATGCCTAATATTGTAGAACCTATGCGCTTGCAACAAGCTCAAGCAATCAAACGTTTATTGGCACTCTATAGGGCCAATAAAGACCTAGTTACAATTGGTGCCTATACTCAAGGTAGTGATCCTATACTTGATGAAGCTATTCAAAAACAGCCTAAAATTATGGACTTTGTGCGTCAAGAATTGGGTAGTGGTCGTGATCTAGCCACAAGCTGGGGGCAGTTAGAAACCTTATTAGCAGCACCTTCAGCGCTAAGTGCAACAGCAGAAGCACCAGTTCAAAGCCCTTTGCGAGGCCAGCATAAGCAAGTGAGTCAGGGGGCGATTAAGCCTTAATTTCTCCTTTTAAGAGTGAATAAGTTGTGGCGGATAGTAAAAGTAAACGAATCAAGCTTCTCCTTAAACTCGCTCAACAAAAGTGTGATGAAGCCGCTCAGCAGTTTACTCAACAGCTTGAAATCTTGGAGCAGCAAACACAGCAGCTTGCCACTTTGAAGCAATATTATGCGGATTATGAAAAGCAGTTTTCACAGTTCCACATGCGCCCAGATGAACTAGAAAAAGCACGAACCTTTCTTGCGCATTTACAAGATGCATGTAGCTCCCAAGAGCGGGTTTTAGAGCAGGCACAAGCGCAATGCCAAAGAGCTAAGGAACACTGGCAAAAAGAACATCATCGCAACCAAGCAATTGATGACTATCGTCTTCGCCATCAGCAGGAGCAGCATTCTTTGAGGCAGAAGCAAGATCAGAAACTAATCGATGAGCAAGTCATGCTGCGTTACCGCCGTAATTGATGCCTATTTCTTAGCAAAACCACATGTGCTGTCTACACTTAGGGCAGTGAGATAAACACAAGCGAGAGGAACGCATGCCCGATAAGCTCGAATTCACCCTTCCAGAAAGCTTAACGATTGCACAAGCTCATGCGCTACACGATGAATTAGAAGCGCTGATAGAAAAAAAAGAAGCAGATGAACTTGTCTTGCATGCAAGCAATGTTGGTCGGGCTGATACAGCGGGCATGCAGTTAATGTTGGCACTTGTGCGCTTTGGTAAAGAGCGTCAAATGAGTATTTCATGGGACCAACCATCTGAAAAAATAATCAGCGCGGCCAAGATACTGGGAATCCACTCCGAACTCGGTTTGCACTAAGGTATTGATGATCTAAGGAGTAACACGATGGCTAAAATTCTTGCGGTTGATGATTCTGCATCAATGCGACAAATGGTGAGTTTTACGCTTAAGGGGGCTGGGCATGATGTCATTGAAGCTAGTGATGGCGCTGAAGCGTTAAAACTTGCAGAAGGTACAAGCGGGATAGATCTGGTGATATCTGATATTAATATGCCGAATATGGATGGTATTGCACTTATCAAACACCTTAGGGCTTTGCCTTCTTATAAATTCACGCCCATTTTAATGCTGACAACAGAGTCCAGCAGTGACAAAAAGAATGAAGGGCGTGCAGCTGGTGCTACAGGCTGGATCGTAAAACCGTTTAATCCCGAGCAGCTATTGGCCACAATTGGCAAGGTGCTTTAATGAGCTAAGGAGGCCGGGATGTCTATCGATCTCGAACAATTTCATCAGGTGTTTTTTGAGGAGAGTATCGAAGGCTTAGATATTATGGAATCGGCATTAATGGAGCTTGATGTCGATGCCATTGATGATGAAACCATTAATGCTATATTTCGTTGTGCTCATAGTATTAAAGGTGGTAGTGCTACTTTTGGTTTTACATCTATATCTGCTTTTACGCATATTCTTGAAACCTTACTCGATCAAGTTCGTTCCTCCAAGCGATCCCTGACGGTAGAAAACATCAATCTATTATTACAGTCTGTTGATTGCATGCGTGACATGCTGGGCTTGTTAAAAGTAGGTGATGATAGTGATACTCAGCAAGCTATTGAGCTAACAAAGCAGTTTAAATCGCTTCTTGAAAGTGAGGTTCATGATAATACTGAAGAGCCTAAATCTAATAAGCCTGAACCATCTAAAACTCGAGAATGGCATATAACTTTCTCTCCTTATTCTGATATTTTTCGATCTGGTAACGACCCTTTAAGGAATATATCCGCACTTTCTGAACTCGGTCATATAAGTTGTGTATGTAATTCAGACAACTTACTTAGTTTAAGCGAGTTGGACTCGGAAAGGTCTTATCTTTCTTGGCTTATTACTCTAGTTAGTGACTGCTCAGAAGAAGATATTAAAGAAGTTTTTGAGTGGGTCGAAGATGAGTGTGATTTAACTTTATCCCAGCAAGGAGCTTCTTTACTACCAGATGTGCCAATATCAAGTGAACAGAACCCATCTCAAGATTGGTTGATTAACTTCAAGCCCTCTTTAGGTTTGCTAAGAACAGGTAATGATGTTCTAAAGTTATTTGAAAACTTGGCTGAACTAGGTTTGGTAGAAGTTGATGTTGATGCTTCTTCCTTGCCTGAGTTAATTAGCATGGATGCCGAGAGCTGCTATTTAAGCTGGGCTATTAAATTACTGGGATCTAAAGCAAATGAAGACGACATTCACGAGGTGTTTGAATGGGTCTCTGATGATTGTGAGCTTGGAATAAGCCTTGTTGAGCAGGGAAACAAGGATGAGAATGCCATCAGTGCATCCAGCTCATCGGCTAAAGAGCAAACAAAAATAATGCCTAAGCCGAAACCTAGTAGTAAGAAGAGCAGTAGTGATACCTCTTCTATTCGAGTAGGTATTGATAAAGTGGATAACCTCATCAATATGGTGGGTGAACTTGTTATTACTCAGAGTATGTTGGGGCAGTTAGGAACGCAATACGAATTAGATCGAGTTCCGAAATTAATGGAGGGGCTCAGTCAGCTTGAACAAAATACACGGGAGCTACAAGAAAGCGTCATGAAAATACGCATGCTTCCTATTAGTTTTGTATTTAGTCGCTTCCCTAGAATGGTTCGAGATCTAGGTCAAAACCTTGGTAAGTCAGTTGAGCTTGTACTTACGGGTGAAAACACCGAATTGGATAAAACGGTGATGGAAAAAATAGGCGATCCGCTAGTCCATTTGGTTAGAAATGCTGTGGATCACGGAATTGAAACCCCTAGCGAGCGCAGTGCAAATGGAAAAGACCCCACAGGGCATATCGAGCTTAATGCGTTTCATCAAAGTGGTAATGTCGTTATCGAAATTAAGGATGATGGTAGAGGCCTTGATAGAGAGAAAATAATAATTAAAGCGATAGAAAATGACCTTGTTTCAGACAAGGAGAGTCGGTTAATGAGTGACGATCAAGTTTACGATTTGATCTTTCACCCTGGTTTTTCAACAGCTAAAACAGTAAGCGATGTCAGTGGTCGCGGTGTAGGTATGGATGTTGTTAAACGTAATATTCAGGCCTTAAATGGTGTAGTGGAAATTGAGTCTAAGCTCAATCAAGGATCAAAGATCACGGTGAAACTGCCTTTAACCCTTGCGATTCTTGATGGTCAATTAGTCCGCGTTGGTAGCAACACCTTTATATTTCCCCTTGTCTCTATTGTTGAGTCTTTACAGTGTGAAGAAGAGAAAGTTCGCCAGCTTGGCAGTGGTTGCAGTGTGTTTAAACTGCGTGATGATTATGTGCCAATCATTGAGCTACATAAGGCGTTTTCTGTTCAGTCCGATTCTGGGTCTATTGACGAATCCTTGCTGGTTGTCGTGGAGAATGACGGTGATAAATTTGGTATTTTAGTTGATGAACTTTTGGGTCAGCAGCAAGTTGTTATTAAAAGCTTAGAGCAAAACTATCAGAAGGTTGAAGGCGTATCGGGAGCCACAATTCTAGGGGATGGTACAGTCGCTCTTATTTTAGATATTCAAAGCATTATCAACCTAGCCGCCGAAAACTTAGGGGTTAAAACTCAGACTTTGGGCTTGATTCTGGAGAATCAAAGAACGGGAGTTACAGCCAGTCAGCGGATAGCTAGCTAGAGGACTTATTATGGAAGTAAAACAACTATCAATGGAATCCGGCGCAGTTAAATCTACAGATGCAACAGATCTAAATGCAAGCTCTGATAACCAATATCTGACTTTTATTATGGCGGGTGAAGAATATGGTGTTGATATTCTTGCTGTACAAGAAATTAGAGGTTGGGAAACGGCTACGCCGTTACCAAATGCGCCGCCTCACATTAAAGGCGTCATTAATTTGCGCGGTACGATTGTCCCTATTATTGATCTTAGGCAGTGCTTTGGTATGAAGGCTATTGAATACACTCCCATCACTGTTGTTATTGTTCTTAAAGTGGAAAGTGAACAGGGGGCGCGTGTGATGGGTATAGTTGTTGATGCTGTGTCTGATGTCTATGCCCTTGCTGATAGCGATATGAGAGAGGCTCCTGATTTAGGTGCTTCAATTAATACCGATGTAATCAAAGGTTTGGTTAATGTTGATGAAAAGATGGTTATTTTATTAGATATAGATCGGCTCTTGAATCTAGAGGATGTTCCCAATATGCAAACTCTTCAGAAACAAATTGAGGGTATATGTGATAAGACCAGCAAAGGAGTGGAGCAATGAAAATTATGGATCTTTTTTCTTCATCTGGTGGTTCAGATTGCCAAGAGCTTCGGGATAAATATAAAGCTGTTGGACGTGTTCAAGCAATTATTGAATTTACGCCGGATGGAACGATTGTTGATGCTAATGAAAATTTTCTATCAGCGGTTGGTTACCAAAGAGATGATATTATTGGTAAGCATCATTCAATGTTTATGCCAGGTAATGAGGCGCAGTCAAGTGAATATCGAGAGTTCTGGTCTCGTTTAAATCGCGGAGAATATATTGCACAAGAGTTTATGCGAGTTGGTTGTGGAGGCAAGGAGATTTGGATTGATGCATCTTATAATCCTTTGAAAGATGAACATGGAGAAGTTTATAAAGTCATAAAGTTTGCATCTGACATAACAAAAACTAAAAAAATATCTTTAGAAAATAATGCAAAGATTGACGCAATTTCACGCTCCCAAGCAGTTATTGAGTTCGACATGGATGGCAATATCTTGACAGCGAATGATAACTTCTTACTAACACTTGGTTATAGCCTTGATGAGATCAAAGGTCGGCACCATAGTATGTTTGTCTTAGAAAATGAGGCCTCTAGCAATGATTACAAAGAGTTTTGGAGTAAGTTGAACAGAGGTGAACATGATTCAGGTGAGTATCAGCGCATAGGCAAAGGAGGCAAAGACGTTTGGATTCAAGCCTCTTATAACCCAGTATTAGATACCCTAGGTAAACCATTTAAAGTCATTAAATTTGCCTCGGATATTACCGAGCAAAAATTGCAAGCGGAACAGAATCGCAAAACGGCGGATATTTCAAACGCCCTGCAGCTATGTCAAGCCAATGTGATGCTTGCGGATAATGATCTTAATATTGTCTATATGAATGACGAAGTGGAGAAGATGCTTCGATCTCGAGAGCAAGAAATTAGAAAGACCTTACCTAGCTTTAACGTTGATAAGCTTATTGGTGCAAATGTAGATCAGTTTCATGTTAATCCGAAGCATCAACGCTCTATGCTAACTCGATTAACTGAGGCCTATAAAGCAGATGTGAAGGTCAACGAGTTAACATTTAATTTAACGGCAACCCCTTGGCATGATACTCAAGGAGAACGTATTGGCACTATTGTCGAGTGGATCGATAAAACAGATGAGTTAGCGAAGATAGAGCAGGAGCAGCGAACAGCGGCAGAAAACGCCCGTGTTCGCCAGGCTTTAGACAATGTTAGCGCCAATGTAATGATTGCAAATGTTGACTGCGACATTATTTACACCAATGAATCTGTACTCGCTATGATGAAGAATGCGGAGGGAGATATTCGTAAAGAGCTCCCTAATTTTGATAGCTCTAAATTGATTGGTACAAACATTGATGATTTCCATAAAGACCCTCGTCATCAACGCTCATTACTCAAGGATTTAAAAACCACCTACTCAGGTAAAGCTTCTGTGGGAGGGCGTACGTTTACAGTAATAGCTAATCCCGTTTTTCAGGATGGCGAGCGAGTGGGTACCGTTGTTGAGTGGGCCGATAAAACCCAAGAGCTTGCCATTGAGAAAGAAATTGATGACATCGTAGATGCCGTTAGCAATGGTGACTTTACGCAGCAAGCTTCACTAGAAGGTAAAACGGGTTTTGCGCTTAACTTGAGCAAGGGGCTGAATAACCTAACCAGCACCGTTGAAGTGGCTTTTAACGATATTTTAAGAATGTTGGGCGCGATGGCCAAAGGCGACTTGTCTGAACGAATGACACGAGAGTATGGCGGTGCATTTGGACAGTTAAAAGACGATGCCAATGCTACAGCGGATAAACTAACCGATATTATTAGTAAGATTCGCATCAGTTCCAGCTCTATTTCAACAGCGGCTAATGAAATTGCACAAGGGAATACCGATCTTAGTCAGCGTACGGAAGAGCAAGCCTCTTCGCTCGAACAAACGGCTTCGAGTATGGAGGAGATGACCTCTACAGTGAAGCAAAGTGCAGACAATGCTGAGTCTGCTAATACAAAAGCGAATGAAGCCCGAGATAAGGCTCGAGAAGGTGGAGAGGTCGTTGAAAGGGCGGTTGTCGCAATGGGCGATATAAATGAGGCCAGTAAGAAGATTAGTGACATTATCAGTGTTATTGATGAAATTGCTTTCCAGACTAATCTGCTTGCTTTAAATGCTGCTGTTGAGGCCGCCAGGGCGGGTGAGCAAGGGCGGGGTTTTGCCGTCGTAGCTGGTGAAGTACGCAATCTTGCGCAACGCAGCGCTGGTGCAGCAAAAGAGATTAAGGACTTGATCCGTGATACCGTCAATAAGGTTAATGATGGCACCCAGCTAGTAAATCAAAGTGGTGAAACACTTTCTGAAATCGTGCAGTCAGTTGAAAATGTAACCGCCATGATGCGTGAAATTGCCGATGCGGCTAGAGAGCAAACATCAGGTATAGAGCAGGTTAATGCTGCGGTAAGCCAAATGGATGAAATGACACAGAAAAATGCGGCTCTTGTGGAAGAAGCGACTGCTGCGGGTGAGGCCATGGCTGATCAGGCTAAAGAGATGACACAAGTTGTTTCCTTCTTTAGTACGGTGTCAAGTCAGGGTTCTGTAAGCCATACCACAATGAGTGCACCGTCTTATACCGAAGCTGCTTCCAGCAAGCCTGCAAGTGTTTCAAATGTACTTACCATGCCGGAATCTACATCAAACGCAGTGGTAGATGATGAGTGGGAAGATTTTTAATACGGTACTTGTATATACATTACCGTGGTACTCCTAAAATAAGGAGAGGCTTGTGAGCCCTCGCGAAGCATTTTCAAATCGCGAATTTCCGATGACCGATGCGGATTTTGTGCACATCCAGAAGGTCGCTTACAAATTGAGCGGCATTAAGCTGAGTGAGCATAAAAAAGATATGATTTATGGTCGTTTAGCCAGGCGTTTAAGGTGTTTAGATGTCCCGACTTTTTCTGAGTATTGTTTGCTAATCAGCAGGCCCGATTCGGAAGAGTTGGGTGACTTTGTTAATGCGATTACAACTAATTTGACTGCTTTTTTTCGAGAGAAGCATCATTTTGAATTCTTAAAAGATAAGCTTATACCTTCTCTGTTAGAAACAAATAAATCGAAAAAACGAATCAGAATTTGGTCTGCAGGTTGTTCTACGGGAGAAGAGGCCTACTCCATTGCTATGGTGCTTTCCCAATTTTCTGAGTTAAAAACATGGGATGTGAAAATTTTAGCTACCGACCTTGATAGCAACGTGGTAGCTCGCGCTAAACAGGCATATTACGACGCCGATAGAGTGCAAAAAGTGCCTTCTTTTTACTCCTCGTGCATCAAAAACAGTGAAGACAATAAACGCTGCTGTATCCAAAAAGATATAGCTTCTCTGGTTACCTTTAAGCAGTTGAACCTATTACATTCATGGCCCATGAAAGGTCCCTTTGACATTATTTTCTGCCGTAATGTTGTAATTTATTTTGATGCTGAAACACAAAGGCGGCTTTTTGATCGCTATGCCAGCATGTTAAGTGCTACGGGGCATTTATTTATAGGTCACAGTGAGAACCTGCATAACATTAGTACTCGCTTTGAGTCTCTTGGTCGAACAATTTATAGGAAGCTTAATTAATGACTTCCTGCCGCCGATCTGGAAAAAACCTGCCTAGAGCCCTCGAAGGTTTTGAGCATGTTAATCGCTATTGGGATAAACGCATGGATCTTGTTGCAGCTAAGATTCTTCCTGGAGAGTGTTATGTTAGTGATAAAGGCGAGATGATAGTCACTGTGCTTGGATCATGTGTTGCCGCGTGTATAAGGGATAAACGCTTGGGGATAGGGGGTATGAATCATTTTATGCTCCCAGTTCAGGGGGGGGGGCGAACTATTGATCGCCCATCTCTTGTTAATTCGGCCCTGTGTTATGGCAACTGGGCTATGGAGTTTTTAATTAATGAGATTATTAAGCGTGGCGGAACACGTAGCCAACTTGAGGTTAAAATCTTTGGTGGTGGTCGAGTTCTTTCCGGTATGTCCAATATTGATATTGGCGCAAGGAACGTAGGGTTCGTATTAGAGTATTTAGATAAAGAGGGGCTCGATGTTCATGCTCAAGACATAGGCAGTGACTGCCCTAGAAAAGTTTTGTATTTCCCTGATACAGGCGCGGTAAAGATGAAACGGCTGAGGGTAAGAGCTAATGACACGGTAGAGCGACGTGAAAAAGCGTATATCGAATCGATGATGAAAAATAAAAATCAAGACAACCCTTCCAATGTTGAGTTGTTTTAATTAATAGAGTGGTTTGCAATGAAATCATCTGTTGTAAAGGTATTAATTGTTGATGACTCAGCCCTTATTAGGGCTTTGCTATCAGAGGTTTTCAAGTCAGATCCCTCTATTGAGGTCTGTGGTTCTGCAAGTGATCCATATGAAGCGCGAGAACTTATAAAGCAGCTGAGCCCCGATGTATTAACTCTTGACATTGAAATGCCAAAGATGAATGGCATTACCTTCCTTAAAAACTTAATGCGACTGCGACCAATGCCTGTCGTCATGATATCTACCTTAACCCAGGAGGGCGCGCCAGCGACATTGGAAGCGCTAGAGCTGGGGGCTGTCGATTTTGTACCTAAACCTAAGCAACAAGGTGCCGATGCCTTGGCTGCATACTCTGATACTATTTGTTCAAAGGTTAAGGCCGCTGCAAAGGCGAATATCCGGCAGCGTTTACAAGACGAGGGCAAAGATGTTCCTAAGCCTGCCGTGCCGGCTATCAAGCCCTCTCGTAGTGGTTATCTCTGCGCTATTGGGGCTTCCACTGGTGGCACAGAGGCTATTAAAGAGCTAATTTGTGGTTTCCCTGAAAACTGCCCCCCAACCGTTATAGCGCAGCATATTCCGGAGAGTTTTAGCGCCTCCTTTGCTAAACGGGTTGACTCCCAAGCAGCACCAAACGTTTATGAGGCTGAGCATGATCAGTTGATCGAAGTTGGCGGTGTATATATTGCTCCTGGCCACTCACATTTAACGATTAAAAAACGAGGAGGCCAGTATTATTGTCATTTAGATCAGAGTGACCCTGTAAATAGGCACAGACCATCGGTGGAGGTTTTATTTGATTCTGTCTCAACTATTGCTGGCTCAAACTGTAGTGGTGTCTTGCTAACAGGCATGGGTGCTGACGGTGCAGAAGCATTATTGCGAATGCGTAAAGCGGGCGCATTAACGGTGGCTCAAGATGAATCGTCTAGTGTTGTCTGGGGGATGCCCGGTGCTGCTGTGGCCATTGATGGTGCCTCTAAAGTATTAGACTTGCATAAAATTGCAGCAGTTGTGCTCGCAGATTGTGGTAGAACGCAATAATTGTTAATTCGTCTGGTGCTGTGGGATGCGAATTGGTCTATCATTATGGCTATAGGAATGTCGTAGCTAGATTGTAAGTTTCAGGAGAACTTCTTTATGTCAATCCACTCAAATGTTTCGTCGGACGGATCTATTTTGACGATTTCAATCGACGGACGCTTTGATGCGAGCTCGCTGGATGATTTTCGACGTAGCTATGAGGACTTGGATGCCGGTTCTGTCGGTGAGTATCAAGTAGATTTACAAGATACTGTCCACCTCGATAGCTCGGCCTTGGGAATGCTACTCGTATTACGTGATTTTGCAGGTGGTGATCAGGCTAACATCAAAATTAAAAACTGCTCACCTGAAGTGAAAAAGATTTTTGCCATTTCCAGCTTTACTCAACTGTTTGATATTCAGTAGCAGTGCTCTACCAAGCTGGGCGAATATAAGATGGATGCATCTTCTCCATTACGTATTTTAATTGCCGAAGATTCAAACGCGGACCGTTTGATACTGGATGGTATTGTTAGCCAGGCAGGTCATACGGCAATCCCTGTGGCCGATGGGCAACAAGCCCTAGACGCTTTTGAAGAACACAGGCCAGATATTGTACTGCTTGATGTGATGATGCCTGTAATGGGGGGGCTAGAAGCTGCTCAGATACTTCGTGCCCGCTACGAAGACGACCTTGTCCCTATCCTCTTCTTAACATCATTGACCGATAATGAAAGTCTTGTTGAGTGTATCGAGGCTGGTGGCAATGATTTTATCCCTAAGCCTTATAATTCTGTCGTCTTACAAAGCAAAATTAAAGCATTCGCGCGCGTGCGTGAAATGCATCAAACTCTAAGTCGTCAAAAAGAGCAGATTGAGTTAAACAACCAGCACTTAATTCAAGAGCAAACGGTCGCTAAGCAAGTGTTTGATCAAATCGCTCATACAGGCTGCTTGGATGATAACTATTTGCGCTTTTATATGAGCCCATTAGCCGTTTTTAATGGCGATGTGATTGTTGCTGATGTAAGCCCTGCAGGTAGTCTTATTGTGCTTTTGGGTGATTTCACAGGTCATGGCTTACCTGCGGCAATAGGCTCAATGCCATTGGCGACCACGTTTTACGGCATGGTGCGCAAAGGTTTTTCGGTCTCAGATATTATGGCTGAGATAAATCAAAAGCTGCATGAGATTTTGCCCGTTGGTTTCTTCTGCTGTGCTACTTGTATCGATATTAACCTTCATCATCGCCGTATTCGTTATTGGAACGGCGGTTTACCCGCTAGCTTCTTATATCGTAAAGAAACTGATGCCTTTGAAGAGCTGGCATCAAAAAACCTGCCTTTGGGAGTACTCTCAAGTAAAGAATTTAGAGCGCAAACAGAAAGGGTGCCTATCGAGCTAGGTGATAAAATCTTTCTTTGGTCTGATGGTATTTTTGAAGCTCGAAATTCTAAAGGTGAAATGTTTGGTGAAGATCGCCTGCATAGCTTTTTTGAAAATCATAAAAATGATGATGATTTATTCACTCGAGTTTTGGATGAAGTGCAATCCCATGTTGGTGAATCTGAAAAAGATGATGATATCTCTTTAGTAGAAATCCCTATTGCCGATGTGGTTTATGAGAATAAACATCAGCAATTTGAGGGTATGAGCACAGAAAAATTAGCCGACTGGGGTATGGAGCTAAACTTAGATGCCAACACGTTACGCCAGTTTGACCCATTGCCACTTGTCACGGGCTTATTAAATGAGGTGACAGGCTTAACTCCACATAGGACCTTATTATATACCGTAGTGGCTGAGCTTTATTCTAATGCTCTAGAGCACGGTATTTTGCGTTTAAAGTCTTCTCTAAAAGCGACACCTCAAGGTTTTGTTGAATATTATGATGTGCGCAGAAAAGGTTTGGCCGAATTAGCTGAAGGTCGAATTCAGTTTTTGATAAAACATCGAGAGTCTTCTGATGAGCATGGGCGCTGTGGAACCTTGCGTTTACGTGTCATCGATAGTGGCCAGGGATTTGGTGTGCTTGAAGACCAGATTTACGAAAAGGCTGAACCCGAGGCAGATGGATCGAAGCATAATTATTTTGGTCGCGGTCTATCTCTTATGAATAGTGTCTGTGATGAAGTTATTTTGCGTTCGCCCGGCAACGACATTGAAATAGCTTTTAGCTGGCACGAACAAGATCAGTGAGCCGTAGATGGGTGAGTTAATCGATAAGGTGATGCTGGAGAGCTTGCAGGGTTTGCTGGCAGATAAGTTTGATGAGTTGATAAACGTTTTTATCGATGACTGCCAAGCTCGATTTATGCGTTTAAGCTCCGCCGTATTGCGCGGTGAATTTGAAGAGATTCGGGCAGAAGCTCATGGAATTAAAGGCAGTTGTCGTAATATTGGAGCTAACAGTCTCGCAGATATATGTGCTCTTATTGAAGACAAGGGGCGGCATAGTGATGCCACTGGTTTGAAGCAAGACCTTGCCTCTGCCAAGCAACAATTTGCCGCAGTATCAGAGCAATTACGCGATTATCTCTAATTTCCTGTTGATTCTATTGTCATTAAAGCCAGTTATTTACTTGGCTTATTGCTTGCTATGTTTCTTTTGAGTTTAAAGATTGATAAAGAGAAGCGTGTATGCAGTTACTGCCTTTTTCCCAAACAGCAAGTGACGTAACTAACTCTGGCTCTGAGCCTGTATCAGGCTCAATTAATATAAAAGCTGAGCAAGGCGAAGATAGTGCAGGCGGGGCTTTAAGGTCTGCGTTTGCTGAGGTTTTTGCTGATACTCAAGATGAAGCGGGGGCGCTACAAAAACAAGCAGAGGTTTCACCGCAGATATTTGAGGCAGAGCAGTTTGTAGCTAATACATCTTTGCTTGATGCTACCGACGAGCTGGTATCTGATGCTGACCTCCTTGCTTTAACGCAACAAGGCCAGCACAGTCAGCAATTAGAGGCTCAAGATGTTCCAGTTATTCTTACAGAAGCTTCTCCTATTAGCCCTATTTTTTCGGCTTCTGATGCCTCAAAACCACTCGTTGGCGCTATTAACAACTTATCTCTAGAAGTGAATCAAGGTCCTGCAGCGGTTGGAGCTCAAATATTAGCCGTTCAACAGGTATTACAGGCTCAAAAAGACTCTCAGTTAAAAGATGGTTTGAGTAATGTGTTAAGTGTTAAGGCGGGGGCTGAAATTAAGCCTGATGTGTTTTCAACGACAGCGGTGTTGCCATTAGCTTCGTCATCAATGCAGTCGCATGTAGCTACTTCACCGGCTTCAGCCCTTGAGCTGGGGGCTTTGAATTTAAGTTCCGATTTTAAACTGACAGAGGCTCTTAAGGGGCCGAGCAAGCCGATGTTTGATGGTGTAAGTGATCTTGGTGCGTTGATGAAAAAAACGGGCTTGGCTACTAATAAAGATCTGTCAGGATTTACGCTTGAGCAAAGTTCGCCCGTATTGAGCTCTAATCCGATTCCATCGCCTATGAAAGCAGACGGTCTTAATGGTGAAACCGTACCAAGATTTCAATTACAGATGAGCTTTGGTCATGCGCGTTGGAGCGAAACGGTTAGCCAGCAAGTCATGCAGCTTGCTGCCAAAAACTTAAGTTTTGCAGAGATTCAGTTAGATCCTCCTGAACTGGGACCTTTGCAAGTGCGTATCCAGGTTCAGCATGATCAAGCGGCTGTGACATTTAATGCTCAGTCATCACTGGTTCGAGAGCAGTTAGAGCAGGGCCAAGCACGTCTTAGAGAGGTCTTCTCAGAGGAGGGGCTCAATCTTGTTGATGTGGATGTACGAGACCAAAATCAAAGAGATTCCGATGAGCTAGACTCAGAAGGCATGCTTTCTGGTGTTGAAGAGGCAGAAGAGGAACTTGGTTCTGAAACTAGCGCTAGCACTGTGGAGGCGACTCTCAATATGGGCGTGGATGATTTTGTTTAGTTTTATGTAAACACGTCGTGGCATAAGTCTTGCTGCCATGCCTATAAGCTCCTCTTAGTCGACGGAACTTTGACATGGCAGATGAAGAAGAACAGCAAGAAGAAAATAATGACGAAAATCCATCAGGTGGTGGTAAGAAAAAAATCTTACTTCTTGCCTTGGTGGGCCTATTGCTTATAGGTATTTCTGTTGGCGGCACGATTACAGTGCTAACTCTGATGCAACCTGAGCCTATCCCTGAAGAGGGGGAAGAGCTTGAAGTGCCTGTTGATGAACTGCCTAGCCCTGCTATTTATTACCCCTTAAAACCTGAGTACATACTAAATATTGACGCTCGTGGCCGTCGTCGTTATTTGCGTTTAGATCTCACTGTTATGACTCGGGATGATGATGTGATTGCAGCCATTGAATTACATCGAGCCACCATCGATCACACCATCAATTTAATCGCAGGCGGACAGCTTTTTGAAGAGGTGCAAACTCCAGAAGGCAAAGAATTTCTACGCTTGCAGTTATTACAAGAGTTGCAAAAAGTGCTTGATAAAGAAATCGGAAAGCCTGGTATAGAGCAAGTTTTATTTACTAATTTTGTTATGCAATAAGGTAGTTGATTGTGCAAGATTTATTAAGCCAAGATGAAATCGATGCGCTCTTACACGGCGTTGACGACGGTGATATTGAAACCGAGGGTGACGATGACCCTTCTGGTGTCTTGGCCTATGACTTAACCAGCCAGGATCGTATTGTTCGTGGTCGAATGCCAACGCTTGAGATGATTAATGAGCGTTTTGCACGTTATACCCGCATTAGTATGTTTAATTTATTACGTCGCACAGCAGATGTGAGTGTCGGTGGTATTCAGATTCAAAAGTTTGGTGAATATGTCCACACACTTTACGTACCTACCAGTTTAAACATGGTTAAGTTTCGCCCTTTACGTGGTACGGCATTGATTATTCTTGATGCAAAACTTGTATTTAAATTAGTTGATAACTTTTTTGGTGGTGATGGCCGTCACGCAAAAATTGAAGGTCGAGAATTTACCCCGACCGAACTGCGTGTGGTTCAAATGGTGCTAGAGCAGGTTTTTGTTGACTTGCGAGAAGCTTGGAAAGCCGTCTTAGAAATTGAATTTGAATATATTAATTCAGAAGTTAATCCATCCATGGCAAATATTGTTAGCCCAAGTGAAGTGGTCGTTGTCAGTACCTTTCACGTTGAGCTTGATGGCGGTGGTGGAGAATTGCATATCACCATGCCTTACTCGATGGTCGAACCTATTCGTGAAGTACTCGATGCAGGTTTACAAAGTGACACTGATGAGCGAGATGATCGCTGGGTGAACGCTTTGCAAGAAGATGTAATGGAGGCAGAGGTAGCGGTTGAGTGTGATGTTGTTGAGAAAAAAATCTCACTGCGAGACATTGTTGACTTAAGAGACGGTGACATTATCCCAATTACTATGCCTGATTTTCATATTGTGACCGCTAATGGGGTGCCTTTATTTAAAGCTGAATTTGGTCAAAGTAATGAAAACTTAGCTTTACGAGTATTAGAACAAATAGAAAAGCCTGCTAGTAGCAACGATAACGGCCCTGTTGGAGAAGTTCATGAGTGAAGATGATGACAATGTAGATCAAAATGATATGGCGGACGAATGGGCTGCCGCGATGGAACAGCAGGAGGAGGTTGATGGTGTTAGTGATGATGCAGAGCCTGATCCCGCACAGCCTGTAGAGCTAGATGATTTTGATACGGCAGCAGCACCAGCTCCAATGGAGGGGCAGCCTGATTTAGAAGTGATCTTAGATATTCCCGTTAGCATTTCAATGGAAGTTGGTCGCACTAATATCACTATCAGAAATTTATTACAGCTTAATCAAGGCTCGGTTATTGAATTGGATCGCTTAGCTGGTGAGCCCTTAGATGTGCTTGTCAATGGCACTTTAATTGCCCATGGCGAAGTGGTTGTTGTGAATGAAAAATTTGGTATCCGTATGACAGACGTGATAAGTCCATCGGAACGTATTAAACGTTTGCGTTAAGAGGTGTATGTGCAAAAACCGAATGTAGAACATGTTACTTCATTAGCGCCAACTGAGGCCGCTTCGAGTTTGTCATATGCTGATATGGCCTTACAGGTTGGCGTAGTTTTAAGCCTTATCGTAGCTTTAATTTTAGCTTTAGCGTGGTTGAGCAAGCGCCTTCCAATAAGCGGTATTGGGGCAGGGCGTTTGAAGGTGCTTGAGACATTAAACTTGGGGCGTAAAGAACGTATTGTTTTACTTAAAGCAGGTTCAGATACCTTGGTGTTGTCGGTGGCTGATGGCGCTATTACTAAGTTGCATGAATTAAATGATACTCCGCCGCTGCTAGGTGATGAAAGTAATCGTAGTTCATGTGAAAACACAGAACCGAGCTCTGAAGTCAAGGCCAGTGATTTTTCTGTTGAATCAGATTTCTCTGGTTTTTTAAAGAGAGTGTTGAAGTCAGGAGGGCACACTAATGCAAGTTAGAGGCTCTCTGCTGTTCAGTTTTTCCTGTTTATTTTTACTATTCTCCCTGATGACTCATAGTGTACACGCACAAAGTGCTAATACACCGGATCAAGGATCCCAGTTGGAAAAAGCTGAAGCTATGTTGGGGGCATCATCGGTTAAAGCACTGCCTGCATTACCTGCTTTAACGGTAACAAAGAATGCAAATGGCACAGAAGACTACAGTGTTACTTTGCAAATACTCATATTGATGACAATGCTGACATTTTTGCCAGCGATGCTCATGATGATGACGTCATTTACTCGTATTATTATTGTCTTTTCAATATTGCGTCAGGCCTTAGGCTTGCAGCAAAGCCCCTCCAATCAGATTTTAATCGGTCTTGCTCTGTTCTTAACCTTTTTTATTATGACGCCCGTCATTGAAGAAATTAATCAGGAAGCTCTTCAACCCTATATGGCAGAGCAGATAAGCTCAATTGAAGCCATTGCTATTGCAAAAGAGCCGGTAAAGCGTTTTATGCTTGCCAATGCAAGAGAGGATGACATTAATTTGTTTTTTAGAATTGGTGGCGCTGATCCTGTTGCCACGCCTCAAGATATTCCTTTCACGATATTAATGCCGGCATTTATTACTTCGGAATTAAAAACAGCCTTTCAAATTGGTTTTATTATTTTTATTCCTTTTTTAGTTATTGATATTGTTGTCGCGAGTGTATTGATGGCGATGGGTATGATGATGTTGTCACCATTGATTATTTCACTGCCATTTAAAATTATGTTGTTTGTTCTTGTTGATGGCTGGGGGCTTATAGTGGGAACCCTAGCAGCAAGCTTTGGTATATAGGTAAACATATGAGCCCAGAAACGGCATTACAATTGTTTGCTCACGCATTTTACTTGGTTGTGATTATGGTACTAGTGATCGTTGGGCCTAGCTTGTTAGTTGGTTTAACTGTGAGTATCTTCCAAGCAGCTACCCAGATTAATGAGCAAACCTTAAGTTTTCTCCCCAGGCTGATTGTTACCCTATTAACGATTATGTTAACTGGGCCTTGGTTAACTCAGCAGTTTATAGATCTATTTCACAAGCTGGCTTTACAAATACCTGAGTTGGTTGCTTTGCAATGATGACAGAGCAAGACATAGCGCAGTTTGTACAGCAATATTTTCTGCCTTTTGCTCGTATAGCGTCTATGTTGATGGTTGTTCCGGTTATTGGATCACGAGTTATTTCCCCCCGTGTGCGCTTGGCCATGGCGATGTTGCTGACACTGATAGCGGTACCTTTATTGCCCGCATTTAATGCGCCGCCAATGTTGTCTTTTAATATGATTCCTATCCTACTGCGTGAAGTCGCAGTAGGGACTTTAATGGGCTTTTGTTTTCAGGTGGTTTTTCATGTTTTTGTTCTAAGTGGGCAGTTTATCGCAATGAAAATGGGCCTTGGTTTCGCCATGATGAATGACCCTACAAACGGCGTTCAAACAACGGTTGTCAGTCAGTTCTTTTTAATCCTAACCACCTTAATGTTTGTTGCATTCAATGCCCACCTATATCTAATTTCCATGCTTATCCAAAGTTTTCAAACCTTGCCGATAGGCTCCGGTATGCTTAACACCGATAAGCTCTATATGTTGGTGCAGTTGGGTGCGTGGATGTTTGCCTCCGCACTGTCTTTTGCTTTGCCTGTGTTAACCAGCTTGCTGGTTATTAATATGGCTTTTGGGGTAATGAGTCGAGCCGCTCCTCAACTTAATATTTTTGCTATTGGTTTTCCGTTTACGCTTATTTGTGGTCTTGCCTTAATTTGGCTGGGGCTAGGGAATTACCTAGAGGCATTCGAGAAGAATTTAGATGTGGGTTTTAATTTTGTTCATGAATTAATCGAGGCACCTTAATGTCAGAGAATGACAGTGCCCAAGAAAAAACGGAAGAGCCAACGGCTAAGCGTCAGGAGAAGGCGCGAGAAGAAGGGCAGATCCCTCGCTCAAAAGACCTCACGACATTTGCCGTGTTATTGGCAAGTGCAGTCGGTTTTTTCTTGTTTGGTGGGCAGATGGCCCACGGTTTACAGCGCGTATTAAGACATAACTTCTCGTTAACGCGAGAGCGCTTATTAGATCCTAACGCCATGTTTAGCCACTTGGGCTTGGCCTTTGAGGAGATGTTTTGGTCAACTCTTGCTTTTTTCTCCGTTATTGTTTTGGCTGCGTTGGTCGGGCCTACGGTCCTTGGCGGGCTTCTATTTAGTGGTAAATCACTGGCTCCTAAATGGAATCGTTTAGATCCCATTGCAGGTATTAAGCGTATGTTTAGTATGCGCTCTTTGGTTGAGTTATTTAAAGGCATAGCAAAAGTATCGTTGGTAATTGCGACGGCTTTTATTTTGTTGTGGAGTATGCAGGAGCCTATTCATGGCTTGGCTCGAGAGGCTTTAGCGCCAGGCTTAAACCATGCATTAGAATTGAGTTTGTACGCAGGAGTGGTTTTGTCGTGCTCAACCTTAGTGATTGCGATGATCGATGTGCCGTTTCAGTTATGGGAAAACAAGAAAAAGCTTCGTATGTCTTTGCAGGATATTAAAGACGAGCTAAAAGATTCGGAGGGTAAGCCGGAGGTAAAAGGTAAAATTCGTCAATTGCAGATGCAAATGGCTCAGAACCGAATGATGTCAGCCGTACCTGAGGCTGATGTTGTGATTACTAACCCCACCCACTTTGCTGTCGCATTGAAATATCAGCCAGATACCATGTCTGCTCCGGTCTTGTTAGCCAAAGGGCTTGATCACAGTGCGTTGAGGATTAGAGAGGTGGCCAAACAAAACGGTGTTGAGCAAATAGAAAGCCCTGCATTAGCACGTTCCATCTATCACACGACAGAGCTCGAACAAGAGGTGCCAGCGGGCTTATATGTTGCTGTGGCACAAGTGCTTGCTTATGTCTTCCAGCTTAGGGAGTTTAGAAAGGGCAACGGTGAGAGGCCCGATCGCCCAGGCTCACCAGATATTCCTGCAGATATGCGTTACTAAGAGTGTGTATACTCCGTTTTTTTGAATGCTATTGGAGTAACACGATGAAGTTTGTGCAAGGTTTAAGTCTTACCGTTTTGCTTGTTTCTATGGGCGCCTGTACTTGGGTTAAGCCACAAGAAGGCGCTGAGAATATTAGCCTAGTAAAAAAAGCTCATACAGAGGCTTGTGAACGCTTAGGTAAAGCCCATGTATCGGTAAAATCTAAAGTGGCTCTTATTGAGCGTAAATCGTCCAAAGTTGCTGAAGAGTTGCTCACTTTGGCTAAGAATCAGGCCGTATCGATGGGTGGCGACACTCTGGTGTCGATAGACAAGCCTAAAGACGGGGCCCAATCCTTTGAGGTGTATAACTGCGCTAAATAACTAGCCTTTTAAAGTGGGGGCAGGCTTTTAATGTATACGTAGAAAAGCCGCTATACCAGCCTTGAAATTGAAAATACGGCCCCCATTTATCGCTTCAGTTCTAGATAAGCTTTCATAGGAGACAATATATGTGCGCTGAGGCGACAAAAGAAACACGTGGGTTTGAAACAGAAGCCAAGCAATTACTGCATTTGATGATCCATTCTCTTTATTCAAATAAAGAGATCTTCCTGCGCGAACTTGTATCCAATGCCTCTGACGCCGCGGATAAATTGCGCTTTGAAGCCTTAAATAAGGCTGAACTTTTTGAAAATGACCCGGATATTCAAATTCGTATCGACTTTGATAGCGAAGCCGGTACCGTCTCAATCAGTGATAACGGTATTGGTATGAGCCGTGACGAGGTTGTTAGTCATTTAGGTACCATTGCTAAGTCTGGTACGGCTCAGTTTATGTCTCAGTTAAGTGGTGACGACAAAAAAGACAGCCAGTTGATTGGTCAGTTTGGTGTTGGTTTCTACTCGGCCTTTATTGTTGCAGATCGTGTTGAAGTCTTTACTCGACGTGCTGGTGCCGATAAGTCTGAAGGCGTTCACTGGGAAAGCCATGGCGAAGCAGAATACAGCGTTGAAACTGTAGAGCGTGAACAGCGTGGTACTACAGTTGTGCTTCACCTTAAAGATGAGCAAAAAGAATTTGCTGATGGTTTCCGTCTGCGTTCGATTATCAAAAAATACAGTGATCACATCAGTATTCCGGTTGTTATGCAAAAAGAGCAGGCAGCGGAAGAGGGTGAAGAAAAAGTTTTTGAAGATGAGGTCGTGAATACGGCGAAAGCACTTTGGAGTCGTTCGCGCTCAGATGTGAGTGATGATGAGTATAAAGAGTTTTATAAGCACATCAGCCATGACTTCACTGATCCGCTTAAGTGGAGTCACAACCGTGTTGAAGGTAAATTAGACTACACCAGTTTACTTTATGTGCCTTCTAAAGCACCTTTTGATCTCTACAATCGCGATGCCGCACGTGGTTTGAAGCTCTACGTTCAGCGCACCTTTATTATGGATGAGGCTGAGCAGTTCCTACCTTTGTATTTACGCTTTATTAAAGGTGTCTTAGATAGCAATGACTTAAGCTTAAATGTAAGTCGTGAAATCTTACAAAAAGACCCCAATGTTGATTCCATCAAAGCTGCGCTAACCAAGCGTGTCTTGGATATGTTAGAAAAAACGGCTAAGAAAGATGCCGATAGCTATGCTGAGTTCTGGAAAGAGTTTGGTGAAGTTCTAAAAGAAGGGCCTGCAGAAGATTTCGCAAATCGTGAAAAGATAGCTGGTTTATTCCGCTTTGCGACCACTCATACCGATACAGAAGCACAGGATCAAGGTTTGGCTGCTTATGTAGAGCGTATGCAAGAAGGGCAGGACAAGATTTATTATGTGGTCGGTGAGAATCACAATACTGCCAAAAGCAGCCCACACTTAGAAATCTTCCGCAAGAAGGGTATCGAAGTTCTATTGCTCTCAGACCGCATTGATGAGTGGTTAATGGGGCATCTTACTGAATTTGATGGTAAGACTTTCCAAGACGTAGCTAAAGGCGCTTTGGATTTAGGTGAGCTCGATAGCGAAGAAGATAAAAAGGCGCAAGAAGAAGTTGAGAAGAAGTATGAAAGCTTCGTTAGCCGCTTAAAAGCTTCGCTAAATGATGATGTCGAAGATGTACGAGTGACTCATCGTTTAACTGATTCACCGGCGTGTTTAGTGGTTGGTCAGGATGATATGGGCGCGCAAATGCGTCGTCTATTAGAGCAGGCAGGCCAAGCGGTTCCTGAAAGTAAGCCGACTATAGAAATTAATCCAGAGCACCCTCTGGTTGAAAAAATGGATCAAGAGAGTGATGAAGATCGCTTCTCTGATTTTGCCAGCATCTTGTTTGATCAAGCGTCTCTAGCTGAAGGTGGATCGATCAAAGATCCGGCTGCTTATGTTAAACGCATGAACAAGTTACTATTAGAGTTAAGCCAAGCTTAATGTGTTAGACCGGTCTTAGTGTCTTACGACGCGAAGACCGGCTCTATTTTATTTTCCATCTAGGTTTTTCTTTTATATGTCGGTTCAGAAAATTGCGGTTCTTGGTGGTGGTAGTTTTGGTACTGCTATAGCAAACATGGCTGCAACCAATCGCTTAAATACATGGTTGTGGATGCGTGATAATACGCGAGCACAAGCATGCCAAGAAAAGCGAGAAAATACGCGTTATTTACCCGATTATCCTTTAGCTGACAGTTTAACGGTTAGCTCTGACATGGATGCTGTGGTAGAGGATGCGGATATTATTTTTGTTTCTGTGCCAAGTAAGGCTTTTCGTGAAGTTGCTCGTAAGTTAAGTCCTATGCTTAAGCCCGATACGCCGGTTGTATCTACAACCAAAGGGATTGAGCTTGAAGGCTTTAAGTTAATGAGTGAAATCTTAGAGGAAGAGCTACCTCAAGCAAAAGTCGGTGTGCTTAGTGGGCCAAACTTTGCCCGGGAGATGGTCAAAGGGCAAATTACAGGCAGTGTTGTTGCAAGCAGACATGACAGTGTTCAAGCCCTTGTTCAAACCATTTTTTCATCAAGCTCCTATCGTATCTATCGCAACAGTGACAGCTTTGGTGTTGAACTTGCCGGCGCTTTGAAGAACATATATGCCATTGTCTCAGGTATGGCCGAGGCGCTAGGCTCGGGTAAAAATACCCAAGCGATGCTATTAACTCGCAGCCTTGCCGAAATGGGGCGTTTTTCTCGTGAATTAGGAGCTGATCCACTTACTTTTCTAGGTTTAGCTGGCGTGGGTGATTTAATTTTAACCTGTACCTCTGATCAAAGCCGTAACTTTCGTGCGGGTAAAGCACTGGGGGAGGGCAAATCTTTAGAGCAAGCTATTGAAGAGATCGGCCAGGCAGTAGAAGGTATTAATACGCTAAAAACCGTTTATGCAAAAGCGCAGGCTATGGGTGTTTATATGCCGTTAGTGCAAGGGCTTTACGCCATTGTATTTGAGGGGCAGAATATTCGCCGAGTTGTCACGCGCTTGATGACCGGTGAAATGAGTTACGACGTCGATGCTCAACAGCAGTCGGACTGATTTTTAAACGCTCTTAAAACAAGTCTAAATCTAAGGAGATAGGAATGGACGAGCAACTGAAAAAAAATGTAAGAGATGGGCATACATGGGTACGCTTGGTTTACATGTTGCTGTTCTCATTTGTTATTTATGTCGCTATGGCTGCGTATTGGGTCTTAGCAGTAGTTCAATTTCTGTTTGCTTTATTAACTGGCCGCCCTAATCGTAAATTGGTTGAATTTGCGGATGTTTTGTGTCAGTACATCAGTCAGTGTCTTAACTTTGTTGGTTTCACCAGCGACGATAAACCTTTTCCCTTTGCGGATTTACCCGCTAGTGATGTCGTTGATGAGGCTGTTGTTGACGAGGTCGTTGTTGAAGAGGCCTCGGTTGATGCAGGTGCTTCAAATAAGGACGCTGTTAGTGTATCTGAAGCAGAGAATAGCGACTTAGGTGATCTTGAACAGAGTGCTGACTCGGGTAAAGACGCCGAGGTCAAATAATGAGATTGCTAATTCTGCGTCATGGGCATGCAGAGGCTGAGGCTTCAGCGGATAACCTAAGAGCGTTATCTGCTGAAGGTGAGTTAGAAGTGCATTCAGTCTGTCAAAAGCGCTGTGATGAGCTGGCTGAATTAGAGCTTGTTTTACATAGCCCTTATTTGCGCACTTGCCAAACGGCAGATATTTTAACTCAGTATACTCCAGCGCCTAAGCAAGAGCTTGATCTGTTGGTGCCCAATGCCAATCCTAAAGTACTGATTGACCAGCTTTATTCTTTGTCGCAAAAGCACAGCTGTATAGCCTTGGTAAGCCATCAGCCACTGGTAGGCACCTTAGTGGATCATTTATGCGCTTTTGAATATGGTCGCTACCGTATGGGAACAGCATCTCTTGCTTGTTTAAAGGGAGACCCCGTTGTCTCGGGTGTATGCGAGCTTGAGTGGTTAGATAGACCTTGAGCCAAGCTCAAGAAGAAGTGTTTAAGCTTGATGCGATAACACTTGCCGCTTTGCGTTGGAATAAATCGGCGGAGGTGCATGTTCTGGCCCTGCACGGTTGGCTTGATAACGCTAACAGTTTTTCTGTGCTTGCTCCTTTGTTAACGCAGTGTGATGTTGTTGCTCTTGATATGGCCGGCCATGGTTTAAGCCAGTCTAGGCCGGGCTGCGGGGCTTATAATATTTGGCAAGATATCCGTGAGTTGGTGCAAGTTCTGGATCAGCTTAATTGGTCAAGCTGTTATATTCTTGGTCACAGTCGCGGAGCTATGATTGCGAGCTTATTGGCCGCAAGTTTCCCTGAGCGTATTCAGGGTTTAATTCTGATTGACGCTATCTTGCCCTATACCGAAACGGAACAGAACTTTCCCAAGCGCTTGCGTGAAGCAACGTTAAGCAGCCTTGACTCTCGAAGGCTCAATCGGCGCAGTTATTACCCTGAAAAAGCCCTTGCACTTAAGAGCCGCAGTCATGCTTATTTTCCAATACCGATATCGGCGAGCGCTTTATTTGCTGAACGTTCATTAAAGTACTGTCCTGATAAGGGCTGGTATTGGCAGTACGATAGTCGACTCAATTTGGTTTCAGAGCTTAGATTAACGGTGAAACAGGCCGAAGCCGTATTAAGTGCATTCCCGCAAAAAGCACTTGTTTTATGTGCGACCGAAGGTTTGCTTAAGCGCCCTTTATGTCGTGAGTTAGAGTTAAGTGATCACTTAGATTTACACACGGTTGAAGGGCCACATCATGTGCATTTGAGTGAGTGTACTCAGAAACTAGCGCTTGTCGCTGAGCTGGTGCTCAGCTATATAAGTCACGATTAAGCCCGTATGATACGGAAAAGTAAATAAAGGCAGGTTGTATGATTCGTATTCTTAGTTTGTCATTTGTGCTGTTGCTGGGGTTGAGTTCAGTCGCAACAGCTGCAGAGTTGTTAGCGGGGCAGCGTGAGATCTCATCTAAGCAGGATGAGACCATTGAGTACAGATTAACACTGAGCTCGCTGAAAAATGTCAATGCTCAAATTGTGGCGGAACAAGAGCGCTGGATAAAGGGGGATTTGAATAGTCAAACGTGGGAGTTTGATTCTGCCTTAAGTAAAGATGAGGCTTGGTCTTTATTGGAAAGATTGGTAACGAGCGTTGGTGCAAGTGAATTATACGCTTGTGATGGTTTAGCCTGTGGCGCTTCAAACGCTTGGGCCAACGAGCGTTTTAATAATAAAGTGCTTTACGGTATGGATGCATCGCAGCGTTATCGTGTATTTAGCTTGAATCAGGGGCAAGAAATTTGGGTGCTGTATTTTGTCCAGCGCGGTAATCGTCGTATCTATGCCCACTTAGACCAGCTAAGTCTGACTCAGGCCGCTGTTGCCATCGTTCCAAACGCTTCGGCCTTAAATTCACGTGTACGTCGCCAAGGTTATATTCAGCTTGATGAAGATTTGGCCTCTATATTCATACAAAATAAAGCTTCTGCCGATAAGTCTTTGATCAAAACCCAGCGGCTTCAAGCTAAGCAGGGTCAGGCGTTTGAATATTTTGATGCCTTGGTGCTGGCATTTAAGAAACAGCCTCTTCAGCGATTTTATATCGTTGCCCATATTTATACTGAAGCAGATCAGCAGGCCAATGAGTTAAAGGGGCGTTTGCTGGCCGATCAACTTAAAGAGCGCTTACAGCAGGCTGGGCTAGACGGAAAACGCTTTGAGGTTTACAGTGTCGGCGCTTTGGCTCCCCGCCAATATCCCCCCCGTAATCGTATAGAGCTGGTATTGCGATAATGCTTGAACCTAATTTAGTGCTTATTACTTTTGCTGCCGTTGCTGGAGCTAGCGGTTTAGCCTTGTTGTTTGTTGGCTATCTTATCGCTTTACTGGTGGCTTTAGGGCAGCGTCAATGGTTTTGGGCTGTGCTTTGTATTGCTTTGCTGCCCGCTGTGATTTATTCATTTATTGAGCGAGATAAAAGTAACTACGCATTACGCTTACTGTTGGCAGGCTTGGCACTATTTACTTTGTTTATTGGGCTTATGTATTGGGAGTTAGGGCGTTTAGGCTTGGATTTTAGTGAGGTGATGAGTTCCACTAGACCGGTTCACTCCTTGCAAAAATAGGGCGCTAGGGAGCTGAACTCTGTAATTGCAGTTGTTATTTACCTGCATGTCGGCAATGGGTTCACCGAGAGTATTTATTGACGGTGTTTAAAATACCTTAAGCGAAGCCTGTTGGGCGCTTAAAATAAAAAGGCGTGACTGATCAGTGCACGCCTTTTGAATGTCTGTATCTCTTAGGTGGCTACTTAATAAGAGATAAGAACTCGGCTCGAGTTGCCGCACTTTCTCTAAATTGGCCCAGCATACAAGAGCTGCGCATAAGGGAGTTTTGCTTTTCTACTCCGCGCATCATCATGCATAGATGTTTGGCTTCGATAATAACGGCAACACCTGCGGCATCGGTTACTTCAAGGATGGTGTTGGCAATCTGGGAGCTGAGCTGCTCTTGGATCTGCAGGCGGCGGCTATACATGTCAACAATACGAGCAACTTTGCTTAAGCCCAGTACTTTACCTTGGGGAAGGTAGCCGACATGAGCTTTACCAATAAAGGGCAGCATGTGGTGTTCGCACATTGAATACAGCTCAATGTCTTTAACGATGACCATGTCGGTTGAATCAGATGGAAAGAGAGCGTCATTAACAACTTCCTCAACCGTCTGCTTGTAGCCCTTAGTTAGGTAAGCGTAAGCCTTTGCTGCGCGTTCAGGTGTGTCAACTAGGCCTGGGCGTTCTAGGTCTTCACCCATCGTGTTAATAATTTGTGCAAATAGATCTTTCATCAGTCACCGGCAACATTCATGGCGCGCCGAGGAGGCGGCCGGAAGAAAAAGGCGCTAGAATAGCGGCCTTTTTGACAATTGCCAAAGTTTTATGGAACAGAGTTTGGAACATAGCCTAAATCAAGAGCTGCTAAACCTCAGAGACTGGGTGAGATGGGCATCTAGTCGTTTTCGCAGTGCGGATCTGTTTTATGGTCACGGCACCGACAATGACTGGGATGAAGCGCTTGTGTTGGCACTATGGGCCATTAACCAGCCTTGGCAGCGGCTTGAGCAGTTATGGGAAGCGCGTCTTAGTTCTGCAGAAAAGCAAGCCCTGTTTGATGCGGTTGAGCGCCGAATCACCGAGCGTTGCCCAGCGGCCTACATTACTGGCGAGGCTTGGTTTGCTAATTTGCCTTTTTTTGTCAATGAACATACTTTGGTACCGCGCTCGCCAATTGCTGAGTTAATAGAACAACAGTTTCAGCCATGGTTGGATAACTACCCAGAGCGCATTCTCGATTTATGTACCGGCAGTGGCTGTATTGGTATCGCCATGGCACATGAATTTGCGGGCTCTGAAGTCGACTTAATTGATATCAGCCGCGACGCATTAGATGTGGCGCAGCGTAATATTGAGCGCTTTGATCTAAGTGATCGAGTTCGAGCGATTGATTCAGATGGGTTAAGCGCTGTCTTAGGCAAAGAAAAATATGGCTTGATTGTATCGAACCCACCCTATGTCAGTGAGAGTGAATACAGCGGCTTACCAACGGAGTTTTTTCGTGAGCCAAAGCTTGGTTTAACCTCGGGTGATGACGGTTTTGATTTTGTACGTCAACTGCTTGAACAGGCGCCGGAGTGTTTGCAGCCTGGTGGCTTATTAGTGGTCGAGGTGGGTTATGGCTGGCAAGAATTTGCTGAGCTTTTCTCTCAGTACCCATTCTTTTGGCCTGAGTTTGAACACGGCGGAGAAGGCGTGTTTATTATTAATCGTGAACAGTTAATTGAAGCGGCTGAGTAGGCTGCGTATATGGTTGTGTAAGAAATGTCTGGAAATACGTTTGGAAAATTATTTACCGTCACCACCTTTGGTGAAAGTCATGGTTTAGCTTTGGGGGCCATCATTGATGGCTGTCCACCGGGTATTGAGTTAAGTGAAGCTGATTTACAACGAGACCTTGATCGTCGTAAGCCAGGCACTAGCCGTTATACGACTCAGCGCCGAGAAGGCGATGAGGTAAAAATCCTCTCCGGCGTATTTGAAGGAAGGACTACGGGCACACCCATTGGTTTAGTGATTGAAAATACCGATCAGCGCTCTAAAGATTATGGCAAGATTAAAGAGCAATTTCGACCTGCCCACGCTGATTACACTTACGCACAAAAATACGGCACTCGTGATTATCGTGGTGGTGGTCGTTCTTCAGCCCGTGAAACGGCGATGCGTGTTGCTGCTGGTGCTGTCGCCAAAAAAGTACTTAAAGAATTGTGGAATGTCGAAATTTTTGGCTATTTGAGTCAGCTTGGCCCCATCGAGCTTGATTTGGTTGACGTGTCTGAAATCGAGAACAACGCCTTTTTCTGTCCTGATCCTGCAAAAATCCCTGAATTAGAGGCTTATATGCAGGCCTTGATTAAAGAAGGGGATTCAGTTGGTGCAAAAATTTCAGTGGTTGCGCGCAATATGCCTGTTGGTTTGGGCGAGCCGATCTTTGATCGCTTAGATGCCGATTTAGCTCATGGGCTTATGAGTATTAACGCAGTTAAAGGTATTGAAATTGGAGATGGCTTCCAAAGTGTTGTCCAAAAAGGTACGGAACATCGCGATGAAATTACACCTGAAGGCTTTTTAAGTAATCATGCTGGCGGCGTGCTAGGAGGCATTAGCTCGGGGCAAGATCTGATCGCGCACTTGGCCTTAAAACCAACCTCTAGTTTACGTATTCCGGGTCGCAGTGTGGATATGAAAGGGGAGGCTGTTGATATCATTACGACAGGTCGTCACGATCCGTGTGTAGGTATTCGGGCTACCCCTATTGCTGAAGCGATGATGGCTCTCACTGTTCTTGATCATGCTATGCGTCACAGGGCTCAAAATGGCAGTGTTGAGCACGACATTCCTGTGATACCTCCTCAGGCGCCTTAATTATTTCTCTTGGGCATAGGCCTATGCCTTATTGGCGTTTATCGGCGGTGTATTTTTTATACTTCGCCGTTATTGGTGCTATGGCTCCTTACTGGAGCCTGTATCTACAGTCACTTGGTTTTGGTGGCCAGTTGATAGGGGCGCTGGCCGCCGTTCCACTTTTTGTTCGCCTGTTTATGCCCAATGTGTGGGGGCATATCGCAGATGCCCTAGGCCGTAAGGCCTTGGTCTTACGTACTGGCGCTGTTGGGGCCTTACTATTTTATTCCTTGTTTTTATTTTTCCACGAAGCTTGGTCTATAGCTTTAATTCTGTTTTTTTATGCTTGTTTTTGGAGTGCGGTATTGGCTCCAGCGGAGAGCTTAACGCTACAATATCTTGGTGATCGAGCTCATTTTTATGGTCGAATTCGCTTGTGGGGCAGTATTGGTTTTGTTGTTTCAGTGCTTGTCTTGGGGGTTGCGTTTGCTGCCTTACCTTTAAGTTATTTACCTTTTGCTGTTTGTGCTCAGTTGGTGCTACTCGTTCTTGTTTGTTTAAGTTTTGGTGATAACAGCAATGAGCTCGCAGCTGGTGTTGATGCTAAAGGAGCCTCATTTAAAGATTTTTGGTCGCAATTAGGGCGCTTGCCTGTTGCGATGTTTTTTATTGTTTGTTTTCTTCTGCATGCCAGTCACGGCCCATATTATGTGTTCTTTTCGATTTATTTAGAGCAGCTTGGTTATACTCGGGTGGAAATAGGTTGTTTTTGGACCTTAGGTGTTGTTGCAGAGATTGTTTTTTTTCTTATCGCGCATAAGTTAATGCGATGTATTCCGCCTTACAATTTGTTACTTATTAGTTTGTTCTTTACTGCTCTACGTTGGTTGCTTCTGCCTTCTCTTGCAGGTAGTGCCTATAGTTTGTTCTTTTTGCAGTTACTGCATGCATTTTCGTTTGCGGCCTGTCATTCGGTGGCGATGGGTTTTTGTCGCAAGCGTTTTGGTGCTGACCAGCAAAGCAGGGCTCAAGCCTTTTATAGTTCGATTAGTTTTGGCGCAGGCGGAGGGGTAGGGGCTTTCTTTAGTGGTTATTTGTGGCAGTTTGGTGTGGAGCTTACTTTTATGGTGGCTGCCGTTATTGCTGTACTTGCCTTTGTGATAAGTTGCTACTTTCTTCGGACAATATTACCTCGCCCCGTCTAAATTATGTGAATTAGTGTTGATTTTTAAACAATGCTTGCATGATGGTTCTCATGCTTTAGAATCAAAACTAGACAAATAAAAATAATATACAATTCATTGCGGGGTTAAACTCATGCGATATGTAAGTGTTCGACGTCTAGGATTGATGTTTGCTGGTATTTGCATTGGCGCACTTTCCTCCCTAAGTATTGCTGAACAATGTGCTCAAATTGACTGTGATTGCTCTTCATTACCTTCCGCTGCATTCGAGGCAGCATGTAAATTAAATGAAAGCCGGCTTAAAAAAAGTTGCTCTGATGATTCAGTGGGGCTTGTTGGTTGGTGCACTGTGCATGGTCTGGATGCCAAGCCGGTGGCGGTTTCTACCAAGCGCAAGCCTTACTATTCACCCTCACAATCAATTAAGACTGATAATAAACAAATTGAAGCAGAGCTTTGGTCGCTTCGCCACGATGCCGATTTTGTTGTTTCGGAAGCTCAAAAGGGCAATGCTTCGAAGGCAATTAATATCCTTAAGATATCTCAAAAAAATGCCCGTTCTTTATTTGATAAGCAAAACTCAGTGATTCAGGTTTGGCAGGACAAACAAAAACAGCGTCGTATCGTGTCTGCCTGGGATGATTATGCCGAGGGTAATAGCGAACTTGCGGCTTACTGGAGCGATAAGTTGTTAGGGTTAGAGGCGGAAACTGCTAAAACAACAGAGCTTTCTGAATTTGGTGCTGAGCAAAAAATGCTTGTTCGACTTTACCTCTATGTTGGCCAGTTATACGAATATACGGCGTTTAGTTATGAGGGGCAAAAAGATTGGGAAAGTGCTGCTAAAGCATGGAGCCTGTCTGCGAGAAATAGTGCTCAGTTAACTCAAGTATTAATAGGCCTCGGTGCTGAGGGCAAGGCTTTGGTTCGCTATCAGGATTTGACGGCGGCACGTCTATACCGTGCAAGTGTGTTAGCCAGCATGGCAGATAAGCCGGAAATGTCTTATCAGGCAGCGAGTGAGGCTCAGGCTTTTAAACCAGATCAGTTGCTTATGGATATACTCAATGCAGATCTACCTAGCTAATTATTGCAGGCGTAAAACCGTTTCATAAAAAGCTCGACCTGCATTACTTAGGCTGCGCTTATTGTGCATTACCAGTCCGAGTTCTCTGCTTATTGTCAGTTCATTGAGCTCCAGCGCATGTAGTTGTTCATCAATCATTGTTGCTGGTAATAAGCTCCAGCCTAGGCCGACACTCACCATCATTTTGATCGTTTCTAAGTAATTTGTTGCCATATTGATTTTGATGTCAAGTTGTCGTTGTTCAAAGACTTCTTTAATGAGCCGTCCGGTGTAGGTGCTTAGGTCGGGTAAGATAGCGGCTTCATTACTTAACTCTTGAAGTTCGACAGCTTGCTTGTCTGCGAGTGTGTGTTGGCTGCCTACAACGACTTTGAGAGGGTCATCCCAGAGCTTTATGCCTTTTAATGGTGGCGCGATTTTTGGGGGGAGGGTAACAATGGCAAATTCACATTCACCGTTGATGATTTTCTCGTGGGCGCGCTCGGAATCTAGAAATTCAAATTGTAAGTTTACGTTGCCGTGCTTGGCTGAAAAGTCACGCAAAATGGGTGGGAGGTGGTGCAGTCCCACATGGTGACTGGTGGCTATTTTTAAGCTGCCTACTATCTCCCCACTAAGCTCTTTTACACTGCGCTCGGTTTCCCTTAGTTCAAGCAAGATGGCTTCTGCTCTTGGTAATAAGAGTCGGCCAGCATCGGTTAAATGTAAGTCTCGCCCAAGGCGATCAAATAAGCGGTGGTTAAGTTGCTCCTCTAGGCGAGCGATTCGCTTACTAATAGCTGGTTGGGTGAGAAAGAGTTGTTGTGCGGCAAGCGAGAAGGACTTGCTGTGAGCAACAGCAACAAAAGCGGATAGCGAGTCTGTGTCCATAAAGCCTCTATTTACCTTATTGGCTTGTATTATTGGGCTTTCTAATTTTTGTAACGTTCGTGTAAGCCGTTTGCCTATTGTTACCTATAACTTTGGGTAATGCAAAACATGAAAATAATGAATTTGAGTTATTCCTGCCTAGAGGTAGAATTAGCCCATAAACAATGCTTCTTTATTGGGGCTTATATTAATCGTCAAGAGTTAGAGTGATGGCAGCAAAAACGCTATACGACAAATTATGGGATGCCCATGTTGTGAAGCAGCGCGATGACGGATCGTCGCTGATTTACATCGATAGACACCTTGTTCATGAAGTGACCTCTCCGCAGGCCTTTGAAGGTTTGCGCCTTGCAGCTCGCAAACCGTGGCGCACCGGGTCAGTTGTGGCCACACCGGATCACAACGTTCCGACCACATCGAAAGAGCGTGAAAGTGGTGTTGAGGGGATTGAGGATCCAATTTCGCGTATTCAAGTTAAAACCTTGGATGACAATTGCGAAGAGCTAGGCATTACCGAGTTTAAAATCAATGATAAGCGCCAAGGTATTGTGCATGTTGTTGGTCCTGAGACGGGCGCGTGTTTACCGGGTATGACCATCGTTTGTGGTGACTCTCATACATCCACCAATGGTGCCGTGGGTGCCTTGGCTTTTGGTATTGGTACCAGTGAGGTTGAGCACGTTTTGGCGACCCAGTGTTTGGTTGCCAAGAAAATGAAAAACATGCTTGTGCGTGTGGATGGTGAGCTCGCCGCTGGCGTCACGGCCAAAGATGTGGTCTTGGCGATTATTGGCAAAATTGGCACGGCTGGCGGTACCGGTTATGCGATTGAATTTGGTGGTGATGTTTTTCGTGCGATGAGCATGGAAGGGCGCCTTACTGTCTGCAATATGGCGATTGAAGGCGGCGCACGCGCAGGCATGGTTGCTGTTGATGAGACAACGATTGAATACGTTCGCGGCCGTTATTTGGCGCCTAATGCCGATCAACAAGAAGCCGCTGAGGCTGCTTGGAGAGAGCTTTATAGCGATGCTGATGCCGTATTCGACAAGGTTGTTGAGCTCAACGGTGCCGATATTGTGCCTCAAGTTAGTTGGGGGACATCACCGGAAATGGTTGCTCCGATCACAGGTTCTGTGCCAAAACCCGCTGATGCTGAAGATGATGTTAAGAAGCGCGGTATTGAGCGCGCACTTGAGTACATGGGGCTTTCTGCTGGGCAAGCAATCACGGATATTCATGTGGATCGTGTTTTTATTGGTTCGTGTACCAACTCGCGTATTGAAGACATGCGTGCGGCGGCGGCCGTTGTTAAAGGTAAGCAAAAAGCCACGTCTGTTAAGGAAGCGATTGTTGTTCCTGGTTCAGGTGCAGTGAAAGAACAAGCGGAAGCGGAAGGCTTGCATACCATTTTTACTGAAGCGGGTCTTGAGTGGCGTGAGCCTGGTTGTTCTATGTGTTTAGCTATGAATGCCGACCGCTTAGAAGACGGTGAGCACTGCGCTTCGACTTCAAATCGCAATTTTGAAGGACGTCAGGGTTATGGTGGTCGTACTCATTTGGTGAGTCCGGCAATGGCGGCCGCTGCAGCGATAGCGGGTCATTTTGTTGATGTGCGTGACTTTTAAGGGGCGACAATGAATAAATTTACTGTACACACAGGTCTTGCCGCGCCAATGGATAGGGCCAACGTGGATACTGACTTGATTATTCCCAAGCAGTTTTTAAAGAGCATCAAGCGTTCAGGTTTTGGCCCGAATGCCTTTGATGAGTTGCGTTACCTCGATGTTGGTGAACCCGGTAAAGACAACAGCGCTCGGCCATTGAATCCAGATTTTGCGCTGAATCACGCGCGTTATCAGGGGGCAAGTGTATTATTGGCTCGCGAAAATTTTGGCTGTGGTTCCAGTCGTGAGCATGCACCTTGGGCGCTTGAAGAATTTGGTATTCGCAGCATCATTGCGCCAAGTTTTGCAGATATCTTTTTTAATAATTGTTTTAAAAACGGTATGTTGCCGATTGTGTTGGAAGACGCGATTGTCGACCGCTTGTTTGAAGAAATGTATGAAACCGAAGGTTATGAACTCACTGTTGATCTAGAAAAACAGTGTGTGGTGACACCTTCGGGAGAGACTTTTTCTTTTGACGTCGATGAATTCCGTAAGTACTGCTTATTAAATGGCTTTGATGACATTGGTTTAACTTTAAAAGAAGCCGATACCATTCAGGCCTACGAGCAAAAGCGCAAAGAACAGGCGCCTTGGCTTTTTCCTATTAACTAGCCTCGTTGGAGACTAAATTTTGACTAGAAAAATTGTATTGTTGCCCGGTGATGGCATTGGTCCTGAAATTGTTGCCGAGGCAGTCAAGGTTCTTGGGGCGGTTGATGAAAAGTTTAAATTAAAACTTAAATTTGAAAATGAGCTGATCGGCGGCGCTGCAATCGATGTTCACGGTGTGCCTTTAGCGAACTCTACGCTTGATGCGTGTCGCTCTGCTGAGGCTGTATTAATGGGCTCTGTTGGCGGCCCTAAGTGGGACACCTTGGATCCAAGCATTCGTCCAGAAAAAGGCTTGTTGAAGATTCGTTACGAGCTTGGTTTGTTTGCCAATTTACGTCCAGCTATTTTGTATCCTCAGTTGGCCGATGCCTCTTCGTTAAAGCGCGAGCTGGTTGCGGGTTTGGACATCATGATTGTTCGCGAGCTGACAGGTGGTATTTATTTTGGTGAGCCTCGCGGTATTCGTCGTTTAGAAAATGGCGAGCGCCAAGGTTATAACACCTATGTTTACGCCGAGCACGAAGTAGAGCGTATTGGTCGTTCAGCTTTTGAAATGGCAATGAAGCGCAACAAAAAAGTATGCAGTGTTGATAAGGCTAATGTGCTTGAAGCAACGGTCTTGTGGCGCGAAGTCATGCAGAGCTTGGCAGCGGATTACCCAGAGGTTGAGCTGAGCCATATGTACGTTGATAACGCGGCCATGCAGCTTGTTCGCGAACCGAAGCAGTTTGACGTGATTGTGACCGGCAATATGTTTGGCGATATCTTATCTGATACCGCCGCGATGCTGACGGGCTCCATTGGCATGTTGCCTTCGGCTTCATTAACTGAGGGCGGTTTTGGTTTATACGAGCCGGTTCACGGTTCGGCGCCTGATATCGCGGGTAAGGGAATTGCCAACCCCTTAGCGACTATTTTGTCGGCTGCGATGATGTTGCGCTATTCACTGAACGAATCTGAAGCTGCTGATGCGATTGAAGAGGCTGTGGGCAAGGTTCTGGATCAAGGCTTGCGCTCTCCAGATATCTGGTCTGACGGTTTAACAAAAGCAAGCACCTCTGAATTGGGTGATGCCGTTGTGGCAGCCCTAGTGTAAATAGATTGAATTGAATATTGAGGCCTAACTATTTGGGCCTTTATTGAGTTAGAGAGAAGAATATGAAAGTAGGATTTGTAGGTTGGCGTGGCATGGTTGGCTCCGTGTTGATGGGGCGTATGTTAGAAGAGAATGACTTTTCTGATATCGAGCCTATCTTTTTCACGACATCCAACGTGGGTGGGCAAGGCCCAAGCATCGGTAAAGACGTACCGGCACTAAAAGATGCTTATGATATCGAGGCTCTAAGTGCTCTTGATGCCATCGTTAGTTGTCAGGGTGGAGATTACACATCTAAAGTGTTTGAGCCTTTGCGTAAAGCTGGCTGGAACGGCTATTGGATTGATGCTGCGTCGTCATTGCGTATGGCCGATGATGCCATCATCGTTTTAGATCCTGTGAATGACAGTGTTATTCGCGATGGGCTAAACAAGGGTGTTAAAAACTACATCGGCGGTAACTGTACGGTTAGCTTGATGTTGATGGCTTTGGGTGGTTTATTTGAAAAAGGTTTAGTTGAGTGGGTTAGCTCAATGACCTATCAAGCCGCTTCTGGCGCCGGCGCTAGAAATATGCGCGAGCTGTTGACGCAAATGGGCGAACTGCGCGATTGTGTTGCAGCAGAGCTTGCTGATCCAGCCTCGGCTATCTTGGATATTGACCGCAAGGTTGCAGAGAAAATGCGCGGTGACCTGACTACGGATGCGTTTGGCGCTCCGTTAGCGGGCAGCTTGTTGCCATTTATCGATAAGCAGCTCGATAACGGCCAAAGTAAAGAAGAGTGGAAAGCTCAGGCTGAGACCAACAAGATACTAGGTTTGGATGGCAATCCTATTCCTGTTGACGGAACGTGTGTGCGTATTGGCGCTATGCGTTGTCACAGTCAAGCATTTACGATCAAGCTTACCAAAGACGTACCTCTTGATGAGGTATACGAGATCATGGCTCAGGCGAATGACTGGGTTAAGGTGCTCGATAATGACCGTGACACCTCGCTTGCTCAGCTTACGCCAACCGCAACGACTGGAACCTTAACGGTGCCAGTAGGCCGTATTCGCAAATTGAATATGGGGCCTGAGTACTTAACGGCGTTTTCCGTCGGTGATCAATTGCTGTGGGGCGCTGCCGAGCCTTTGCGTCGTATGTTGCGAATATTAAAAGAGGCCTAGTGTTAATCTAGGTTGTTGGGCTGCCTTGTTTCTAGCTGGGGCGGCCTTTCTTTTTAGCTTTGTGCCTGCCTGATAAACCTAGCACCTTACTTATTTCCGGTCTTCTCATTTCTGCTCTAAGGTTCCTCTTTTTCTGATTATGGCGACCTTGGCGCGTGAATCATCTTGCTGTTTTGCTCGCAACACGCTTTTTTCTGGCTTTAATATTGTAAATACTATGTATTCACCATGGTTTGTGATCTAAACATAGAGACATCTAAGTCTAAAAGTTGAAAAAAGCCTATTTATCCTGAATACTTACGTGCGATAGTGAAGGATCATTCTAGGTTTTGCCTCGAGTGGGAATTCGTGACTTAAATAGATGCTAATAAAACCTTTAGATAGGCTGGCTGAATTGTTTAAGTTGTGCACAGAGACCGGGTCGCTACCGGTTCGAACTAGAATCTTCTAATACAATTAAGGAAGACCACATGGGGCGTCGAATTGCATCCTATATATTGGCATCAGCTACGGTACTTGGTTCCGCTGGTGTTAACGCATTGGGCTTGGGAGACATTTCATTAAAATCTCACCTAAATCAAAGACTTGATGCTGAGATTGAACTACTTGAAGTGAGGAAACTTGCTGAAGAAGAGGTACTCATTAAGCTTGCTTCTCAGGCTGATTATGACCGCCTTGGGGTAGAGCGCTCATTTCATCTAAGTGCCATTAAGTTTGATGTTGATTTAAATGCGCCGGGTGGCCCAGTTGTTAAGTTGGTGACTGATGGCCCTGTGCGTGAGCCTTTCTTGGACTTTGTGCTCGAGGCACGCTGGCCTAGTGGCAAGCTTTTACGTGAATATACGGTGCTCTTAGATCTACCTGTTTATACGGATCAAAGCCCAGCTATTATTTCGAACGCTCAGTCGCAGGTTGTAGAGGTCACTGCTGAAAAAGCAGAAGAACCTACTACTCGATATAATCCTCGCTCTAATTACGGTGCGCCAACAGCAGCGGCACCAGTAGAGTCTTACGAGCCTTCTATTGCGGGCGGCCAATACAAAGTTCAGAACAGTGATACGCTTTGGGAAATTGCTTTAGCAAGTCGACCTGATAGCAGTGTTAGTGTGCATCAAACCATGATGGCTTTGCATAGGGCAAACCCTCAAGCTTTTATCGATGGAAACATTAACCTTCTTAAAACTGGGCAAATCCTCCGAATTCCTGAGCGTGACGAAATAGTTGGTGTTAATCGTTCTAGTGCAGTTCAAGAAGTTGCAGCTCATAATCAAGCTTGGCGTGGCGATACAGCGGCACCTTTAGAGGCGAGCACCCGCTCATTAAGCTCAAGCTCAAGTGAAGAGCCCGGTACTGGCCGCTTATCTCTCAGTGCGCCCGATGATAGTTTTGATGTTGAAGCGGGGCGTTTAAGTGGATCGGCTGAATCCTCTAGTGACAGCGCTGCGCTTGAGCAAGAGTTGAGTGCCGCAAAAGAAGCTTTGGATATGGCTCAAGGTGAAAACCAAGAGCTTCGTGGAAAAATTGATTCTTTAGAAGAACAAATCGAAACACTTGAAAAGCTCATTAAGGTTAGCAGTGAAACACTTCGAGCAATGGAGCTTAGTGCAGAAGAGCAGGCTCAGGAAGAAGAGGTGGGTGAGGCTTTAGATGCTCGTCAAACTGATCTGGTCGAGGAGCTTGAAGCTGAAGTCGAAGCAGAGCAAGCAGCTGAGTTGGAGGCTCCAGTAATTGATGGGGCTGAGCTTGAGGCGGCAGTGTCTGAGGCTGTCGAAGCTGAAGAAGAATCAGGTCTTGATGCGGTTCAGCCAGTTAAAGAAGAGGTCGCAGAAGCTGCGCCTAGTAAAAAGCCTACACCTAAACCGGTTGTAAGCACATCGAGTGCAGAATCTAGCTCAATTGTTGATATGCTGATGGGCTACATAGCTTACATTCTTGCCGGTATAGCTGCGCTTATTGCTGCAATTGTGTTTTTCCTTCGTCAGCGTGGTAAAGACGACTTTGATGATGCTGAAGACGACTTTGATGATGACTTTAATGTTGATCTTGAATTTGATGAGGCTGAGGACGAAGTAGATCCAGAGTTTGAGTCAGCCGAAGACGGGCTTGATATCACTGAACCTGAGCCTGTAGAAGATGAGCAGGAGGTCGAACAGCCAGAAGCAGAAACAGAAGATGTGGTTGCTGAATCGGATATCTATATTGCTTACGGTAAGTATGAGCAAGCAGAAGAAATGCTGCTTAAAGCGCTCGATAAAGATCCTGCACACCACGATGCTCGCCTGAAGTTATTGGAGATCTATGCGGCTCAAAATAATGCGGATGCCTTTGTGCCTAATTTGGCAGAGCTTAGTAAAAATGGTGCTTCTGAGGGTTTGATAAGTCGTGCAGAGGCGTTGCGTGAAGGGGTTGAAGGTTTAGAGTCTGTATCGGCAGATGAGGTAGAAGATGACGGTGCCGCTTTAGATTTTGATCTGAGTATTGGTCAGGATCAAGATGATACCTTGTTGGATATATCGCCTGCGGACGAATTACTTGATATCGAAGGTCCTGACGATACTAGTGAACAAGGCTCCGAGTTTGATCTGGATGATTTGGACTTGGATCTAGATTTAGATACTGCGCTGGATAACGAGACAGAGTCCGGTGCTGAAGATCTGTCATTAGATTTGAATGACTTTGATCTTGAAACTGATGAAGTTGAGGTGCTGGACAATAGTGCCGATAGTGAGCTTGAGAGCACAGATCTAGATGAAGAGCTAGCGGAAGATTTTGATCTCGATTTGGGGGATCTAGAGGTTCCTGATGAAAGCATGGAGTTTGACCTTAGTGAGTTAGATACGCTTGAATCAGAGCAGGTAGCTGATGATAAGACCGTTGTACTTGGTAATATCGCCGAAGAGAGTTCTAGCCTAAGTGATGACTTAGAAGCTGACTTGGATGCGCTTGATTTAGAACTTGGCAGTGGCGAGCCTGCAAGTGAACCTGTCGACCTGCAGGGTGAAGAGTCTGATCTGGATGCCTTATCTGAGCTTGAGGCTGAGCTTGATACTGAAGAGCCAGCCATAGAGACCTTAGATAGCGCCTTAGATGAGCTTGATCTTGACGAGTTTGATCAAGAGCTTGATGAGTTGGCGGGTGAGCTGCCTGATCTTGAAGGTGAGCTGGATGCGGGCTTGGATCTGGAACAGCCGGAAGAGCTAGACGCTTTGTTGGATGAAGCTCCTGATTTGGCGGAGATTGATCTTGAAGAGGGACTTGATGTCGAGGCTAGCGCAGAGCCTGTTGAGCCGTTTGATATTGATGCTGAGTCACCTTTACCAGTTGCAGAGGAGGAGCCTGAATTAACAGAGTTGGGTGAAACGGAAGTAGCTGATGATCTAGAGCCTGTGGCTGTAGATCTAGAGAGCTCTAATGAGGAAAACCTTGATTTTGAATTGCCGGATCTCGAAGGGTCAGAGGATGAAGATGAGGCCTTAGATTTCTTAAGTGACAGCGATGAAATTGCAACGAAGCTAGACTTAGCTGGAGCCTATATCGACATGGGTGATATGGTTGGTGCAAAAGACATTGTTGAAGAAATTTTATCCGAAGGTAACGACGAGCAAAAAGCAGAGGCTCAGAAGTTGCTGGAGCGAATTGCTGAATAAGCAGCCTTCGTTTAGATAGAGACAAAGGCCCCTAGGGGCCTTTTTTTTTGTGTTTTCTACAGTATTTTAAAGATGGTATATAGTCGCAATTGTGAAATTAGACCTGGCAGGGAGATGCCCGATGGCATGCATAGAATAGCATTAGGTCTTGAGTATCTAGGCGCAGATTTTAATGGGTTTCAGCGCCAAAAAAGCACGGATAATACGGTGCAAACTCAGCTTGAAAAGGCTTTGTCGAATATGGCGGGAGAGCCGGTGACAACGGTGTGTGCCGGTAGAACGGATGCCGGTGTGCATGCGACAGATCAGGTTTTACACTTTGATACTTTAGCTGTTAGGCCCATGGTTGCGTGGGTTCGTGGTGTTAATGCACAGCTACCAGATGAGCTTAGAGTGCATTGGGCCAAAGAGGTCGGTAGTGATTTTCACGCACGTTTTAGTGCTGGTGGGCGCACTTATCGTTATGTTGCTCAGCACGGCGGTGTTAAACCTGCGGTTTTGGCTAAGCAAATCAGTCATTTTATTTACGATCTTGATGTGGATGCTATGGCGATGGCATCTAAATGTCTTCTTGGTAAGCACGACTTTAGCTCCTTTCAGGCATCCCGCTGTCAGGCTCGCAACCCAGTCCGTACGATCTCTAAATTAAACTGGTATAGGCAGGGTGACCTATGGGTTATGGAGATCAAGGCGGATGCTTTTTTATATAACATGGTACGCAACATTGTCGGCACCCTAGTCGAAGTGGGCCGTGGGGTGCAGTCGATTGAGTGGATGGCGGACGTGTTAGAGGCGAAAAATCGCTGTCTTGCTGGCACTAAGGCGCCGCCTTACGGCCTGTATTTGGTGGATGTCGAGTACGATGAGCGCTTTGCGCTACCCAAGCGAGATACGGGCCCCGCATTTTTGGCTCTGTCTGCCGACAATCGTGTGTAAATCTGCTAATATCGCCGCCTTTTTATAAGAAAAACCGTTGTTGCGTGTCGTCTATGTCCTCTTGTCGAGTGAAAATTTGTGGTATTACCCAAGTAGAAGATGCTGTACGAGCTTCGGAACTCGGTGTCGATGCTATAGGCATGGTGTTTTACGGACCTAGCCCAAGAAACCTGGATGACTTGGTGCTCGCACGCGATATTGCTTTAAGTGTGGGACCTTTTGTTGAGGTAGTGGGGCTTTTTGTTGACGCTGAAGCTGCTTTTATTGAATCCGTTTTGGCCTCAGTGCCGTTAAACTGTTTGCAGTTTCACGGAGATGAGCGTGTCGAACAGTGTGAGCAATGGCAGCGCCCTTATATCAAAGCCTTAAGAATGAAGGCTGACATTGATTTGCATGAGCAAAAACAACGTTATAGCAGTGCCAGAGGCTTGTTATTGGACACCTATGTCAAAGGTGTGCCCGGAGGCACGGGCGAGGCGTTTAATTGGGATAGAGTACCAACTGATCTTGGTCCCATTGTTTTAGCCGGCGGTTTAAACGAACACAATGTGAAAGATGCAATTCAAGCTGCGTCACCATGGGCTGTTGATGTCAGTGGTGGTGTAGAGCGTGGCCATGGCCTAAAAGACGCCTCAAAGATGGCGGCTTTTATAAAAAATTCGAAGTTGGAGTACTGAAGTGACTGACAGTAAGAAAGTTGATTACAGCGCAATGCCCGATACCAAAGGCCATTTTGGCCCTTATGGTGGTCGTTTTGTTTCTGAAACCTTAATTTACGCGCTTGATGAACTTGACGAAATGTATAACCGTCTTAAAGCGGAAACGTCTTTTCAAGAAGAGTTTGATAAAGATTTGGCGCACTATGTCGGCCGCCCTTCGCCGATTTATGTGGCTGAGCGCTTAACTGAGAAAGTAGGTGGTGCCCGCATTGCCCTTAAACGTGAAGATCTAAATCACACCGGTGCTCATAAGGTCAATAACACAATTGGTCAGGCTTTGCTTGCAAAACACAGCGGTAAAACACGTGTTATTGCCGAAACAGGTGCCGGCCAGCACGGTGTTGCAACGGCAACTGTGGCTGCGCGTTTAGGTCTTGAATGTGTGGTTTACATGGGTTCTGAAGACGTACGTCGTCAGGCACTTAATGTATATCGCATGAAATTGCTGGGCGCCACTGTGGTTCCGGTTGAAAGTGGATCAAAAACCCTAAAAGATGCCATGAATGAAGCCATGCGTGATTGGGTGACCAATGTTGACAACACTTTCTATATCATTGGTACGGTTGCGGGTCCTCACCCGTATCCACAGCTTGTTCGTGATTTTAACTCGGTAGTAGGGCGTGAAGCCCGTGTTCAGAGCATGGATATGTTTGGGCGCTTACCAGATGCCTTAGTGGCCTGTGTTGGCGGCGGCTCTAATGCAATTGGTTTGTTCCACCCATTTTTGGCCGATGAGAAAGTGGCCATGTACGGTGTGGAAGCTGGTGGACACGGTCTCGAAACGGGTGAGCATGCAGCGCCATTGAATGATGGGCAGCCTGGTATCTTGCATGGCAACCGCACCTATCTTATGTCTGACGAAAGTGGCCAGGTTATTGAAACACATTCCGTGTCAGCGGGTTTAGATTATCCTGGCGTGGGCCCAGAGCACAGCTGGTTAAAAGACCTTGGTCGTGTTGACTATGTGACCGCTAACGATGACGAAGCGATGGATGCTTTCCGTCAATTAACGCAAGTTGAAGGTATAATGCCTGCCTTAGAAAGTAGCCATGCGGTAGCCTACGGTATGAAGTTGGCAGCACAAATGGATAAAGACGATATCGTATTAGTCAATTTGAGTGGTCGAGGTGATAAAGACATTCTCACCGTAGCTGAAATTGATGGCATCGAAGTATAATGGATGTGAATGTGAACAGAATAAACCAAATTTTATCCGATCTTAAAAGCCAAGGCCGTAAAGCCCTTGTTAGCTACATCGTTTGTGGTGATCCTAAGCTCGAGCAAACAGTATCAAGTATGCACGCTCTTGTAAAAGGTGGCGCTGATATTATTGAACTGGGTGTACCATTTTCAGATCCTATGGCTGAAGGCCCTGTTATTCAAAGGGCACACGAGCGTGCTTTAGAACATGGTACAAGTTTGCGTGATGCTATGGCCTGTATTGCTGAGTTTCGTAAACAAGACACAAAAACAGCCGTGGTGCTAATGGGCTATGCCAACCCTGTAGAGCGTTACGGTTATGAGGCTTTTGCTCAAGATGCTAAAAGCTCCGGCGTTGATGGTTTATTAACCGTTGACTTGCCGCCTGAAGAAGCAAAAGAGCTTGATGAACACTTGAAAAAAGCGGATTTGGAAAACATTTTCCTCATTGCTCCTACAACAGCATCAGAGCGCAGAAAAGAAATATGTGACTTAGCCTCCGGTTTTGTTTATTACGTGAGCTTCCGTGGTGTAACGGGAGCAAGTAGTTTAGATAGTGATGAGGTCGCACACAAAGTTAAAGCCATTCGTGAAGTTGCTCATACGCCAGTGTTAGTTGGCTTTGGTATTAAAGATGCCGAGTCCGCAAAAACCATTGGCGCTTGTTCAGACGGTATCGTTGTTGGCAGTGCGTTTGTGAAAATTATGGCTCAAGAGAATTTGAGTGCTGACGACATTAATTTGCAATTAGAAACATTAGTTCGGTCTATGCGTGTTGCGCTAGACGAACTGTAACGGGGTTCTTTCTATGAGTTGGTTAGAAAAATTAGTTCCGGCAGCGGCCAAAGGCACGCGTAATTCAAGTAAGGTGCCTGAGGGGCTATGGAAAAAGTGCCCAAAATGTGCAGCAGTGTTATACCGCCCGGAACTTGAAAAATCTTTAGATGTTTGCCCTAAATGTGAACATCACATGCGTATCGGCGCTCGCCGTCGCCTAGATGTTTTTCTTGATCAAGATGGGCGTGAAGAATTAGCAACCGATGTTTTGCCAATTGACCGTTTAAAATTTAAAGACGTTAAAAAATACAAAGATCGATTGAGTGACGCTCAAAAGAAAACGGGCGAGAAAGACGCACTTATCGCCATGCAGGGCAATTTAAAAGGCATGCCAGTTGTTGCTAGTGCTTTTGAGTTTGCTTTTCACGGTGGTTCAATGGGGTATGTTGTGGGTGAGAAATTTACCCGTGCAGCCCACGTTGCCTTAGAAAAGAAAATTCCATACGTGTGTTTTGCTGCAACCGGTGGGGCTCGTATGCAGGAAGCGCTTATCTCGCTTATGCAAATGGCTAAAACCAGTGCTGTTATTGAGCGTATGAAACAACAGGGTGTTCCTTTTATTTCAGTGATGACAGACCCTGTTTACGGTGGTGTTTCTGCAAGTTTGGCATTGTTGGGGGATTTAAACGTAGCTGAGCCTGGAGCTCGAGCTGGTTTTGCAGGCCCAGGTATTATTGAGCAGACCATCCGTCAAAAATTACCGCCTGGTTTCCAGCGCAGTGAGTTTTTACTTGATCACGGTGCTATCGACATGATCATCCCACGTCACGAAATGCGTGATCGTTTGCATTCTGTTTTGGCGAAATTGACTCGTCAACCAGCCGCTTAAGCTCCTTCGGAGCCTTTTCTTTGACTGATTTTAATCGTCAAGATTTGCATGCTTGGCTCTCTTGGATGGAGAGCTTGCATCCAAATGAAATCGATATGGGGCTTGCGCGTATTCGCCAGGTTGCTGATAGCCTTGAGCTCTGTTCCCTCCCTTGTAAGGTGGTCAGTGTTGCTGGCACCAACGGTAAAGGCAGTTTTGTTAAAGCATTAAGCAGTCTGCTGATCGAAGAGGGTAGGCGTGTTGCTTGTTATACATCACCTCATATTAATTTTTATAATGAGCGAATTGCCATTGATGGGGAGTTCGTGTCGGATGAGCAGATCTGTTTAGCGTTTGACGCAATTGATAAAGCCCGCTTGGATATCAGTCTGACTTATTTTGAGTTTGGCACTCTGGCAGCATTGTATTTATTTAAGCAGGCTGAACTCGATGTGTGCATACTTGAAGTCGGCTTAGGTGGGCGTCTAGATGCGGTGAATATTGTTGATGCCGACATTTCCGTTATTACCTCTATCGGTGTTGATCACGAGGCATGGCTAGGCTCCGATCGCAAACAAATAGCGCTTGAAAAAGCCGGTATTTTGCGACAAAACAGGCCGTTTATTTCTGTAGAAGCTGATTTGCCCGAAACTGCGTCTAGCTATGCTGATGAGTTACAGTGTGCGAGTTATTTATTGGGCTCAGAGCTTGCAGTCGAGGCACAAGGGCAGGCTGCTATTTTGAACTACCAAGCACAAACAGGCTCTGCTAGTTTATTCTTGGCTGAGTCATCGTTGCCTTTGCCTAGTTTATTAGCAGCTTTACAGTGTTACCATCTTTTAGCTTCTGATAGCCAGAAAAAGATACTTAGTGATGCGCAAGTTGCGAGCGTGCTTAGCCGTTGTCGTTTGTCTGGCCGTTATGAACAAATATCTTATTCTGGCTGTGAGTTTATTTTCGATGTGGCTCATAACCCTCAAGCTGCCAGTTTACTTGCGGATAAAATAAAACAAAGAGAAGAGCGCTTACCCGTTTGTTTATTTACGGCCATGTCGGATAAAGATATTGCCGGTATTGTTGCACCACTTAGTGAGACGTGTGCAAACTGGATCTGTACCGAATTACTTGATGTGCCGCGTTGTTTAAGTGCCGTTGAGCTAGAGCAGTGCTTGCTTAAGCTTGATGTCGAGACTCAGCTTGAACCATCACCCATGCAGGCATTGCACGTGGCCATGAGTCAGGCACTTAAAAAGAAAACAAAAGTGCTTGTATTAGGCTCCTTTTTTATTGTCGCAGAAATTAAAAAGCTAATGGCTGAATATCCCAACGGCTTGAATGGTAATCATCAATGAATGACGGTTTAAAGCAACGAATTATTGGCGCACTTGTACTTGTGGCGTTGGCAATTATTTTTGTCCCAGTTATTTTTGATAAAGAGCGCATCACACCGGTTGATCGTACTACGCAAATTCCTAAGGCGCCTGATATTGAGGTGTTGCCTTTACCCGAGCGCCCAGCTTCTGGGCCTAAGCGTGAAGAAATTATTGCTCAACCCATTAGTGGTGAATTCTCTGCTCAAGTTGTGAGTCTTGAAGAGGGGGCCGAGAATCGCAGTCAAGAAACTGCTAAAAAGAGCAAGCAAAGTCATCAAGAGGTCTTAGCTAAGCCTAAAAGCGATAAGAATCTAGAAAAACCTCTTGTTAAGGCCAGCCCTTTGTCAAAGTCGGATGTTTTAGACTCTGCTAAGGCGCAGCTTAAACCTGAAGTAAAAGTATCATCCAAGCCGGCTGCTGATTTACGCCCAGTAAAAAACGCAGATTTGTGGGTTTTACAATTGGCGAGTTTTAAGGAAAGAGAGCGAGCAGATGAACTGGCTATAAAAGTGACGGCTATGGGCTATCGAGCGTTTGTTAAAGCGGCTCAAACTAAAGCCGGGCAGCGCTTTAGGCTTTATGTCGGCCCTAGTATGAATAAGGCTAAACTAGAGTCTGCGAAAAAAGAAATAGATAAAAAACAAAAACTCGATAGCTTGTTGTTGCGCTTTAAGCCTTAGTGTAAAGAATCTAATCACGTTTTAATGTGTCTTTTTAAGGTAGCGAGTCTTGATTGTGTACTATTTAGCTCGGGCGCGATTATTTTTCTTGAGTATGTTTGTGCTTGGCTTGATGTACGATGATCAGTAAAAAACATAAGCAAAGCACAAGAGCACTTCCATACAGGGCCAAGCGCGCTTGATCGATGGGCACTAATAAAAAGGTGCTGCTTAATTCGATGCTAACAATGGCACTTATTAATAGTACCAGAGTGGACGAACGTAAACGCCGACATATCGCTGCTCCAAAGGGCGCGCCAAATAAAACGACGGGCGCGGCCACATACCAAAGCCGCCACACCTGAGCATCAATGCCTAAATAGTATTTAGCCTGTAAAGCAAAACCAAAAATGGCACTGGCTGCCATGATGATAACGCTTGTTTGTGTTGCTAGTTTGATGTCTAAGCGAAAATATAAGGCTAATAAACTAAAGGCGATTAAGTCTGCCCCTGAGCCTAATAAGCCTGATGTAATGCCGCCTAAAAACCCACAGCCTATTGTTAAACTGATATCTCTAGGGCTTTTCTCTAAATGCGAGTGAGTGCTTTGGTTGCGGATTTTTTGAGTCAATAAGAAAATAATCAAAAAGCATAATAAAAATAGACTAAAGCTAATACGTAAGTCGACCGCAGCTATGTGTTCTTGCAGCCTTGATAGCGCGAGGTTGATACCGATAAAGGACCCGCATAAGTAGAGGCCAATAAACGCCCAGGGGAGTTTTTTGACCCGCACAATAATATAGAGGGATGCGGCACTCATGCCTACGCTTTGTATGGCAAGTGAGAATGTTTTGGCGTTGAGGGCGTCTACGCTTAGTAGTTTGGTCAAAGCAGGGAAGGCCACCGCGCCGCCTCCGAGAAAGGTCGAGCCAGCTACAAAAGAGCCCAAGGCCATAATGGGGGCTATTAAGATGGTCGGCAGCTCTAAGCTCTCTATGAAATGCTCTGCAAAGAAAATAAAATAGAGCACGGCAATGGCAATAAGTATTGCCAGTACACAGCGTGATGGTCGAGAGGCTTGTTGAGTCACAGGTCTATCATTATCGTTATTATGACCAACTAGTTTAGCTTAGGCCTTTAGGGCAAACAATCGGACTTGATTGAATTGTTTACTGTGCGGCAGACAGTTTGTCGTAGCGTTTACGTAGAAACTGATAGCGCTGAAAGCACGCGGCATTTTCTGCCGGTTCGCCAACTCGTTGGAAGGCGCTATCGAGTATCAGGCGTTCAGCCACACTAAGTTGTTTGTTTTTGGCTTTGCTTGTAAGTGCTTGTATCAAGTTGAGGTTTAAGCCTATATGGTTCGGCAGCTCTCTGAGCACCTCGCGAAAGACATCAATGGCAAGCTCGATATCACCACTTTCGTAATGTTCTATACCGCGCTTGTTGCAACTTGCCGCATAGGCAATGCCTTCTTTAGTTTGCGGCTCTCGAAGTAGCTTGTCGATATCAATAGCAAGTTCAGGGTCTTGGTTGAGTCGTGCCAGTTCTTGCAAAATGGCCTCACCCTCATCACCGCAGCCACGATTCATAAAGGTTTTAGCGCAGTCTATACAAAGCTCATAGGAGGTGTTGCCTATGACGCTGTATTTCATGGTTGCGTGTATATCCAAAGCTTTGGCCACCGCATCAATTGCCTGTTGTTCTTGCCCTTGCTCTTCGAGTAAATCAGCTTTAATTAAGTGGTTACGCATAGTCACAATAGGCTGATGGGTATAGCGTTTCTCCGCGCTGGCTAGTTGTTGTTGGGCCTCTTCAGTCAGTTTTTTAGCTGACTCGCTTGGCGACTTTTTAGCTTGTCTAATAAGACTATCGGCAAGATTTAAAAAATCATCGGCGACCTCATGGCAGGAGTTTTTTGCGTGACGAAGTGCTGAACGGTAGGCGTGAATGCTGGTTTGGTCGTCGTCCAATAACGTACTTGCTCGCCCCAGTTCCCTTTGACGCTGAGCAGAGCGTGGGGATATTTTTACTGCATTGAGCAGGGCTTGTTGGCTTTTTTGGGCTCTGTGGGTGTTTTGGTAGATTTTTGCGAGCAAGTCATGAGCTTCAACACAATATTGATGCTGCTCTATTATTTTTTGCAGTCGTGTTTCTGCTTGGTCAAATTCTGCTCGTTGGTAGTGAGCGCGAGCTAGACCAAGTTCAGCCCAGACAGGAAGGCGAGTCGGGTCGAGTAGGGCATAGATGGCTTCGGCCTCGTCGCTGCGATGTTGTTTGAGCAATAGCTCAGCAAGAATTTTGCGTACATCATTTTGAAAGCGGCTGGCTTTGGGGGCGAGGGCCGCAGCTACCTTGATCGCTTTGTCTATATTGTTGCTATCTAGGGCGCTTTTGATGTCCTGTAAATATTCATTTTTGAGTAGAGCCTGATCAAGCCTAGGTCTTAAGCTGTCGTGGCTAACCGGTTTTTGTAAAAACTCATCGGGTTCGTATTCTAAGGCATGCAATACATAGTGGCTGGAGCTTTCGGCCGTTAGCATTACAAACAAGGCTGTGTTTTTGAGAAGTTTGTGAAAGCGAAGCTCCTCAAGCAGTTGCTGACCGTTTTTACCTTGGCCAAGATTGTAATCGGATATGACTAGGTCATAGCTGTGCTTTTGGCATAAATCGATGGCTTCTTGGGCATTGCCAGCGGTATCGGTTTTGGCCGCGCCATAATCAACAATGATGCGTTTGAGGTGCGCGCGAGCCTGCGCCAAGTCATCAACGATCAGGCAGCGCTTTTGAGCGTAGGTACGAATGATGTCAATTTGCTTCATGAACAGGGCATAGTTAAAGCTTGTTTAAAGTCTAGTCTACTTAGAGGATAGAGGAATAAGAAATCAACTGTGTTTCTTTGCTTTGCCTGTTTCGGTTTTGTCAGTCGCTCTGCTAGAATGGCGCCTCTTTTAATAGCGGCGCGCATTGCGAACTCAGAGCTTCATGAATTGGGCCGATTGGGTAATTTTGGCGATACTGGTGGTATCCAGTTTATTGAGTCTCAAACGAGGCTTTATTAAAGAAGCGCTGTCGCTAGTCAATTGGGCTGCAGCCTTTGTTGTTGCTGTCACCTTTCGTGGTGTCATGGCCGACCTGCTTAGTACTTGGGTCGAAGCCCCTTCTCTTAGAGAGATTCTTGCCTTTGCTAGTTTATTTGTAGCGACCCTGATAGTGGGTGCTTTAATTAGCAATGTTCTATCTGAGCTGGTACGTATTACTGGCTTGAGCAGTACGGACCGTACCATCGGTATGGTCTTTGGTTTATTGCGAGGCTTTGTTTTAGTCATGGCCATACTCTTATTGGTTCCCAACTTTGTGCCTATCGATGAAGATGGCTGGTGGAAAGAGAGTGTGATTATTCCTGAACTTTTAAAATTAGAAGACTGGTGTCGCGGTATTACTGCTGATGTCAGAGATTTAGTTAGTCCCTTAATTAGTAAAACAGACGTGATTTGAGGCCCCTATGTGCGGAATTGTTGGACTTGTAGGTAAGAGCGATGTGAACTTGGCGCTGTATGACGCTCTCACCATGCTACAACATCGAGGGCAGGATGCCGCCGGTATTATGACTTGTGACGGAGGTAAATTTGCACAGCAAAAAGCCCTCGGTCTGGTAAAAGATGTGTTCCGTACACGTCACATGCAACGTTTAGTAGGGAATATTGGCATAGGTCATGTTCGTTACCCCACGGCCGGTAGCTCTGGGCCTGCCTTAGCGCAGCCGTTTTATGTTAACTCTCCTTACGGTATTGCACTGGCCCACAACGGTAACCTAACTAACAGCGCGCAATTAAGTGACGACTTATTTAAAGATGATTTGCGTCATGTAAATACGGACAGTGACTCAGAAGTGTTACTCAATGTATTTGCTCATGAACTTCATGAACAAGGTAAGTTAAAACCCGGTGCAGAAGACGTTTTTAACGCGGTTAAAGGTGTTCACAAGCGAGTTCGAGGCGGTTACGCTGCAGTAGCAATGATTGCGAGTTATGGCCTACTTGCCTTTCGTGATCCGAACGGCTTGCGCCCCTTAGTCTTTGGTTCTCGTGACGTAGATGGCGGCACTGAGTATATGGTGGCCTCTGAATCTGTAGCCTTAGATACGCTAGGCTTTAAATTGATTCGTGATGTTGCTCCAGGTGAAGCTATTTTCATTTGCGCCAATGGCAACTTACACACCAAACAATGTGCTGAAAACCCCAAATTAAGCCCGTGCATTTTTGAGCATGTCTATTTTGCTCGACCTGATTCGATTATGGATGGCGTTTCAGTTTATAAAGCTCGTCTTCGTCAAGGTGAGAAGCTGGCTGCAAAGATAATGCGTGATATACCTGATCACGATATCGATGTTGTTGTGCCCATTCCTGATTCAAGCCGAGTTGCGGGCCAGGCTGTGGCTCAAGCCATGGGTATTAAGTTTCGCGAAGGCCTAGTAAAGAACCGCTACATTGGTCGTACCTTTATTATGCCAGGCCAGCAGCAGCGTAAAAAATCCGTACGCCAAAAGCTCAACGCTATTCGCTTGGAGTTTGAAGGTAAAAACGTTTTATTAGTTGATGACTCTATTGTGCGTGGTACAACGTGTCAGCAGATTATTCAAATGGCGAGAGAAGCCGGTGCTAATAAGGTGTACTTTGCTTCAGCGGCACCAGCAGTTGAATACCCAAATGTTTATGGCATTGATATGCCAACGAGTAAGGAGCTGATTGCTCACGGCTTGGATACGGAAGAGGTTTGTAAAGAGATTGGGGCTGACGTCTTAATTTACCAAGACTTAGATGACTTGGTAGCCGCTTCAGCCGAAGGTAATAGTGAAATCACTGAATTTGACTGCTCCGTGTTTGATGGTTGTTATGTTACTGGTGATATTGATGAGCAATACTTTAATTGGCTTGAAGCCCAGCGCAGTGATAAAGCGAAAAATAAGCGCAGCGCCCAAAGTGGTGAGCAGCAAGCCATGGTTGGCATAAACAACGAGGGATAAGCGTGTTTGACGAAAATCACCCTTTATTTGAGGCGCAACTGCAAACCTTAGCTGTGCGTGCAGGACAACATCGCACGGCAGAAGGTGAGCAAGGTGAGCCCATTTTCACTACCTCTAGTTATGTGTTTGATAGCGCAGAGGCGGCGGCAGCACGTTTTTCTGGTGATGAGCCGGGCAATGTATATTCTCGCTATACCAACCCAACAGTGCGTTGTTTTGAAGAGCGCTTAGCTGCAATGGAAGCGGGCGAAAGCTGTGTGGCTACTGCTTCTGGCATGGCGGCTATTTTAAGTACTTGTTTGGCCCTTTTAAAAAGTGGCGATCATGTTGTTGCTTCAAGAAGCATTTTTGGCACAACCTCGATGTTGTTTAATAAGTACTTAGGCAAGCTAGGTATTGAAGTTACTCAAGTTAATTTAACGGACTACGATGAGTGGCAAGCCGCTATTCAGCCTAATACTCGTCTTTTATTTGCTGAAACACCGTCCAATCCATTAAATGACATTGCCGATATTAAAAAACTCGCTGCCATGGCTCACGCTAACGACAGCTTGTTGGTTATTGATAACTGTTTTTGTTCACCCGCCTTACAGCGACCGCTGACCTTGGGCGCCGATTTAGTCATTCACTCGGCAACTAAATTTTTGGATGGTCAGGGGCGTGTACTTGGTGGCGCTGTGGTTGGCCCTGAATCCCTATGTGATGAAGTACTCGGGTTTATTCGTACTTGCGGCCCAACGATGAGTGCTTTTAATGCATGGGTATTTTTGAAAGGTCTAGAAACCTTAGAACTGCGTATGAAAGCACACAGTGAAAACGCAATGGCCTTGGCAACATGGCTTGAGGCACACGAAGCGGTAGAGCAGGTCTATTATTGTGGGCTTGAATCACATCCGAACCATGAACTGGCTAAACAGCAGCAGTCAGGTTTTGGTGGTGTCTTATCGTTTAAAGTGCGCGGTGGGCGAGAGCAAGCTTGGACGGTATTAGATTCAACACAGTTGATGTCTCTAACCGCCAATCTCGGCGATGCTAAAACAACCATTGTTCACCCGGCAACGACTACTCATGGCCGCTTAAATGATGAACAAAAAGTGGCTGCCGGTATTACAGAAAATCTTATTCGTGTTGCTGTAGGCTTAGAACACGTTGATGATTTAAAGCGTGATTTAGAGCGAGGCTTCTCTAAAATCTAGTGCTCTTATAGGTGTATTTTCGCTATGCTGTGAAAAACAGTAAGAAAATAGCCGTATCTGGATACTTATAGATGTATCTGCGTTGTTAGTGAACGCCGAAGTTTATGTTCGTAGGTATCTAGATAACAATGGAGTGCAGTATATGAACAAACTTCTCGATGGCGTGTTGGAATCGGTATCTCAGGTTCTACTCGGCAAAGAGCAGCAACTAAAGCTAGCGCTTTGTTGTCTTTTGGCTCGTGGCCATCTACTTATTGAAGATTTACCCGGTATGGGTAAAACAACCTTAGCGCAATGTCTTGCTCGAGTGCTTGGTCTCAGTTACCAGCGAGTACAATTCACCAGTGATTTATTACCGGGTGATATTCTTGGTACTTCTATTTTTGATCAAAATAAAGCCAGCTTCCGTTTTCATCCTGGACCTATCTTTACGCAATTATTATTAGCAGATGAAATAAATCGCAGTACGCCTAAGGCGCAAAGCGCTTTGTTAGAAGCAATGGAAGAGCGCCAGGTCAGTATCGATTCTGAAAGCCATCCCTTACCTAATCCTTTTTTTGTTATTGCTACTCAAAACCCCCTTTCTCAGGCGGGAACCTATGTTTTACCGGAATCACAGCTTGATCGTTTTTTAATGTGTATTTCTCTGGGGTATCCGAGTCCTGAAGCAGAGAGGCAATTATTACTAGGCCAAGATCCTCGTCAGCGAATGCCTTCAATCAATCCGCTATTAAGCGTCGAAGACTTAGCTAAAGTACAGGAGCAGGTTGAAGAAGTGCATGTCAGTGATGCTCTGGTGGCTTATGTTCAACGTCTTGTGCACTTTACTCGTGAGAACCAATCCTTTACTCATGGCTTAAGTCCGAGAGCGGCGATGGCCTTAATTAAGGCTGCCAAAAGTTGGGCGCTTTTACACGGCCGACAACATGTTTTACCTGATGATGTACAAGCGGTCTTTGCCAGTGTGGTGGAGCATCGCGTGGAAGGTGGCACAGCATTAAAAGCAAGTGATACTGAGGGGGCTCAAAGTTTGAGCCGCTTAGCCTTGAATTCGGTTGACGTGCTTGGTCTTTGAGGTCGAGTTTTGTTAGTTAAAATAAGACGCTTTTTTAATAAACGTTTCCAATACTTTGCTGCTAAACGTATTGGAAGCTCAACGACCTTTACCTTAGGGCAACGAAATGTCTTTGTTTTCCCTTCGAGTTCAGCGCTGCCTTTTGTTTCTGTGCTTATTGTGCTGTGGTTATTAGGCACTAATTACCAAAATAATTTAATTCTGGCGCTGGTCTTTCTTATGGCTGCGCTTATGGTGTTTGCTATCTTAAGTGCCTTTAATAATATGCGAGGCTTGAAGTTACACTACCTTGGTCAGAAGGAGGCCTTTGCAGGGGAGAGAGTTTATCTACGTTTTAGCTTAGAGCATCAAAGGCAAAAAGCATTAGATGCCATTGAATTTGCTTGGCGTGGGCAATTGGATAATAGCCTTGTTATTGATTTGCAACCTGGTGAAATAAAAGAATTTGAGCTGGCTTTTCACTGCACACAGCGTGGCGTCTACCCACTACCGAAAATGCGTGTACAAAGCGTATTCCCCTTGGGGATTATTCGTTGTTGGACATGGTTAACTTGGTCAGGACAACTCTATGTTTACCCAAAGCCTCAAGACGGCGACATGGGCTATCACGGCTATAGCGAAAATGAGGGAGAGCAAGCGGGTGAGCAGAGTGGTTCGGAGGATTTTTCTGGGCTACGACCCTTTCGTCCTGGTGATGCAATCGCTCGCATTCATTGGAAAAGCCTTGCCAAAGCTCAGGGCTTACAAATTAAAGAGTTTAGTCAGCCACAAAGCCAGCTTGTGTGTTTAGATTACACTCGTGTTAATGCAAATTCGTTAGAGCAGCGCTTAAGTATTCTGTGTTATCACGTATTAAAGCTCTATCAGCAGCAACAAGATTTTTCATTTATCTTACCAGGGTTTAAACGTGATCAATCCTGCAGTCGTATTCATAGAGACGAATGCTTAAATGCGCTGGCAAGCTACGCTACCTCTAAAGAGCCGCTGACTCATGCTTAACTACCAGCTTCAGCAGCAGAGCTTAGTTAAGTTATTAGTTAGCTTGTTACTGTGCGCACTGCCACTGCTGCTGTTATTTCCTGCTTGGTTAGCACTTCTTTTTATTGTGGTTTCTACTTGGCGAATATTTGTTTTTAAACGCAACCTATCACTACCTTCCACCACCATTAAGGCATCACTGTTAGTACTAGGCCTTGTGGCTATTGCCTTAAGCTTTTCTCGTTTGCTTTCTGTTGAAGTGTTTGTTTGCTTTTTTCTTGTGGCACTATTTTTAAAGCTATTAGAGTTACAGTGGCGTAAAGATGCTTTACTTGTTGTTCATCTGATTTTTGTTGTCTTGGCCTGCAACTTTCTTTTTTATCAAAGCTTTCTTTTATCTCTTTATGCTTTTGTGTGTGTATTTGTTGTACTTTGGTTTTGGATGGGGCTTTTTCAAACCCGTAAAACCAATATTAAAAGGCAGTTAACGAATTTAGCCTTTGTGTTTGCTGTGGTTTTGCCTTTGTTGCTCTTACTGTTTGTATCTATACCTCGTTTGGGGCCTTTGTGGAAAATGCCAGGGCAGGGGCAAACGGCATCTACAGGCTTTAGTGATAGTATGGCACCTGGCGATTTTAGTAAGCTTATTCGTTCCAACGAAACAGCCTTTAGAGTGAACTTTGAAGGCGAATTGCCTCGTCCGGAGCAGCGCTATTGGCGAGCAATGGTACTGGATAAGTTTGATGGACGGCGTTGGACGCAAGCACTTAAGTGGCAGGCTTGGAGCTATAAAGAAGATACTGGCTTAGGTCCTAAGCAAAGTTGGCAATTACGTTACGATAGCAATAGTTTATTGAGCTATAAGGTGCTGGTAGAGGCTCATCAGCAACCGTGGTTGTTTTCTCTTATGGCTCCCGTTTCAGCGAGAGCGTCTTCACTTTCTTTAAGCTTTACAGATAATGCGACGATTAAAAATCGCTATAAGCTGGGTACTCGCTCTGAATACCAAGTGTCGAGTGCGATGCGTTATACCTATTCAGCGCAGTCTTTAAGCCCAGAGTTTAAACGTCGCAATTTACTTTTACCTTCAAATAATTCTCGTGCCTTAGCTTACGCCAAAGAGTTGAGAAAAGGTGTGGGGTTAGGGTCTGAAGCGGATGAAAGGCTGATTGAAAAAGTATTAGCTCAGTATCACGCCTCCTTTTTTTATACCCTTGAACCTCCCATTTTGGGCAGTAATACTGTGGATGAATTTTTATTCGACTCTAAACAGGGCTTTTGTGAACACTTTTCGTCAAGCTTTGTCTTCTTATTGCGGGCAGCAGGTATTCCAGCTCGCGTTGTTGTGGGATATCAAGGCGGGCAGTGGAATCAAGCCGCCTCATATTTATTGGTTAAGCAAAGTGATGCCCATGCATGGGCCGAAGCATGGATAGAAGGTAAGGGGTGGTTGAGGTTTGATCCTACGGCTGCCGTTGCGCCTTCACGTATAGAGCGTAGTTTAAGTGAGGCTTTAAGTCCGGAGGAAGCTCAAGCGTTACTTGGTTTAAGAGCGTCGGTACCTATGTTGCAATGGTTGAGCTTGCGCTTAGATGAAATAAATTATCGCTGGCAAAGCTTAGTTGTTAATTTTGATGGTGCCAGCCAGCATGCCTTGTTAAGTCGCTTATTGGGCCATGTAACAAGCTGGCGCATGCTGCTGTTATTTCTTGGCGGTTTTGCTTGTATTTTGCTCTTATATTTCTCTCTCTTATGGCTGAGTCGGCCAACTAAAACACTGACAGCCAGAGATCGTGCTTTTTATCAACTGTTAATGCGTTTAAATAAGGCCGGTTACCACCGAGAAAAACATGAAACAGCTATGCATTTTGTTAAACGTGTTGCTAACCTTGAGCCTGCATGGCGCTTGAGTCTATTTTCTATTGCAAGGCAATACGAGACGCTTCTTTATAACAAAAAAGGGCAAGCCGATGGGCAGGCAGAAAAGGCATTTGTTTTAGCATGCAAGCATTGGCGAGCAATTAAAAGTTAAACTGAAAGCCAAGATTAAGTGCCATGCCTCGCGGTAAGGTCTTGCCATCAATACTAACGGTATTTAAGGTGCTTGCTAAGTCGATTTGAACAAGCTTGGCAATGGTTGTACCGATACTTATATATTCTAAGTCTTTACGTGCTATGTCTGTACGATAGCCTAATCGTGCACTAGGCACTTTGCGGCTCGGGTGCATGTACTGCACGCCGATGGAGCGCCATTTATGTAAGTCCCCCATCGGATCGCTAGTTGTTTCTAGATCGGTATTGGCTGATAGCATCCAGCGTCTATTTGTAGTGTATATATTGGCTTCAATATTACTCTGTCGACTTAATTTCCACTGATCAGTTTTATGTATTTTTTGTAATACTTGGCTTTTACTATAGCGGCTTCGGTCTATCGCTGGATAGGCAAAGCTGGGAGAGAATAAGTCACTTACACTAAAGCCTAGGCTGTAATTATTCGAGTTCCAATAAGCTCCGATATCAAGGCTGGCTTTAGTGCTGTAATGAAGATCGGCATTTTTAATGTCATCGACGAGTTCACTAGAATCGGTAATATCGCCAAATCGTGTATCAACCTGACTCAGTCCAGCGTGAATGATTTTGGGACGAAGGCCTAGTTGCAGTGAGCCTGACGTGTAGTCCAAAACTTGGCGGCTGTAATCAAGATGGAACTGCTGAATAACTGAGCTTCGAGTTAAGAGTAAGCTGTCGTTATCCATTTTTACATCAAGGTCGTTATTGCTTCTGTCGACGACAAGAAGAATATCGTCGCTTAGGTGAAACTCTTCGCGTGGAGCATCCACCTCTAATTCAATTACGTCCTGAAGCACTTGCAAGGCTTCTTCTGTATTCCAGTCAAAATCGTCTAATATGCCTCGGGCTTTTGTAAGTCCAGATCGTTTTAGACCAAAAGCTAAGCTACCACCGTAGATATTGTGACTGATAAGTAGCTGGCCATCAAAGTCAGCATAGCCCTTGGCGTAGGACTCTTGAGATATAATAGCCAGTGCTGAAGCTAGAAAAGTAGCTTGCTTCTGTAGTGCATCAAACCACTCAACATATTCAGGGTTGTTATTAATAATATCTTCAATGGTTGGTTGATATGGCAGGTTGCCTGGTTGTGGTGGCAAGGCTTCTGGAGGTGGTTCGGGTGGCGAGCTGCCGTCATCTTTGTCACTTAAATAATATGAGATGGTATCAATGATCTTAAAAATTTCATCGACATTACCGTATTCCAAAGCGACGCCGCCATTAAAACCAACACCTACTTTACTCGAATAACCTAGTTTTTGGTTAGCGCTGAGTTGAGCAGGGTTGGCTATTGCGGTTTCTAAGCCTGTGCCGCCAAGGCTGCTATAAGGTGCGAGCGCGTTTGCGGCATAGATGCTTTGACAGGCTAATAAAAGCCCGCCGCTGCTTATCATTTTTATTGCGGTTCTGAATGGTGTGCTTTTTACCTTTGTAACTGCTTTTTGTAGATACACTGTATGTTGAAAATGCTTATTCATAGCAAAGGGTCATAAAAATAGGCTGAATAATTAATAGCTCAGAAGATTTGCACATTTAATGAAGGCTTAAGTTTTTTAACCAGTGCTTTTGAAGTACCCGCCAAGCAAATAATATGACTTTACTTAACTCTTCTGAATACGCTATAGCAACCACAGCTAACAGGGGCCAGTGCCAGATCAGGGCAGCTGCTGCGGTAAGAGGAATACCGATAAACCACATACCAACCACATCAATCAGCATCACAATGCGGTTGTCACCGCCGGCTCGTAGCACTCCCATTGCTAAGGTCATATTACTTACCTTAAGCCAGCTTAAAAGCGCCATTAATATTAAGACCTTGTGTGCATAAGCTAAGTTCCCAGTATCACTACTTGCAAACGGTGCGAGTACTAAGGGGGCACATAAGGTAAGCACAATACCTAAGAGCACAGCGATACTGATATTAAGCATAATAAAGACGCGTGCTTGCACAATGGCACCAGTAAAATCATTGGCACCTAAGCGTTGTCCTATTGATATCGAACAGGCAGAGGACAAACCAAAAAACAAAGCAAGAAAGATCGCTTCTACAGGCGTGAGCATCGCAATAATCGCAAGCTCAGTTGTGCCCATATTGCCGTAGATAAGTTGATAGACAAAAATACCAACAGCCCATACTCCAAAACTACCCATCATAGGGGCGGCCATAGATATAATTTTCCAGGCTTCTTTACGATTGGGTCGAAAATCCTCTAAGCGTGTACGTAAAGGGTGTTGGTTAATATGTATAAAGCTTATAAGCAAAAGCAGTTGTATCAAACGCGCAGCAGCTGTCGCTAGAGCAGCTCCTAGTACCCCCATCGCTGGCAGACCTAAACCGCCATGAATAAACCAATAATTTAATGCAATATTAAGTGCTATCGCTACTGCGCTCATTATCAGGGGCAGCTTGGTATGTCCTAAGGATCTAATCGCATTTTCATAAACAAGAATAACGGCGACAAAAGCTAGGCTGGGTACGGTAATATTGATGTATTCACTACCAAGTTGGATGACATCAATATTATTGGTTGCCAAGCCAATAATATTGATACTCCAGAACCAAGTAAGAAGGGCAACTGGTAATAAACCTAATAGTGCCACAGCGCAGGCGAGTACAATTGTACTGCGGATACGACTTGTTTGCTCAGCACCGTAGTACTGGGCTGAGAGCACACCCACCGTCCACGCACAACCTAACAAAATAACCATCAGCATAAACTGATAACGATTGCCTAAGCCTACAGCTGCAATGGCACTGTCGCCAAGGTGGCTGACCATGGCGACATCAACAATGGATATAAAGTTGGTTAGCATGCCCTGCAGGCTGATAGGCCATGCAAGGGCAAGAGCGTGTTTTAATTTAAAACCGCGCAGCATTATTGAGTGCTGGTTGAGCTGTTATCAAATAAATCGAGCAGGGCAGAAATAGGGTGTTTAATATGTAACTCTTGCTCACGTTTTACTTGGCAGCGACAGCTGTAACCTGTGGCGACGAGTGTGCTTGCATCGGCAGCATCAACGGTGTCGCGCCAGCTCATAGCGTAAATCTCTTTAGAGAGTTGTTCGTTGCGCGCTTCGTGGCCAAAGGTGCCGGCCATACCACAGCAACCGACAGCCGGAATGCTTAATTCAAGGCCCAGTTTTTGATAAATGGCTTGCCAGTGTTTGTTGGAACCGGCAGCGTTGGTTTTTTCTGTGCAGTGGCTAAGCAGTGTAAAGCGTTTGGCTTGTGAGTCTTTAAGTGGCAGTGCTGGCAGTTGTTCAAGTTTAGAGAATAAAAACTCTTGTAATAGTTGCACCTCAACACACTGCTCTTTACCTAAGACATCAACGTATTCTGCTCTATAGGTTAGGGTCATGGATGGGTCGATGCCCACTAGAGCCACGCCGCTTTGACTAAGCTCGTTTAACATGGCCATGTTTTTACGCGCATTGTTTTTAAATGCAGATAAAAAGCCGTGCACATGTAAGGGTTTGCCGTTGGCTTTAAATGGGGCAAGCCAAACCGTAAAGCCGAGTTTTTGTAAGGCGCTTGCTAATTGGCTTACTGTGCTCGCGTCAAAGTAACGAGTAAAGGCATCTTGAACAAGAATCAGACTCTTGGCTTTTTCTTCATCACTTAGCGCATTGAGCTTATTTAGTGAGGCCACTGGCAATTCTTTTTCTGCAAGCGGGCAGCGACTTAACATGGGCCCATCAACAAAACCGACACCGTGTTTAAGCAAGGCTTTGACCAAGCTATTGCCCATAACAAGGTTGTAGAGCGCGGGTACTTTTGACATGGGTGGCAATAAATACTCAAGGCTGGCCACCAAGTAATCTTTTAACGGGCGCAAATAGCGCGTGTGATACAGAGATAAAAACTTACTTCTGAAATCCGGTACATCGACTTTAATAGGGCACTGACCCTTACAGGTTTTACACGATAAACAGGTCGACATACTGGCGTACACTTCATGACTGAAATCGTAAGCACCGCGCTTTTTAGCAAAGCTGTTGGCGATTTTTTTAGGCAGCTGACTCAGCGATGAGACAAAGGACTGCTTGCTAATGGCTGCAGTGCTTTGACCTTGCACACTGATCAAACGCATCCATTCACGAATAAGACTGGCTCGGCCTTTGGGGCTGTCAGTACGCAAACGCGTGGCTTTGTAAGATGGGCACATCGCATCGTAAAAATTCCAGTTATAACACGCACCGTTGCCGTTACAGTACACGGCGCTATTAAACTGCTGCCAATCATCGCTATTGATTTCGCGGTCTAACTGGCCTCGGGTCACAGGCTCTGAAATACCAATTAACTGGCTATTGGCATCGGGTGTGGCGATTTTTCCCGGGTTTAACTGATTGTGTTGATCGAACGCGGCTTTAATACGCTGTAGCTGCGCATATAAAGGCCCAAAAAAATCGGGAGCGTAAGCCGAACGCAAGCCTTTGCCGTGTTCTCCCCAAAGTAGGCCACCGTATTTTTGGCAAAGCTTAGCGACCTCATCACTGATCTGCCAAGCCATGGTTTCGTGCTCTGGGTTTTTCATATCCAGAGCAGGGCGTACGTGAAGCACACCGGCGTCAACATGGCCAAACATACCGTAACTTAATTGATGGCGATCGAGTACAGCGCGGAACTCCATAATAAAATCAGCTAAATGTTCTGGCGGCACGGCGGTATCTTCAACAAAAGGAATAGGGCGAGCCTCACCTTTAGCATTGCCAAGTAGACCTACGGCGCGTTTACGCATGCCCCAAATACGAGACACCGCATTGCCCCCCATGGCCATGGAATAACCAATAGGGCGACTCAGTTGATTGTTTTTAAGCTGCTCAATGAGCTGCTGCATTTTTTCTTTGAGTTCGTCGTCACTGTCGGCGGTGTATTCAACTAGGTTGATACCTTGCACAGGTGCAGTGGTGTCACCCTCAAAAAATTCTTCCACTTCTGTCCAGCTAATGTCTTGCATCGCCAGATTTAAGACCTTTGAATCGATGGTCTCTATACTGGTTGGCCCAGCCTTCATAAGCTCAGGGGCATCGCGCAGAGAGGCTTCAAAATCACTGTATTTAACAATAATCAGTGCAGAACATTTGGGGATAGGCAGAACATTTAGTTTGGCTTCGGCAATAAAACCAAGCGTACCTTCACTGCCGCATAGTATGTTATTGAGATTGAGCTGATCTTTCTCGTCGCGAATATGGGCGAGGTCATAACCGGTTAGGCAGCGGTTTAATTTAGGAAAGCTCGCTTGAATGCGCTCTTTGTGTTCTTTCCAGATACTGTCACAAATACGGTGGATTTCTGCGCTTTTACTGTCATTTTGGCTAGCGCTTTGTAAATGCTGTTCATCTAGGCTGTGACTGTGTAAGACCTCACCGCCAAGCAACACCGTATGGAGCTCAAGCACGTGATCACGTGTTTTACCATATAGGCAAGAGCCTTGGCCTGAGGCATCGGTATTGATCATGCCTCCAATGGTGGCGCGATTGCTGGTACTTAGCTCGGGCGCAAAAAACAAACCGTAGGGTTTCAGTGCGGCGTTGAGCTGGTCTTTGACCACACCGGTTTGCACACGCACCCAGCGCTCTTCTTGATTGACTTCCAACACCTGATTCATATGGCGGCTGATATCCACCACAATACCGTCACTTAAGCTTTGCCCGTTGGTGCCCGTGCCGCCCCCGCGTGCAGTTAATACAATGGTGGCAAACTCAGGTTCAGCGGCAAGTTGTGCCAAGCAGATCAGATCGTCAATGCTTTTAGGGTAGACAGCCGCTTGAGGCAAAATTTGATAGATGGAATTATCCGTAGCAAGTGCCGTGCGATGGCCGTAGTCAGCACTGAGATCGCCCTTAAAGGCTGTGCTGCGTAAGCGGTCGAGAAAGGTTTGGTAAAGGCTATCGACAGGTGATAGCTGATCTAACTTGGGAATCATTGGCGCTCTTGCTTTATCTGCTGGGCGAGTCTTGCACGGGAATCGTGTACGGCCCTTTAATGTCGTACATTTTAGCGAAGCCAGAGCTTAATAGCAGCTAAAAAAGCACTTTGCCTCTGCGCCCCGATCGACGTTTTGCCAATGCACGTTGCCTAGCTTGTGTATCTATAGGATACGTCGGTATTGAGCACTTAGAAGCCGGTGATGTAGTGTGTGGAAACAGATAATGATAGTGTGTTGCCAAAACACATAATGATAACGAAGCAGATATGACACATCTTACTTGGGGCATTGTTGGGGCAGGGCGCATTGCCAAGCAATTTGCACAGGACATTCAGTACGTAAGTAATGCCAAGCTACTAGCTGTGGCGGCGAGAGATCTTAAACGCGCTCAAGAGTTTGCCGATGCACACGCTATTGGCACAGCTTATGGCTCTTACGCGGAACTCTTTAACGATCAAACGATTGATGCCATCTATATAGCCACGCCACATAGCTTCCACTTTGAACAAGCAAAAGCCGCAATGCTGGCTGGTAAACATGTTCTTTGTGAGAAACCCATATGCGTTAGCAGTGACGAGTTCAGTGAGCTTGCCGCTGTGGCTAAGGCTCAAGGTGTTTTGTTGATGGAAGCGATGTGGACTTATTTCTTACCTGCGCTGCGTCAAGCTAAACGCTGGGTAGACGAGGGCAAGATAGGCCAGATTAAACACATCAAAGCCGACTTTGGTTATCTCGCCCCCTACGAGCCAAACAGCCGAGAATACGATGCGGCACTGGCCGGAGGCTCTTTATTGGATGTTGGTATTTACCCTTTAGCACTGGCGCTATTTTTTAGTGAGCAAGAGCTAAGCGGCCTCCAGGTTTGTGCAAACCTAGCCGAAAATGGGGTGGATGATGATGTCATCATTACCGCCAGTTCAGGCGATATTAAATTAAGTCTGGCTTCTTCTTTTCAGTGCTGGTTAGAAAATGCAGCCTTTATTGTTGGCGATAAAGGCCGCATTGTTATCCCTAACTTTTTTGCCGCATCACAAGTGCATTTATATAACGAAGACAAACGACTCGAATCGTTTGACGATGGTCGCTCAAGCTTGGGGTATGACTACGAAATACAACACTTTAGCCAACTTGTATTAAATGGCGCTGTTGATAATGACTTTGAAAGCCCAGTTGTGAGCCATAAGCGAAGTTTGATTTTGCAAAGGCAGATGGAAGAGATTAGGGCTTTGTTTTAGGCACGTTTTAAAGTGAATTGCCGTTTGTTATATAAATAAAACGGCCTGATCTAGACTCTCGCGAGATTATTATAAGTTGGCGATAGATATTTCATCTCACACTAAAGTCTAGAAAAGGAGCGTTTGTCTGCTTCTTGCGGAGTCTGTAGCTGTCTTTTTTATTTTTGTACCTCCTCTTTACACTCAATTGCTTATTGAGCAAGTTTTAAATCTTTTCTTGGGCTTGAATGTATTTACATTTTTTTATTTTTGGATGAAACAAATGACAAACTTTAATGTTTTTCACTTGTTTTGATCTTAATGATTGACAGTGTGTCGCATGCTCAGTAAAACGTCGCAATATTTAAATAATGAATGCGCCTGCTTTTAAAAAATATAACTACATTGTATGGCATTCTCTTGCAGTACAAAAAAATACTTGGGTTCTTTTATGCGTCGTAGCTTACTTTCGATACTTTCATTTTTATTGCTGACGTTTATTTCGGTAAATGCTCTTTCCTTCACTCCACCAAAACAAACACCTCCAAACAAACCAGTTGCGCCACCAAATGATGCCGATGGTAATTATACGGTCTCTTGGGATGATCGGGTTATTAACCCTGTTTTGTACGAGCGTTTTAACGGCGGTACTTGGACTAGTGTTTCTACTATGTCACAAGGTGGTAGTAATCCGTATGGTGCTGTAAATAAGCCAGACGGTATCTACGAATATCGAAGTCAAGGATACAATACATCGAGTTGGCCACCAGTCACTAATTACAGTGATATAGCTAGAGTTGTAGTCGCTCAGCCTAATCAGGCCCCTACCATTAGCTCTTTTTCGCCTGTCAATATTGGGGAGGGTAAAGCTACCGGCAGAATTAATTTTACAGTTAGTGATACTCAAACACCTGCAGACAGTCTTTCCGTAGATTACAAGGCAATAAGTACTGTAGCTCAACTAGGTAATGTTGTACTCGGCGGTAGCGGCTCTAATCGTTACGTTGAATTTTTTTCTTTAGTAGATGAAGTGGGTGTCGCGGAGATTGAGATTGCTGTATCTGATGAGAATGGGGCAAAAAGTATATCGACGCTGAACGTAACAGTAACAGCGCTACCGAATGAACCATCGATTACAATTAACGGAAATATACCACTTGAAGAAAATAATAGTGGAAATATTCATTTAACTATAGAAGATAAGTACGGTCCTGAAAACTTGGATCTTTCGTTGCTTGTCTCAGATGAGACATCCAACTTAATAAGTGCTTACGAATTTGAAAAATCACCTTTTGGTGGTGTTTTTTTATTAAAGGTTACCCCAAGTAAAAATGCTTCGGGCCTTATTGATGCAACGATTGTTGCAAGAAACCCAAAGGGCTTTAGTAGTACAAAAGATCTCGAAATTACTATTCGTGAAGGAAATGATGCTCCGCATGTCGAGCCTATTGCTCCTGTGCGACACCAGCATGGAGCCGGTTATGGGTACTTAGGTATGACATTCGAGTTTCACGATGAAGAAACGCCTGTCGAAGACTTAGATTTTACATTAACGAGCAGCAACCCTTCTGTTGTACGTATTGGTGTACAACCCCCTGAAGCTGAAGGGGATAACTGGCGTCTTCTGACTTTAGGTGATGTTGGGGTAAGTACATTGACCGTTAGTGTGTCTGATGGTGTAAACGAAGCAAGTACGCAAACATTCACATTCGAAATATTTGAAGGGGCTCCCCCTGTCCTTAATCAAATTGGGCCCCAGACAATTGCAAGAAATAGTGTGAAAGCGCCAGTTGTGCTTGATATTGTTGCTGGAACTACTCCTGTAGAGGATTTACATATAGAGGCATCTGTTGATGGTATGAGTGAGCAGTTAATACCTAGGGGTGGTTTCTCATCTGGGGTTGTTGACGGTAAAAAAGTTTTGTTTATAAGCCCTCATAAATACACTGTTGGTTCAGCTAGAATTAATGTAAAAGTACGTGGCTTAGTATATACGGTAACAGGCTCTTTTGACCTAGAAGTTAAACCATTACCATTGCTAACACCTACACTTGCAGCTCCATCTTCGGTTACTACAAACACGGTGCCCCTTCATTGGACACGTTCTCAGGGGGCAGAATATTATGAGCTTGATCAATCAAAGAATTCAGGGGCTTGGAGTTTTGTACAACGTATTACGGGTGATTTAGACAAGGTAGACCTTAAAGTCTCTAACAGCGCATCATATTCCTATCGTTTGCGCGCGTGCCAAACTCAAAACATTTGCTCGCAATGGAGTGACACTGTTAGCACATCCGTTTCTTTCAACTCCAATAGTCCAATCGATCCGACTTTTTCAACACTATCACCAGAGTTATCACCGGCGCCGTCATTGGCAAGCATGTCTCATATAGACGAGAGTTACCGAGCATCTGACGCGCTAGATATAACACCAAGTGGTGGCGTTTCATATAACTACCCAATTTTAGTTGCTCCAGGCACTGCGGGTGTGGCTCCTGAACTAAGTATTGCTATGGCGTCTTCTGGTGGTGCTGGAATGTTAGGCAGGGGGGCTAACATTAGTGGATTGTCATCAATTTCTCGTTGTCGTCAAACGGCATTAACCGATGGTCAGTTCAAACCCATTACATGGGGGAGCTCCGATAGATTTTGCTTTAATGGTCAGCGTTTACTGGTAGTTAGTGGTAATTATGGTACTCCAGGTAGTGTATATAAAACTGAAATAGACTCTTATGTAACAATTACTGCGATAGGAGGCAGTTCAGGGCATCCAGATTATTTTGAGCTTAGGGCTAAAGACGGTTCTGTATCGAAGTTTGGTGGTACTGGAAGCCATCCTTCTGAGTTACGTCCTTTAACTAGCAGCGGTACTGCGCCAGACGTGCTGAGTTGGCATCTTAGTACCTTTAAGGATAGTGTAGGTAATGCGATTGACTATGTTTATACCGATGATTCCAATGCTAAAAATTTTCGCATTCAAGGGGTTATTTACGCTTATGGCAATCGTAATTCTGGTGGTTCTAGTGACTTAGGCGGGACAGTAGCCTCGGGAGCTTATATTGAGTTCGATGCTCAGGAAAATCGACACGCTTACAGAAAAAGCTATGTTGCAGGGCGAAGTATTGAATATACGAAAGTTATTTATAAAATTAGTAGTTATGCCGCCCCCGTAAATCAGAGTATGGACATGGGTTCTACGCGGCTATTAAGAGAATATTCTTTTTCCTATGACGGAGCTTGGATTGACGCTATTTGCGAATCAGCCTCGAACATCTCTTCATGTACACAAGCTAATGCGCGTAAAACCTTTGACTGGAGAACCATTAATAATATTGGACCTGGTAGCTCTAGCTGGGTTGATAGTACAAGCAACGCAAGTATTACTCTTGCTTCTGGTGTTAGTCAGGCTCCAGAATTTACTCTATTAGATATTGATGGCAATAGCATATCTGACGTTGTATGGAGTGAGAGGGACGGGGCGTATGACAAAATATATTATGCCTTATCCTCTTCTTCTGGTATCGGCGAAAAAACCTACCTTGCTAGGTTCAATGCGGCCAGTGGTAACGATAAAACGAACATGGTGCCAGTTGATGTCAATCTAGATGGCCGTACAGATTTAGCTGTCAAGTCTGGAGATGATTGGAGATTATTCCTAGCAAAGCCTGATGAAAGCAACCTTGGATCTTGGGGCTTGAGTGGGGTAGCAAACCAATACGAATTTCCGTTTTCTGGTGAGGTCGCTTTAGCTGATTTTGATGGTGATGGTTTTCTTAATGCCATGTCTACTGAAAGAATGTGGGAACTTGAGGCGGGTGTAGGCAGTATAGAAAGTGCGCATTATTATGGTTTTGTTGAACAGTCAGATTACCCATCTCGAAGCGGAAGTGATTATCGTTATACATTAACTAATGGCGAAGAACGCATCTGGAAGGTGAAAAAGCTAAGGCCTATTGGTGATTTAAATGGAGATGGTTTGGTTGATGTTATTACCCTCGAAGCACTTTTTAGGGTTAGCACAGATCACTCCGGTAGAGAGACCCTTACTGATTTAGACTACCAACGTGTTCAGTTAGCAACATATAGTGAAAATAATTTTGATTTATTTAGTGTGCTAGAGAGTGCATCTTCAGATGAGTTTGACGAGTTAGAGCAGTTTTATAATAGTGTTCAGGGTATCGATGTGAATACGGATGGTAATACCGACATTATTTACAATCATGGCCCTATGGACGGTCTGTCTTCGACTGAGAATCTATGGATACTTAAGCGAAGTGATGGCGTGCGCTTAATGACGGGACAAGAAGCGTTTATACCAGGAGACGAACCGCTACAAGCCCCAAGTTTTTCTGATCTTAATGATGATGGTGTATTAGATATCATTTGGCGTAATGATGCCTTAAACCAAATGAAGGTCAGTTTGTGGAATTCGCAGTCTAAAAATTATCAGTATTATTCTACATTTGCTCATAGTGTAGGCAATTTTGACGCGTCTAAAATGTACCTACCTTCGGATGTTGATGGGGATGCATGGTTAGATTTAGTTGTGTTTGACGCAAGCTCCAATCGCATTGATTTTTATCCAAGCTTTCGTGCTGGAGAGGCCAAAATTGGAAGTCTAGTGCAGCTTGATAGCATTAATGGTGGGGGAGAAATCTATTCAAGTACTAAGTTGTCATGGGATACATTAGGTAGGAGCTCACAGTATCGAAGGTTAGATATAGCGGCAAACGTTGTTTCTAACGATGCCTACCAGCGTTGCGTTGATCAGCTTTATGCCTCTAATATTTTCAATCAAGAAATTATTGACAATATGTGTTCATCTACTTCAGGTGACCACCACGATTATGATACCGCCGGTTTTTATAGCGATCTTTACGATCCATTTTCTAATTATGGTTATGGTTATGGTGATGTTTTTAAAACATTGATTACTGACCATGGGCCAATATTAGAAGTTGCGGGTAGTTACCCAGTAGTGACTTCTATTAAAAGCACTGCGCCTTATTATCAACAAAATTCAAATGAGAATGAAATCCGTTATGTCTATCACCAGGCGAGGGTTCAGGCTGGTGGTCGCGGTTGGTTAGGCTTTAAAAAAGTTGAAAAAGTAAATTTACAAACTGAAACTGTTACCAGCACGGATTATCGTCAGGACTGGCCTTTTATTGGTCAGCCCAGTCGTGTAAAGAGCCAGTTGTTAAAAGGTGGTTTAATAGATGACAGTAGTTTTACGTATAGGGTGCATAATGTTGATGAAGGTCAAGCAGGGTTAAGCCGAGACGGGAACGACTATATTCAGCTGCCGTCTTCTTATCGGTCGACCAAAGATTTAGGTCCTCTTCGAGTTTATGTTTCTAACAGTTCTGTGGCTAATTTTGATTTAGACGGGGATGGGAGTAGTTCGGGTAGTAAATTAGTAACCGATGAGACTGAAACAGAAATAGACACTTGGGGTAATGTTACTAAGCTTGTGAGTACAACTAAAATAGGTCACGTAAAAAGCACGCTGGCTTCGGTTACTACACAAAACCACTACTTGGCAGATTACGAGCATTTAGGCCGGTTATCTTGGTCGGAAGTTGATAAGTATCGTTCAGATGCAAGCTCTCAAAATGACAGTACCAAACGCGTCGAATTTCAGTACTACGGAATGGGATGTACTGTCGCCGATACGAGTATAAATACATCGTTAACAGGAATGTTGTGTGAAGAAAAAATAATTGGTGATAATCGAACTTTAACTACACATCACTATTACGATGACTTTGGCAACCCGGCATTTACCAAAACTACGGATAGTGTTAGTTCAGAATTCCGTTTAAGTGCTTTTACTAAATACACTCTGTCAGGCCGTTTCCCTGAAAAGACTTATACGGCATTTCCTTCGGGGGCTACCGGTAGCAACGCATCGAATAACAGTGGTGTTTTTGCTGCATTCCAAATAGAGGCTCAGGCTCAAGATGCAGAAATTCGCTTGGTCGGAGAGGTGGAGCAGCGTAATAAGTATGGTGCAGCATTACGCTCTTCGAGTTATGTAGGAGGCAGTGCTGTTACTGCAACAGCGGCATACACAGATTTAGGCATTAAATATTATGAGGCGGACAGTACAGGCGCTTGGGTACTAACAGAAACCAGCTTGGAAACTTCTAGCTGCGTTGGGTACGGCCAAGTAATAACTGATGCGTCAGGGGCCCGCTCTAGAAAATGCTTTGATGCATTGGGCCGAGTAATCACAAGCGCTAAAAACAACTATAGCGTAGTTAGATCTACAGTAGTAACGCGGTACGATAAACAGGGACGTGCATATAAGGTTAGTGAGCCTTTTCGTTCCGGTTTTAATGACGAGAAGTATTGGACAGAAACAACAGATTACGACGCATTCGGTCGACCTCTTCATGTTGAGTTGCCATATAGTGATGTTGGTGAAGACGGTGGTGAGCTGGGTGTCGCGGCAACGGTATCTACTGTCTACAGCGGTTTTACTACTACCTATATCAACCCTCTTGGACAGCGTCGTGAAGAGCGTAAAAACGGTTTAGGAGACCTCGTTTGGGTCAGAGATGAGGACGGTAGTACAGTCAGCTACGAATATTTAGCCAGTGGCAAGCTACATAAAATTAAACACCCTGATAGTAGTATTGAAACCATTATTTTTTATGATGAGTTTGGAAACAAAACATCAATGTCGGACCCAGATACAGGTGATTGGAGCTATACGTATAACACGTTTGGCGATCTCATTTGTCAGGTAGATGCAGAGGGGCAGGTTCTTAGAAATACATATGACATCTTAGGACGTAAAACGGCAAGTTATTACTTCCACTCTGGAACGTGTAATAACAGTTTAAATAATGCGAACAGTGCTAATTATTTTACTTACGACCTAAAAGCAAACGGTCTTGGTAAGCTAGCTTATGAAAGTAAAAGTGATGGTTTTCAACGTGATTACAGTTACGACTCTTTAGGGCGAAGTAGCGAGGTATCTACTTTTATACCAGCAAGTACTGATGTCGCGGCAGAGACCCATTATAGTAAAACTCTTTATGATGAGTTAGGTCGAGTGAAAGTAAGTTACGATGCAGCTCGTCAAGGCCGAGATTACAGTCATGGTGCTGTGCTTAATCATTACAATGAATACGGTTATCTTTATAAAACAACGAATCTAGATGGCTCTGAAGTTTATTATGAAGTGCATGCCGTTAATGTTCGAGGGCAGGTTACGCAGTCAACGCTTGGGCATAATGTTAGCTTAAGCAGAGAGTACGACGGTTCTTCTGGTCGAATTCGTTTTATGAATACTGATGCAGGGCTTGCACCTATTACCGTGCAAGATATGGAAATGCGTTGGGATGCCGTAGGCAACCTCCTTAAACGATATGACAAGGGGCTTGAGTTTGATGGGTTATATCGCGACATCGAAGAAAGCTATGCTTACGATGATATTAACCAGCTAACTAGTTCAAGTTACCGCGGGGTAATCGGTGAGTATAGCGTTAACAATCAGCAGAATTTATCTTATGACCCGAGTGGGTTGGGTAATATTAGCTACAAAAGTGATGTAGGAGACTATAGTTATTCCGGTTGTAACGCTGGAGTTCATGCTGTTTGTAGTGTCACCAAGAACGGGCAGGTTACCAGTTATAGCTACGATCAAAATGGCCGCATGACCTCCGGTGATGGTAGGGATCTTGGATACACTCTTGCAGGTAAAGTCGCGTCTGTATCTAAAAACGGACATGAAACGCACTTTGATTACGATTCTTCTAATCGACGTTATCGTCGCGTAGATATAGATGCCGATAATAATTTAACGACCACTGTTTACCTTGGCTCAGTGGAAAAAATATATCGTGAAGGTGGTTTGCGTCAGTGGAAGCGCTCATTGCCCGGCGGCGTCTTAATTACCATGGACTACAATGGTCAAGCTTATCAGGGCAGTCGCCTTGTCTATTTGATCAAAGATCACCTCGGCTCAACTACAGCAATTTTAGATGAATTTGGTTCATTGCTACAAACCATGTCTTTTGATTCGTGGGGAGCTCGACGTGACACTATGACATGGCAGCGCATGCTTCAAAATGATGTTGAACGCAGTTATATCACTCGAGCTGAACCTATTAGTAATCGCGGTTTTACTGGTCATGAAATGCTCGATGAAGTGGGCATTATTCACATGAATGGTCGTACCTATGATGCCAAGTTAGCTAGGTTTATGCAGGCCGACCCTTTTGTGCAAGCGCCGACCTTGGCGGGGTCTTTGAACCGTTATAGTTATGTCATGAATAATCCGTTAAACGCTATTGATCCGAGTGGCTTTAACTGGGTGAGTGATCGCTGGCATGCGGCGAAGGATGAGGTGAAGACAGTTGCGACGGTAATTGTGGTTGCTTATCTGACTGTTGTGACTGCTGGAGCTGCAGGGGCTTGGGCCGTTAGCATGGGGGCTCTTAAAGGTGGTTTTATTGCTGGAATGGTTGCTGGTGCCGCAGGAGGTTTTGTGAGTGGGGTATCAATGGCAGCCTTATCGGGAGCGAATTCGGCTGATGCATTAAGGGCTGGCTTTAAAGGTGCGGCAACCGGAGCCTTATTTGGTGGTATTGGTGGGGCGTTTAATCAGCTAGGGCAAACAGGTTCTTTAGGTCATATTGCAGCTCATGGTGTAGGCGGAGGGGTTTTATCAGAGCTTCAAGGTGGTGAGTTTAGAACTGGCATGATGGTTGGTGTGTTTACTAAGTTTATGAGCTCTAATGTGATTAGTAAGGTTGGCGGCGAAGGTTTTAGCAGTATTTTAGGGCGAACCGCTATTGCTTCTGCCGTGGGCGGCACAGTGAGTCAGGCTACGGGTGGAAAGTTTGCGAATGGTGCTAAGACGGCAGCATATGCGCACTTTTTTAATCAGGAGAGTGGGGATGTTTATAAATTTACTAGTGATCGTTTAAAGAGATCTGTATCGTATGCAATTGGTAGAACTGAAGCTGTTGCTACGTTTGATGGTGAAACGAATGGTATAGTCATTAAAAATGAAAAGAGAGGAGGATTGTATAAAATGTCCTCGACTCAAACAGATATCCCAGAAGGATATGAGGTTAGGAGCATTAGTACTAAAATTAATTTCTTTGGTGGAAGTTATGATACTAGAGCAACTATAGAAAATGCTCAGGCATTGGTTGTAACGGAATCAAAATATTCTACCCCTAAAAACTGGAGTTGGTTAGCTGCGCGTGAAGAAGTTCCCGTGTTTACTACTAAGATTGGTGGTCGAGGGGTTACAGTTTGGGAGCCTGATGGGGCTGTGATGCCTGTGGAGTTCAAATGAGTAATTTTTTAAGAGTTATGCTTTTTATAACAATCACATACGTATTGTTGGGGTGTGAAAGTAAGTCAGAAATCACCCCTCTTTCTTTTGTGTCCATCCTTATTAACTATAACGAACTTGATGGTCAGAAAGTAGAGGTGAAAGGTTATGTCTCTTCTCCAACAGGGAATGTGATGCTTTTTCTTACGGAAGATTCTGCTAAGTATAGAGATTTTTCTAGTTCAATAAAGCTGGCAGGGGTTAATGAGACAGATTTAAGTGATTGTCTAAATAGCTTTTCAACCGTGTTTGGTATTCTAGAGGTTTCTGGGGTAAAGAACTCTCAGCATAGGTTGCATGTCTATAAAGTATTTAATGATGTTTCTAATAGTTTATGTTGGAAAATGGAATAAAAGGGACACCCACTAAGTTTACAGTTTCTTTATTTCGTTCTAGCCTTTAGTTAGAATAATAAGGACACCCACTAAGTTTGTAGTTTCTTTATTTCGTTCTAGCCTTTAGTTAACTTGCTTACTAAAGGTTGGTTCGATGACCAAAGCCCGCGAACAACAGATATGTTTAGATGCCACGCCTTACTATCACTGCGTTAGCCGTTGTGTACGTAGGGCGTTTTTGTGTGGCAAAGATCAACTAACAGGTTGTGATTATGAGCACCGGCGTTTGTGGGTCGAGGAGCGTATTCTTATGCTCGCCAAGGTCTTTGCCATTGATGTTTGTGCTTATGCGGTGATGTCGAACCACTATCACGTGGTGGTCAGGGTTGATCGTGATCAGGCGCTTAACTGGAGTGACAAAGACGTTGTTGAGCGTTGGCATCGTTTATACAAGGGCAATTTATTAAGCCAGCGTTTTATTCGAGATGAGTTGTTAGATAAGGCGGAGGCGAAAGTTCTTAGCGATATTATTGCGAATTGGCGCGAGCGCCTTTATAGCATCAGCCTCTTTATGCAGTTAATTAATGAGGGTATTGCCCGTGAAGCCAATGCAGAAGATCAGTGCACAGGGCGATTTTGGGAAGGGCGCTATAAAAGCCAAGCTTTATTGGATGATGTCGCATTAGCTGCGTGCTTGGCTTATGTTGATTTAAACCCGGTGAGAGTAAAAATGGCTCAAACTCCAGAGGCATCGGAGCATACCAGCATCAGGCGTCGCATCAAAAAAGCTAAAAAATCCAGAGCTCCAAATCAGCGCCGCCAACAAACTTCCGATTTACTACCGTTTGTAGGCAATCCAAGACTTAACATACCCAAGGGCCTACCTTGGCGTTTGAGCGATTATTCTGAGCTGCTTGATTGGACTGGTAGGCAGTTAAGACCTAAAAAAAGGGGGCTTATAGCCGAAGGGCTACCTCCCATCCTTGAACGTTTGAATATCGATGCCAAACGCTGGCTTTGCATTGCGACAGAATTTGAGAGCCGCTTTAAAGGTTTGGTCGGCCGCAGTCGCTCGGTAAAAAGTCTTGTTGCTGATTTTTCTCAAAAGCAGGTTTCATGTGTCTGCAACTGTAAGGCCTTGCTTGGCGAGTAGTCGTTTCGAAAGTAAGTTTATGAGAACGCTATAACTTTGATGTTTTATGTGCTTCCGGCGCGTGTGGCAATAATTTATGGATAAGTGGTCGGTGGATGTTTTTTTATCTTTTATTTTTTGGAAGGATAACGCACTTCACTATTAGAATTAGTAGCCGATCAACTGCCGAGTAATAACTCATCTCACGTTGCTATACGCCAGCTTCAATGTGAAAGTGCACCAGCAATTTTATTAAAGCTCTAGCCTTTACCTATTCTCATACATCCGAATAATCCAATAAGGAACTCACTTTTCCCGCCCTTATTCTTCAAATAAAACACTACTGACAATAGGGTGTCAGTAGCTCTATTTTAAACTCTCCATCTTTCTCCGGCGGCCTTGCCGGAGTCATTCATAAATGGAGAAATTACCATGGAAAATAATACGTACCACCAAGCCGTTTGGTTTGAAATCCCAGTAACTGATTTAACTCGAGCTATACGCTTTTACGAACAGGTGCTGAGCATAGACATTTGTGAGCAAGCGATGGATGAGATAATGCTAGGCTTATTTCCTCATGATGATAAGTCTTCTGTATCAGGAGCACTTATCTGCGGTATGGAGCTGAAGCCATCTAGTGATGGCAGTATTGTTTATTTAAACGGAGGGGATGACTTAGGTGTCGCCTTATCTAAGGTTGAAGCAGCCGGCGGTAAGGTTTTAATTCCGAAAACGCATCTGGGTGATGAAATTGGCTATATCGGGCATTTTATTGATTCAGAAGGTAATCGCATTGGGCTTCACTCCATTCAATAAATCACTTTTGTTTGTGCCTAATCTAATTAGGCTGGCTAGGAGCATATTGACAGGGCTTAAACCTTATTTCGAAAAGTCTGAGCTGAGCCTTTAAATAAAGGCCTCTTTTGACGAGATTAATTTAAGTGCTTAAGTAACTCACTTAAATGTTACATAGCCTTGTAAATGATCTAGGTAAATAACGCGGTAAGAGCCAGAAGTTAACGCTCTTACCACGTGGCCATCTCTTATTTGATCGTTACCTTAACTGCGGCCGAACTATGCACGGCTTTTTCTTTGGCTTCATCAATGCTTTCGCCTAGTGCTAATGCCACACCCATTCGGCGCTTACCGCTGACTTCTGGTTTGCCAAAAAGTCGGAAGTCGGTATCGGCTAACGCCAGTGCTTGATCTAAATTGCTGTATTCAATGTCTTTCCCTTCACCTTCAACCAACAATACACGTGATGCGGCTGGGCCGTATTGGCGAATATTGGGAATAGGCAAACCCATAAAGGCGCGAGCGTGTAGAGCAAACTCACTGAGGTTTTGGCTGATTAAGGTCACCATACCGGTATCGTGAGGGCGTGGTGAGACTTCACTAAAAATGACCTCTTCACCTTTAATAAATAACTCAACACCAAAAATACCGTAACCACCTAACGCGTCAGTTACCTTTTTGGCGACTGCTTCACTGCGTTCAAGTGCCAATGCTGGCATTTGTTGGGGCTGCCAACTCTCTTGATAGTCGCCGTCTTCTTGTCTGTGGCCGATCGGTGCGCAGAAAGAGGTGCCGCCCGCATGGCGGACAGTCAGCAGGGTGATTTCAAAATCGAAATCAACAAAACCCTCAACAATGACTCGGCCACCGCCAGCGCGGCCGCCTTCTTGAGCGTACTTCCAAGCCGGTTCAATATCGGCCTCAGATTTCAGTAGGCTTTGGCCCTTGCCAGATGAGCTCATAATAGGTTTGGTAAGACAGGGTAAGCCGATCTCCATCACTGCAGTTTTAAACTCTTCCAATTCGCTACAGAACTTGTACGTGGAGGTTGGCAGGCCCAGCTCTTCAGCGGCTAAGCAGCGAATGCCTTCACGATTCATCGTCAACTGAGCCGCGCGCGCGGTTGGCACCACGTTTAAACCTTCCGCTTCAAGTTTCACCAGTAGGTCGGTGGCAATTGCCTCAATTTCAGGTACCACAAAGTCGGGTTTTTCTTTCTCAATGACTTCTTGCAGGGCCTTTTCATCGAGCATAGAAAAGGCATAGGACCTGTCTGCAAGCTGCATGGCGGGAGCATTTGCATAGCGATCACAGGCAATGACCTCGGCGCCAAGTCGTTTACATTCAATAACCACTTCTTTAGCCAGCTCTCCGGCGCCTAACAATAAGACCTTGGTAGCTGTACTGGAATACGGTGTGCCTATTTTAAGCATGCTGGGGTTCCTGAAATAGAGAATTGGCGGTAGGAGTCAAAGTAGGGGGGATTATATTAAATACTGCCATTGATGCCCAATAGCTTATTTATCGCATGAAAAACGAGAGCGTTGTTCTGTGATTGGCGCGTTTCACCAGCTTCTAGCTGTTTTTGAGCTTACGCAGTTGTCATAGTGAGGTGATTTTGTTGTTGATAGGCTTAAGAATTGATGCTTTCCACTTACTTAGTGCTGTTCTTATCCCGTGTTATAGCCTCCTATCATTTTTTAGCTAATGTTATTTGCATTTAAGCGAAAGCCTAAGCCGTGTATGGTTTCAATAATGCTGTCGTTGTGTACTGTTTTTAAGGCTTGCCGCAATATGTAGATATGACTTCGAATACTGTCGCTCTCTGGTGGATTCCCTTGCCAAATGGTTTCTTCTAACTCAGCTCTACTCACTATTTTAGGGTGAGCAAGAACCAGGGTATGTAATATACAAAAGCCCATTTGCGTTAATGTAAGTTCTTGAGTATCAAAAAAGGCTCTTCTACTTTGAGGTTGTAAGTGAAGTTTTTCTAATATTAAATGTTCATTCAATACGCCGTTTGCACGATTTACAATGGCATTTATTTTTAGTTCGAGCTCTTGAAGATCAAAAGGTTTGACTAAATAATCGTCAGCACCACTGCTATAGCCCTCTACTTTATCCGACATTGAGTCACGTGCAGTTAAGAATAAGATTGGGCTAGAGCAGTTGAATTTATTTCTTAAGGTTCTTGCCAAAGTAAAACCATCCATACCAGGCAGCATTACATCAAGAAGTAGTACGTCGTAGCGGAATGTTTTAATGAGATCTATTGCCTGTAATGCAGAGCTTACATGATCTATTTCGTGTAGGCAGGTTTGCATGAAAATAGAAATATTTTCTGCTAGATCTATGTTATCTTCTACTAAAAGTATACGTATTTTATTACTCATCGTTAAACTCAATTTTAACAAGAAAACGGTATGCAGTATGGTGAATTAATAGATCCCACTTTAATACTTTACATATTTTATCAATAATGGTTAACCCTATACCTGAGCCATGAGGTTTACTGTTGTCCCTAACTTGGTTAACAAAGTATAATCTTTTAGCGGATATAGACACATAAGCACTACCTTTACTGTGTATGTTGATGTTACGTATGATGTTTTCAAATAGACTATAAATTAGCCTTGCTGATACCGTTTTTCGGCATACCGATTGCTCCTTAATAGACCACTGTGTACTTTCTCCAAGTGCTTCACAAACTTCTTTAATTACGGTTGTGATATCGATCGGTTTTTTATGTGTTCTTAAATTTTCTTCTCTGCTGAGTTCAAGAAAGATATCAGTTAGCTCTTCCATTTTTATGACTGATCGTTGCATCTTTTCTTTTAAGGCGATTAGCTGATGCTGTGGTGTATAAACATCCATTAGCGTGAGTGAGGTTTTCATTATGCTGATGGGGGTTCTAAGTTCATGGCTTACCGTACGAGTAAACTGCTGTTCTCTTTTTAAAAACTCCTCAAGGCGACTTAAGTTTTCCGAGAAGAGGTGCTCAAGATACTCAATTTCTGTGTGTTGTGGTTCCTGTGTTTGATGAGCGGTTATGCTAGATTTCAATAAGCGCCTTACCAGCCTACGAATAGGCTTGATAATAAGCGAGTTTAATGCATGGCTTAAGATGAGGCTTGCGACTAAAGTAATTAGTAATAGAGCCCATATTAGGGTTAGCAGTTCTGTCTCTCTTAAGTCTAAAGGGCTGTCACTGGACTTGATGGAGAGATACCAGTGTTGGCCTTGATCTTGTGTGTGTAGTAGGTGTATGTGGTCAAACTCATAAAAGCCCTCATCTAAATCAATTGGCCAATCCTTTTGTGGCTGCCTGTCTATAGTGACAAGTCCGTTGTAGCAAGGGCAGTGAATTAAGGTATTTTGACTTTGTCGTTTCTGCCACGCTAAAGTTAGCAGTTGGTTATAAATAGCATCTTCACCACGGTAGCTTATAAATAGCAAAAAAAGTGAATAGCTTAGCGCAATGCTAAATGAAAAAATGAGTAAGTAGGCTCTTATTTTATGTTTTAGGGTCATAAAGAAGAACGAGTCCTTAGGTTTATATTACTCAGAAATAAAAAATAGCCGCTCGTGTGTACGAGCGACTGGGAAAACCTATTGATGCTTGAGTAGCAGGTTAACACTTAAACAGTGTTAAATGGCAGGCTTTAATTCTGTGCTTAGATTTCAATTTTAACGGATCTATCTGGCGTTGTTGTCAATTAGGTATCACGCTATTGTAGACAAGCTGAGAAGGGTGGTCTGGATCGCTGTATAGCGTTACTCTACCGCCTTTAATAGAGTCGTGATAAATGCCGCTTTCTTCGATATCAGAACCTTGTATGATTATCACTAGTTGCTCGCCAGCTCGAAAGAGCGTTGAAGAGGGGTGGATTTCAATATTCACAGGGATGACTTCATTTTCGTCTATCGCTAGTTGTTTTTGATGTTTGTGCCATGGACGGGTTGGTAATGATAGTTCTGTATCAAGTTCTCGATGTGATGCTCGCAACCAGCCGTTTGCGACTTGCCCCTTTTCTATATCGTTACCATAGATATGTATCTGTTCATTGTTTTCGTTTTCTTTTTGTATACCAATAAATAGATCAGTATCTGTATTTCCCTGAATAGAAATCCATAAGTTTAAGCTCATTGAGCCTGTAATTTCAGTATCGTGATTAAAGGTGTATTTGAGTTTGACGCTTTGTTTATCTCCCTGGAAGTTTTCATCACCAGTAATGTAATAAAAGTCTTCTGACGCTGTATTAACGGGCGCTTGTTGCAGCTCTAAACTATTAAAATCTAAGTAGAGTTGTTGCTCAAGTGTGTTTTCTAAGGGCCATGTATCAGAGGTTTTAGTCTCGCCTTCATAGTAGGCGCTACGCAGTTCATACTGTACACGGGGGACTTCAAGCATGCCGTTATTGGAGCCCTTTAGAAAATAATCAAAAAACTGTTGCTGTCTTGCTTGGCTGGCTAAACTGTAAAACCATTCCCACTTTTTTCGCCCATGAATTTCTAACCATTTATGTTCTGAGCTAATGCCTTCGTAGCCTAGTAGGGTTCCTCGTGTATGTAAGCCGTGATCAGGCCAGCTAGCTGTTATATATGCGGGAATCCTTACTGAGCTTAAATTTTGAGCTCCTAAGTTTTGATAAAATTCATTTAAAAGTGGGTTTTCCCTTACACGCTCAGGAAGGGCGGGGTCGTTGCTGCTTTGGTTCTTGTTATCTAAGATTCTAAATTGCCACCAGCCATCAAGGAATGCTCTATTAGGAATTCCACCGTGGTAAGCTAAGTCTCGATAAACGTCAGTAAACCCCTCCCACGGCATGATAGCGGCTAAACTAGGAGGTGCGAGAGATGCCACCTGCCATTGGTTTAAAGCCATATATGAAACACCAGCAAGACCCACTTTGCCATTGCTCCACGGTCGCTTTGAAAACCATTCAATCGCATCGTAATAGTCCTGCGCTTCCTGTTGGCTTAACAGGCTTAAATTACCTTCAGATAAGTTACTACCTCGTGTGTCAATGGTGACAACGGCGTAACCTTGAGGAACCCAGTAACCTGGATCTAATGTTTCAAAGCTGGCGTAATCCGATACCTGAATATTGCCTTGTATGGCCTCGTATTCTACGGGTAGGTCGTCTTTGTTATATGGTGTCATGGCCATTAAAACGGGGTATGGGCCATCTTTAGTTGGGCGAAAGACATTGGCTGAAAGAGACGTGCCATCGCGCATAGGTATACGAAGGTTTTCTTCAAATAGAACCTCTATACCCGATTCAATCTCAATCGTTGGCGGTATCGACGTCATTTTAGGCTTGTTGTCACCGCCACAAGCGCCTAAGAAAACCGGACTGAAGAAACTTACAAGCCCAAAAGCTTTTATCTTGTTGTAAAACATGTGCAGACCTCATCCTGTTGAAAAGCAAGTTAAGGATAAGGTGTGTGGTGTGATGAAAATGTCGAAAATATGTGAAGCGTTTGTGAATTGCTAGGATGTAAAAGTGCTTATCTTTGAGCTTGTAAAGTATCCCCGATATGTAGGTCTAGGCTCTCAATATTGTTAGCTAATTTTACATTAACTCCAAAAGCAGGCGCATGTTTTTTGTGGGGCATAGCATTTATTTTTGCTAGTTCACGAAAGGGCACTTGTTGTTGGTGTTTAGTGCCGGTGTCAGGATCTACGGTAATCATCACGCAGCGTTCACAGTGATCAACTAATTCAAGCTCGGCACCATTACTTAAAATAAGCTTTTTGTATTTGTGTTCGGCAAAAGCCTCAAGTCCGCTGACTACGATGTTTGGGCGAAAGCGGCGCATGTCGACGTTGTTCTTATCTTGTGATGCAAGTTCCTTGTTTAGTGTTTTTAATGAAGCGCTATTCGCCAATAAATAAGGCGCTGCATCAGCAAAGTGACGTGCGCTAAGGCCAAAACGTTCAGGTTGAGCCGGCTTGCGAAGTTGCTTCTGATTGAAATGAACTAAATTGATATTATCGAGGCCTATAAGCGGGCTTAGGCACTTCCGAAGCCATTTTTGTACTTGTGTGCAAGCGCCCAGAGCTAGTACTTTGTCAGACCAAAGACCCACTTCGAGCTCTGTGTCTAAGTCACTATGATTGATGTCGCAACTTTCACCTGTTGGCAAATTTAGTTGCAAGCTTTTTCCGTCGTATTGAGTGCTTATTAGTGCAAGTTTAGGATACTGGCGTTGAGTAAGGGCGCGACCTTGTTGGTTGACCAGCATCCACTTGCGATCGAGTTCAAAGCCCGTTGTTGTTAATGTTGCAGCGTCTAAACTCATGCCTGCGCATGATTTAACTGGGTAGCAATACAGGGCTTCTACTTTTATATCCATGCTCTTTTCTTCTACTTTGCTATTTTTTTATAAGCACTAGCCAATCTTGTTCTGGGCTGTGGGGCGGCTGACCAAGCTCTTTATCTATGCGTTCCCACGCATAATACCTTTTTGTTTCAATGTCGATGGTTTTCACACTGCCTTGTTGAAACCTGCCTCCTTTTATTGGGTCGAACCAGTGTATCTCATAGCTTCCTAATGTCGATTGCATGCTAAGAGAGGTATCTTTTGTTCCATCTTTAAAATAAACAATATAAAACTCACCAAGTTGAGCGAGAACCCAAGCTGTTGGCGCTAGTTCATCATGATTGCGTGCTTTTTCTATGGCGAGTTTTTGTTGTTGTAATAAGTCAAAGAAATCAATGCTGTGTTTAGCTTGTTGCCAAAAAAGGTCTCTGCTTCGCCAGTCTTGTGCTGTTAAATCGCTGTGTTCATTTTTATAACCAAAATACCATTCGCTACCCCAAGCGCCAGCCATTAACGCTCCCCATAAGCCATTTTTTCTGGCTATATCGTGGGAGGGGTCTTTACTGTCTGGCAATAAAGCAAACTCCGCATCGCCAGGCTCATCAACCGCAACAGCCCATTGGCGGCCGTTACTCGTTGGCCAAGAAAGCACATTTTTAGCTTGTTTATGCACACCGCTAAAATCGCTTTGTGAGGTTTGTATGGATGCGCCTGTGTACCAGCTTTGTTCGCCCCGTAAGTCATCAAAATAGATGCCGTTATGAATTACTCTGTGGTGCTGGTAGGGGTCGTGTTCCTTAAAATATTTCGCCATCGCTAGACGTTGATTGGTATCTTGAGGGGCGGTAATGTTCTCCGGCAACCAATCTCCGTTTTCTTCCCCCATGTTCCAATTAAGTGCGAGGTGATGACTAAAGCGTGCGATTAATTCTCGGTAATAAAGTTTGCGTTCTATGCCGAGGCCACCACCATCAAGCAAGCCTTGGTTTTCTACTTCCTGAGTCTTGAAGTGCAGAAATAAGCCTTTTTTTTGTGCGTGGCTAAAGACGATATTCCACTGCTCTAGCTTGCTGATATCAAAGCGGTCGTAGGTGTTGTAGTCGATATAAGGGAAGACGTTTTTGTCATCACCTAGAATGTTTAAAGTCAAAAAGCTAATTGAGTTTAAACCTTTAGAGGCAAGATAGTTTAAAGCCCCAATTAATGCGCGCCCCTTTCCGTTCTGCCAGCTTGGATCATTCTTATTCCAGTCTTGCAAATGCCCGGCCCAAGTTTTTACGAGTTCATCTCCGTGTCCATCACTGTGGAAATTACCGTCGAAATCAGCATAGGCAAGCAAGTTTTCTGGGGAGTCTGGGCCTGCCTTGATAAAGTACTTTTGGCTTCCTGCAAAACGTAAGTAGCTTTGGTTGACCCATTCGAGCCGACCTTGAGAGCGGAAATCAGGTTCTTTTTTGTTGTTCTTTTTTATTTTGAACTGACCATTGGACTCATCCATAAATCCGCCAGGTTGCCCGGTGTCGAACTTTTCTGATACTGCGACGTAAGGGCCTTTTCTGAATGAGGCCTGCCACTGCCAAAGGCCTAATTCATCGGGGCTAAACCGTACTTGCCATTTATTACCTTGTTTCGCTGAGCTATTAGCCGCGTTACCATCGGCTGCAAAAAATCCAGGTACTAAATATCTCTTACCAGTTTTAGGGTGAAGAAACTCAACGTTGAGGCGGTAATTAAGGAAGGGATTGTATTCGTCATCTTCACTTACCGAAGGCCCATCAAAGCTCAAGGTGAGGCTGTGCCAGAGTCGTTTTTCTCCTAGCAACTCGACCGAGCTGTTTGCGAAGCTGTTTATGCTTAAAAGCAAGGTGCTTAATGTCAGGCTTAAAACCAAAAGAAAGCGTATAGATTGAAACATGCATGCATCCTTTGTGTGGTCATGCGACTAGTTAGCGAATCATTAACTCAGGGGGAATATCTCTAAGCTTTGGCCCAGCTCGATTTCTGTTTGTTCGGGTAACAGGGCTAAGGCATCTGCCCAAGCCACAGAAGACAATACCCCAGAGCTTTGGTTGCTATAGCGCTCTAAACCTTTCTCTGTTTCTATCACGCGAATAAACTCGGGGCGTTTACCTGTTTGCTTAATGTTAAAAGCACTTGTCGCCTGACGGGATTTAGGGAAACAGTGCTGCTGAGTTTGCATGGCGCGGACTAAGGTCGAAGCAAATAAGTGGCAGCAAACATAGGCCGAGACAGGATTGCCAGGTAGGCCAATAAAAGCACAAGTGCCGCCATCTTTTTTGGGGAGCCGTGCGTAAGCCAGAGGTTTGCCGGGTTTAATGCGTATCTTCCAGAAATCGAGCTCGCCTAGGTTTTCTAATGCTGTTCTTACGTGGTCTTCTTCACCAACACTGACACCGCCACAACTTAAAATGAGCTCTGCTTTTTCCGCGGCTTCTTTAAAGAGCGTTTCGCTGGCTTGAAGATCATCTGGAGCGTGAGAGCGCATAACGATGTTACAACCGAGTTCTCTTGCATAAGCTTCGAGCATAGGGCCATTGCTGTCATAGATCTGGCCAGGTTTTAATGGGCCTTTACCCGCAGGGATAAGTTCGTCGCCGGTACTTATAAGAGCAATGCGCAAGCGGGTTTGCACTTTGATTTTGTTTATACCAATGGAGGCTAATAACCCGATTTGGCGAGCATCAAGTAACTGACCTGCTTTGAGAATACAGCTGCCTTGAGCGATGTCTTGAGCACGGCGACGGATATTGGCACCGCTTTGATCGAGTTTGTTAATTATAACGTTTTGTTTGTCTTGCCAGCTGCAGTTTTCTTGCATAACAACAGTATCGGCTCCAGCAGGAATTTCCGCGCCAGTGAAAATGCGAGCGGCAGTACCAAGTTGTAATGGTTGGGCCTCATCACCTGCACAAATTCGTTGGCTAACGCTTAGGCTTTGGCCGACCTCGCTTATATCTTTGCTGTTATAGGCCCATCCGTCCATTGCGCTATTGTCGGCAGGTGGCACATCAATAGTGGCGTGGATGTCTTCGCTCAAAACGCGCCCGAGAGCTTGACTGAGTTTAATTTGCTCGGTTTTTGTTGAGGCGAGTTTTTTTCCTTCGGCCTGCATGGCTTCAAGTGCATTAAGAAATTCAAGCATGGCTGTGTCGCCTTATTTTTTTATAAGCTGGCCAACAAAGTTACAAGGGCGGTGGCGGCTATCTAACTGCTCAACAATGATTTTATTCCAAGCAGTTAGGCAGGCGCCGGTAGAGCCTGGTAGGCAAAAGGTGATGGTACGATTAGCTAAACCTGCAGTGGCACGGCTTTGAATGGTTGAGCTGCCAATCTCTTCATAACTGACTGCGCGAAACAGCTCACCAAAACCTTCGACTTGCTTTTCAAACAGCGGGCGCAAGGCTTCAGGGGTTGAGTCACGGCCGGTAAAACCGGTGCCGCCAGTAATTAAAATGACCTGTTTGTCGTCATCAAAAATCCACTGTGAAACAACGGCGCGCATGTGAAAGATGTCGTCTTTAATGAGCTCGCGCGCAACGACATTATGGCCTGCGTCTTCTGCTGCTTTTTGCAGGGCATCGCCAGAGGTGTCGTTGGCAAAACTTCGGGTATCGCTGAGGGTGAGAACCGCTACATTTAGTGGGATAAAATCCTTAAATTTTTCGCTCATGCTTGTATCTCATTGCGCTTGGGCGCGTTTTGGCAAAGGGCGGGGCTTAGCCGCCTGTGGCATTCATAAAGCGCAAAACCTGTGGCGCCTCGTTTAAGTCAAAATGATGTTTTTCTGGCTTTATGGTCATGGCGTCGACAATAGCTTGTTTTACTAGGCTTAAGGTTTGATCTGGCTCGGATTCGCGAATCAAAGTTCGTAGATCGACACTGTGTTCATTGCCAAGGCAAAGTAGTAGGCGACCCGAGGCGGTAAGACGTACTCGATTACAGCTTGCGCAGAAATTTTCGCTGTGTGGCGAAATAAAGCCAATACGAGATCGGTAGCCTTCAGCTTGCCAGTATTTAGAAGGGCCTCCGGTGATGTCACTGCATGGGCTCAGTTGAAATTCGGGGGCTAGGGCCTGCCTGAGCTCGGCGCTTGAAACAAACTCAATATTGCGCGCGTGGCTGGTGATCTCACCAAGTGGCATTTCTTCAATAAAGCTGATGTCGATGTCTCGCTCTAAAGCATAACGGCTTAGATCCCTTACTTCATCGAAGTTAAAGTTTTTTAAGGCCACGCTGTTTAACTTCAAGGCTTTGAAATTGTATTTGCGCGCTTCTTCAATGCCGTCGAGTACGTGTTGTAAATTACCGTGACGAGTGAGTGTCTTAAAACGCTCAGCTTTTAAAGAATCCAAGCTGATATTTATGCGATCAACACCTGCGTCTTTTAGCTCTTTAGCATATTGAGCTAAGTGTGAAGCATTGGTGGTGATACTAAGTTCTTCGAGCCGTGGCATTTTTCGGATCTTGCTAAGTAGCGGCACGATATCTCGGCGAATAAGCGGCTCACCACCTGTAATGCGTATTTTTTTCACTCCAAGGCTGGTAAAGGCTTCAGCAACGAGTTGTATTTCTTCAAAGCTGAGCACGTCTTTACGTGGAAGAAACGTCATATCTTCCGCCATGCAATAGGTGCAGCGAAAGTCGCAGCGGTCTGTTACCGACAGACGTAAATAATCAACGCGTCGGCCAAAGCCGTCTTCTAGTAGGGTAGGGGAGTGAGTCATAGGCGAGCATTATAGCCTTAGTCTTCTAGGAAATAGCTAAAAATATGTGCGCAACTTTGGTGCTTATGCGTGATCCTGTTTCTCTGCTGGTTAAAATATAGTCTGTATTGGTTTGTGTTTTGGCTCCTGCTTGGTGCGTCATGCTGTTTTTTGGTGCGGTTTTGAGCTGGGTCAAACAGTATTAAGTTGGTTTTGTTTTTTGTGTTGTGTTTTTAAGTTTTTGATTTTAATGGTTTTTTTAAAATACTTTTACAAAAAATGTGGTTTTGGTTTTACTTTTGCAATATGATTCGCGTCCCTCGCTTGGTGAGATAAAAACTAAACAATCACCGAATAAGTTAGGTTATATAAGAATTGAAACGCTTAGAGTTAAACACTGGTGCGTGTTGAATTGAGGAAATATCAATATGAGTAAGCAACGAATCGTTGTTGTCGGTAACGGCATGGTTGGCCACAAGTTCATTGATAACTTGATTGGTCATGAAGATGCTGCAAGCTATGACGTAATCACTTTTTCTGAAGAGCCTCGCTTGGCTTATGATCGTGTGCAATTGAGTGCCTATTTCTCGGGTTCTACAGCAGACGATCTTATGCTGACTTCTGAGGGTTATTATCAGGAGAATGGTGTTAGTTACGTCCTAAACGATAAAGTTGTTTCTTTAGATGCGGCGGCTAAGAAAGTTGTGACGGAATCGGGCCGCGAAGAAGCTTACGACAAGCTGATTCTTGCAACGGGCTCTTTTCCTTTTGTTCCTCCTATCCCTGGTAAAGATCAAGAGCATTGCTTGGTCTATCGCACCATTGAAGATTTAGAAGCCATTACTGCTTCCGCTAAGCAGAGTAAAAAAGGCGTGGTTGTTGGTGGTGGTTTACTTGGCCTTGAAGCGGCCAATGCATTGCAAAACCTCGGTTTAGAAACGCACGTTGTTGAATTTGCTCCGCGTTTGATGGCTGTTCAGCTTGATGAGGGTGGCGGTAACTTACTGCGCAGTAAAATTGAAGCGCTAGGTGTGAGTGTTCATACCGAGAAAAACACAAAAGAAATTGTTGCTGGTGAAGAGTGTCGCTACCGCATGAACTTTGCGGATGGCTCTTTCCTAGAAACAGACATGATTTTGTTCTCTGCAGGTATTCGCCCGCAAGATGAGCTGGCTCGTCAATATGATATTGCTATTGGTGAGCGTGGCGGTATTGTCATTGACAATAACTGTTTGACCTCTGCTGAAGATGTTTACGCTATTGGTGAGTGCGCGCTTTGGGATGGCAAGATCTTTGGTTTGGTAGCTCCTGGCTACCAAATGGCTAAAGTTGCTCTTTCACATATTACTGGCGGTGATGAGCAGTTTGAAGGTGCCGACATGAGTACTAAGCTTAAGCTGCTTGGTGTGGATGTGGCTTCAGTGGGTGATGCGCATGGTCGTACACCGGGCTGTAAAAGCTACGTCTATCAAGATGGTGTGAGCGAAGTTTATAAGCGCATCATTGTTAGTGAAGATCATAAAACTTTACTCGGTGCTGTGTTAATTGGTGATGTTGATGCTTATGGCACGCTTCAGCAGATGTGTGTTCACGGTATGGAATTACCTGAAAGCCCAGAGGCTTTGATTCTTCCTGCTGTCGAAGGCGGTGCTTCTGCAGGTATGGGTGTTGATGCTTTGCCTGAGTCGGCGCAAATTTGTTCTTGTTATGAAGTAACAAAAGGTCAAATTAGTTGTGCGGTTCAAGAGGGCGCGCATACGATTGGCGCTGTAAAAGACGCAACCAAAGCCGGTACGGGTTGTGGTGGTTGTGTTGCTTTAACTACGCAAGTGATGAATGCCGAGCTTGAGAATTTAGGTGTTGAAGTGAATACCGACCTGTGTGAGCACTTTGCTTATACCCGTCAGGAGCTTTTCCACATTGTTAAAGTTGAAGGCATTAAGTCTTTTGACGAAATGATTGAAAAACACGGTAAGGGTTTGGGTTGTGATATCTGTAAACCTACCGTGGGTTCTATCCTTGCCAGTGTATGGAATGATTACATTCTAGAAAATCAACATGCACCGCTGCAGGATACTAATGACTACTTTATGGCGAATATGCAGAAGAATGGTACTTACTCCATTGTTCCTCGTGTTCCCGGTGGTGAAATCACCCCTCAGAAGTTGATCGTATTAGGTCAGGTGGCTGAGAAATATAAGTTGTACACCAAGATTACCGGTGGTCAGCGTATCGACTTGTTTGGTGCGCAGCAGCACGAGCTGCCATTGATCTGGAAAGAGCTGGTTGATGCTGGTTTTGAAACCGGTCAAGCCTACGGTAAGTCTTTGCGTACAGTGAAATCGTGTGTGGGCAGTACCTGGTGTCGTTACGGTGTCTTAGATAGTGTTGGCATGGCTATTCGCCTTGAAGAGCGCTACAAAGGTTTGCGTGCCCCGCATAAGATCAAGTTTGCTGTTTCCGGTTGTACTCGTGAGTGTGCTGAAGCCCAAGGTAAAGACATTGGTGTGATCGCTACTGAAACAGGTTGGAGCCTTTACGTTTGTGGTAATGGCGGTATGAAGCCTCGCCACGCTGACTTGTTTGCGACCAGTCTTGATGATGAAACGCTTATTAAGTACATCGACCGTGTGTTGATGTTCTACATCCGCACTGCCGATCGCTTACAGCGTACGTCAGTATGGATGGATAACCTTGAAGGTGGTTTAGAGTATCTTCAGTCGGTTGTTGTGGATGACAGGCTGGAGCTCGGTGCTGAGCTTGAAAAAGAAATGCAGCATGTTGTGAATACCTTCCAGTGTGAGTGGAAGACCACTATCGAAGATCCAGAGAAAGTTAAACGCTTCCGCACCTTTGTTAACAGTGACAAAAAAGACGATAGCGTTGTGTTTGTGCAAGAGCGCGAGCAGATCCGTCCAGCCACTGAAGAAGAAGTGGTTAAATTTGTAGAGTCTGAAACTGAAGCAGAGCCGGCGTAAGGGGAGATAACCATGTCAGATGTAAATTCTTGGGAAACGATTTGTGAAGCGACCGACATTCCAGCCGGTCTGGGTGTTCGTGCTTTGTTGGGTGAGGCTGAAGTGGCTGTATTCCGCGTAGCGGAAAAGCTCTATGCCGTAGATGCTATTGATCCTTTTACCAAAATGCCTGTGCTTGCACGTGGTTTGGTGGGTGATCTTCAGGGGCAGGTTGTGGTTGCCTCACCTATTTATAAGCAGCACTTTAACCTTGAAACAGGTCAGTGCTTGGAAGATGAGGCTGTAAAGCTGAATGTCTATCCTGTGCGTGAAGAAGCTGGCCAAGTTCAGCTTGCACAAGCGTAAGTTTTTTTAGCAAATTTAACTTCCTCCTAAATTTGCACCAGTTGGGCAGCTTCGGCTGCCTTTTTTTATGCGATTTTTTTGTTGTCTTGTGTGTTTTTCTCGGCTTCTTGAGCGCAGCGGTTTCTTCCTTGTCTTTTAGCTTCATACATCGCTTGGTCGGCGCGATTAAATAGGCTTTCAAAGTTGTCGCTTGCTTTTAGGGTGGCGCAGCCAATAGAGCAGCTTAATTCTATACGTTTGCTTGTGGTTGTTAATGGTGTTGCAGCTATTTGGCTGCGAATGCGTTCGGCACAGTAATAAGCATTGCTTGAGTCGCATTCACTTAGTTGGATTACAAATTCTTCACCGCCATAACGGAAGGCTTGGTCACCTGCACGCAGGGCATTTTTAAGTATTTTAGCAATGTGTTGTAGGCATTCGTCACCAATAAGATGGCCGTGCGTATCGTTTATCTCTTTAAATAAATCAATATCGAGTACTAGAATGCTGAGGGGGTTGTTGTGCCTGTGCGCAAGCGGTATTTCTCGTTGCATGCAGTTTTCCAGTGCGCGCCGATTGCGCAGGCCGGTGAGGGAGTCAACATGTGAACCCTGGATGGCGGCATGGTATAGGCGTGCATTGTGAAGAGGGGTTACCAGCAGGCCTATGAGTGATTCTATGGTGATGAGTTCTGCCTCAGCAAAACGGTGGCGGCGGCTAAATCTAAGCTCGCCCATATTTGACTCTTCTTTCTTTAGGCGATACAGGGCAGAGTGGCTTTTATGATGGCCGATTTGAATATCAATCTCGTGCTCGGTATCGCGGTAATGCAGGCCGTCACAGCTCATGAGTTTGCTGAGGGCATGAAAGAAGTTGCGCAACACATCTTCGCTCTCTAGGCTGCTATGAAGACGGGTGGAAATATCCAGTTGAAGCTTGCCAATAGCCTCCGCGCCGTTGGAGCTTGGTTCAATGCGACGGTTTTTGCTTGCTAGGGTGACCATGGATAGTGCTCTTTGTCTTTTAGGGCTTTATTTGTAGTTAGCTAAATATGTGCCACAATATTTTCGTAATAAAACTCCCTTATATTCAATGGCTTAGCTCGATTGTTGTTGTATGCTGAGTGCTTAAGGGTCAAAATCCCGTCTTTACGCATGCGCGGGTCTGTGTTTTTGCGGCAGGTGATTGCCGCTTGTTATTGGTGTTGGAGGTTGCTTTGTCTGAGTTCGCAGTGAAAAACCGGGGGGTCAAGCGTTTGTATAAGGCGGGTTATTATGCTTCGCGTGGCTTGTGGCAGGCTTTAAGGCATGAGAGTGCTTTTCAGCAAGAGTTTGTGTTGGCTGTGTTTATGCTGCCCCTTGCTGTGTGGCTTGATGTGACGTCGGTGGAGCGAGTATTACTTGTGGCCGCTGTCGTACTTGTGCTGATTGTAGAGCTGCTTAACACTGCTGTTGAAGCAGTGGTTGATCGTGTTGGTTTTGAATATCATGAATTAGCAGGGCAGGCCAAAGATTTGGGGGCTGCGGCTGTATTGGTTTCTTTGTTGTTGGCAGTTTTTATCTGGTCAAGTATTTTGCTTCCTTATTATTGGTGAGTTCATGAGGTTGGGGTGTTGTTGCTCTGGGTTTGCTTGCCTAAACTCTTTCTTCATTTATATAGCTAATTATATGTGGCTGCTTATTGCTTGTGATTTGGGTTCGGTTTTATGAGCAAGGGCTTGGCATGTTTGTGGTTTTCCGGCTTCATGAGCCTTGTTTTGCTTAGCGGTGAGTGTCCAAAGCGTTAAAATGCTAGAAAGTGGCCTTAATCGCATAAGAAGTTTTGACAGTCAAGGACTGTTTCTCTATTATCGCGCCCCTATGTCGGAGCAAGCCCAAGATCTATATCTGCCAAGAGCGGTTGAGCCGCGCAAGTTGGCGACCGCACAAGCTGCTTTCGAGCGCTCGATTCGAGCTTCCGATCTGCCTAGGCTGGCGGAGCTGAGCTTGTCTATTGATAAAGTAGACGTAAAGCTTCAGTTTGATCGTAACGATCAGGGAAGGCCTGAGTTGCAGGGCTCGATTGCTGCCTGCGTGCAGTTGGAGTGCCAGCGTTGCTTGGAGTCAATGTCGCTTAATATTGAGCGGGATTTTCTCCTTGGTATCGTTTGGGATGAGGCGCAAGCCAATGCGTTGCCAAAACACATCGAACCTTGGATTGTTGGTGAGGATGAGACGGATTTAATCGAGATTGTTGAAGAGGAAATTCTTCTTAATATCCCGGTTGTTGCTAGGCACGATGAAGATTGTTTAAACCCTGACTTGCTCAGTGTGGGCGAGATCGACGAAGAAATTAGTGAGCCAAAGGAAAATCCCTTTAGCGTGCTTGCTGGATTAAAAGGTAAGCATTAGCTCACCCATTACGAATATTGTACCGGAGGAATCCATGGCTGTTCAAAAAAGTAAAAAGACTCGTTCAAGACGTGATATGCGCCGTTCACACGATGCGTTGAGCTCTGAAACTCTATCTGTTGACGCAACTAGCGGTGAAAAGCACTTGCGTCACCACGTTACTGCCGACGGTTTTTACCGTGGCAAAAAAGTTGTTGATACTAAAAACGACGACTAAAACATTGTAGTGGTGTCGCAAGGCACAACAGATGTTTTGTTGCTATGAACGGGGGCGTAAGCCCCCGTTTGTGCGTTTCTGCAGCCTTGATTTTTTTGCTGCGCGCATTCTGAATTCTTCTTCTGTGCCCTGTTGCTAAGCACAAGCTGTTTTGTCATTTGTGTTAATGATGTGCCTGCGCTTGCCCGTTTGTCTGCTTTTGTTGAGATTAGCCCTGGCTGGTTAACTTAGTGCACTTTTTATTTGCTTATGCGCTGTTTCCTTTCTTGTCTATTAAGTGCTTGTTGATGTAGGTTTTCGCTTGTGCACTTAGGCTAAAAAAAGAAGTGCTTCGATGTATAATGGCGTGCTTTTCTTGGGGAGGCTTCTGCACTTGGGTGCTAGTGGCGTAGATCTGTTGTGTTTAAGGGCTTAGAGGTTTTAAGGCCTGACTCGAGACCCCAAGTGGACCTTTGCTGGTTTGATGTAATAATTTGAAAATAATATTGAGTGAGTTTTATGAGTGACGATAAGTTTGCCTTGGTATTTCCTGGTCAGGGGTCTCAAAAGGTTGGGATGTTGGCTGAATTCTACGACCAGTTTCCGTGTTTTTCCGATGCTTTTAAAAGTGCTTCTGAGGTGTTGGGTTACGATCTTTGGGCTTTGATTCAAGAGGGGCCTACTGAGGACTTAAACTTAACTGAAAATACTCAGCCCGCTTTGCTTACTTGTAGTGTTGCTCTGTGGCGTGTGTGGCAAGAGCTTGGTGGTCAGACGCCTGATTTTGTTGCAGGTCATAGTCTGGGCGAGTGGTCGGCCCTTGTTTGTGCGGGTGTTGTCAGTCTTGAAGATGCCGTCAAGCTTGTACAGCTTCGCGGTCGTTATATGCAAGAGGCTGTTCCTGTGGGTGAGGGGGCGATGGCTGCCATTATTGGTCTAGATGACGCAGCAATTGTTGATATTTGTACTCAGCATCAAGATAAAGGTGAGGTATCGGCTGTTAACTTTAATGCCCCGGGGCAGGTTGTTATTGCCGGTAAAAAAGAAGCGGTAGAGGCCGCGTGTGATGACTTAAAAGAAGCAGGTGCAAAGCGTGCATTATTGCTTCCAGTTAGTGCACCTTTCCATACGGCTCTAATGAAACCAGCCGCTGACAGGCTTGCAGGAGATATAGCTGCGGTTGAATTTTCTTCTCCAAGTATTCCTGTTGTGCACAACGTAAGCGCGCAAACCGAAATGGACGCAGAAAAAATCAAAGCTTTAATGATTGAGCAAATTTATGCTCCTGTTCGTTGGGTTGAGTGTATACAAACTCTTGCTCAGGCAGGTGTGCTTGGCGCTGCTGAGTGTGGCCCTGGTAAGGTGCTTTCAGGACTGATGAAACGCATTGATAAAAGTATTACTATCGCTGCCTTAGAATCGCTTGATACTTTAAAAGCTAGCGCTAGCGAATAACATTATTTAAAGAGGAAGGAATATGTCTCTCGAGACTAAAGTTGCACTGGTAACCGGCGCTAGCCGAGGAATAGGTGCAGCGATTGCTGCCGAGCTTGGTCGGGCAGGTGCAAAAGTTATTGGTACAGCAACTAGCCAAAAGGGTGCGGATGCTATTACGGCTCGTTTCAAAGAGCTGGGCTTAGAAGGTGAGGGGCAAGTGCTTAATGTGACAGATGCTGACTCAGTTGCCGCTTTACTTAAGTATGTTCAAGAGAGCTACGGCGCGCCACAGATTCTTGTGAATAATGCCGGCATTACCAAAGATAACTTGTTAATGCGCATGAGCGATGACGAGTGGTTTGATGTTATTAATACTAACTTGAGTGCTGTTTACCGTTTAAGTAAAGCGGTATTGCGCGGCATGATGAAAGCTCGCTGGGGCCGAATTGTTAATATCAGTTCTGTTGTTGGTCAGATGGGTAATGCAGGTCAAACCAACTACAGTGCCACTAAAGCGGGTGTGATGGGTTTTACTCGTTCGCTAGCTAAAGAGGTGGGTTCACGAAACATTACTGTTAACGCCGTTGCCCCAGGTTTTATCGATACCGACATGACCCGTGAGTTAACGGATGAGCAAAAAGCACCTATGCTTGCGGCCATCCCTTTAGCGCGATTGGGGCAGCCAGAAGAGATTGCAAGAACCGTAAAATTCCTTGCTTCTGATGATGCTGCATACGTTACCGGTGAAACTATTCATGTGAATGGTGGTATGTATATGTGTTAAGTCTTTGTTATAAAACGCTTTTTATGTAAATTTAAAGAAAATTGGCTGATTTGCTTAAACTTGCAGAAAAATAAGGTAAAATGCGCGCACTCGCATGGCCTGATGTGGGCTTGAGATTTCTTTCGGCTTCGAAAAGAACGACAAATTTAGGAGTTTATCTAGTATGAGCAGCATTGAAGAACGCGTTAAGAAGATCGTTGCAGAGCAACTTGGCGTTAAAGAAGAAGAAGTTAAAAATGAAGCTTCTTTCGTTGAAGATCTGGGCGCGGATTCCCTCGACACTGTTGAGCTTGTTATGGCTCTTGAAGAAGAGTTCGAAACAGAAATTCCTGATGAGGAAGCTGAAAAGATTACCACTGTTCAGCTTGCTATCAACTACATCAACGAAAACTTGGCTTAATTGAACCTCAATTAGTCCTTCTTTCGTTGAAGCTCCTGAAAGGCCGCCCTATGAATGTAGAGCGGCTTTTCTTGGTTTTATACCTTTAAGAATATTGCGCCTTCTATTGGCTAATGGAGAAGCACGTGACTCGTCGAAGAGTTGTTGTAACTGGTTTGGGAATGGTGACCTCTGTTGGTCATGATGTTAAATCTACTTGGGATGCTATTCTCAATGGTGTGAGTGGTGTACGTCCAATTACACACTTTGATGCATCTAAATTTGCCACTCAGATTAGTGCTTCTGTACAAGATTTTGATTGTTCACCCTATATAGACCCTAAAGAGGCTCGTAAGCTCGATACTTTTATTCAGTACGGTATGAGTGCAGGTGTACAAGCAGTAGAAGATAGCGGCATTCAGGTAACAGATGAAAACGCTGCTCGTATTGGTTGTATCATCGGTTCAGGTATTGGTGGTCTTGGTAATATTGAGGAAACCTCAATAACCATTAATGAAAAAGGCCCTCGCCGAGTTAGCCCATTTTTTGTACCCGGCGCAATTATTAATATGATTTCGGGCAACTTAAGCATTCGTTATGGTTTTCAGGGGATTAACCTTGCTATTTCAACAGCGTGTACCACAGGTACGCACTGTGTAGGCATGGCTGCTCGTGAAATATTATATGGCGCGGCTGACGTTATGGTGGCCGGTGGTGCTGAAATGGCAACAACTCGTGTGGGTGTTGGTGGTTTTGGTGCGGCTAGAGCATTATCTAAACGTAATGATGAGCCAGAAAAAGCCAGTCGCCCTTGGGATAAAGACCGTGATGGTTTTGTTCTTGGAGACGGTGCTGGTGTTCTTGTGCTTGAAGAATATGAGCACGCTAAAGCTCGTGGCGCAAAGATTTATGCTGAATTAAGCGGTTTTGGTACCAGTGGTGATGCTTACCACATTACCTTGCCTTCAGGTAAAGGTGCACAGCTTAGTATGCAAAATGCGCTTAATGATGCTGGTATTGATGCAAGTGCTGTTAATTATATTAATGCGCACGGCACCTCAACGCCTGCTGGTGATAAAGGTGAGAGCGATGCAGTAAAAGGTGTGTTTGCTGCACACTCTACAAATTTAGCTGTTAGTTCAACTAAGTCTATGATTGGTCATTTATTGGGAGCTGCAGGTGCAGTTGAAGCCATTTTTAGTGTGCTTGCTGTGCAAGACCAAGTGGCGCCACCAACAATTAACTTAGACAACCCTGAAGAGGGCTGCGATCTAAATTACGTACCGCACACAGCTCAAGAAATGAAAATTGATGTCGCCTTATCCAACTCCTTTGGTTTTGGCGGTACCAATGGCTCTCTTGTTTTTAAACGTGTTTAAAGCCTGAAATTAGTGTGCAGAGCTTAGCCTTTCGCAACGGTTCAGTGTTTGATGCTTCATGTTTGGATGCTCGAGCACTGATTTATGCTGACGGTGTATTTGAAACTCTTCGCTCTTGCGTAAAGGGCCATTTACCGATGTGGCGCTACCACCGGCAGCGCCTTCTTCATGCGGCTTCTGTTTTAAAAATTGATTTAGATATTTCATTGTTAGAACAGCATTTAGAGCATGCTATTGCGCAGTTTTCTCAGTTCCCCGCCGTAATAAAAATTATTCTTGGTCGTGCTCCCGGTAAGCGTGGGGCTTATGCTCAAGCACATGCTTCTGCAGACATCATTGTGCAGTTAAAAGCGCTGCCCAATAGGGAGGCATTGCGCAGTTGTAAATTAGTGAGCCTTGCTCAACCGTTATTGGGGCAGGCTTTAACTAACGGGCTTAAACTTGTTAATCGTTTACCTTATCTATTACCAAGCATAGAAGGCTCTATCGCTGAAGATGCTGAAGCCCTTTTTTTAGATGAAAATCAGCATGTGGTAGAAACCATGCATCATAATATTTTTATTCTGAAGGGAGTCTCATTACTTACACCCTCACTGCAGTGCGCGGGTGTGGAGGGTACTTTACGTGCGGCCTTGTTGGATGGTTGGACCTCAGACCTTGGTTTGGGCTTAACTGTGCAGGTAGCAGAGCTTGGCCTTGATGACCTGTTTCAAGCTGATGCCGTCTTCCTGACTAATGCACTGGACGGCATCTTAGCCGTCAGTAGCTTAAACTCTAAACCCTTAGCTCAAAATGCTGTTGTGCGTACTCTGTCAGAGTATTTTCAAAAGGAATTTTCTTGAGTAAAAAAACGATATTTATTCGCTCACTAATCGCCTTGGTGGTTTGGGCTTTGTTTGTGGCTGTTACTTTTACTGCTTGGTCTATTCACTGGATGAATGAAAAGCATGTTATCCCAGAAACTTCTCAAACTGTGCTTATTGAGCGCGGTGAAAGCCTTTATTCTCTAGCTTACCGCCTTCAGGAAGCCAATATTTTAAAGTGGCCCAGAATATGGGTTCACTATGCCAAATTTAAAAAGCGCGCTTTTATTAATGCTGGTGAATATCGACTGGATGCACTCGAAAGCCCTTTGTCCTTGCTCGATAAATTTCAGTCTGCAGATGTTATTCAGTATTCAATTACTTTTGTTGAGGGCATGAGCGCAGATGATGCATTAAATGTGTTGCGTACAGAAAAGCGGCTAAAAAAACATATTCCAAGAGATATTCAACTTGAACAAGCTTCCGACTTAGGGCTGGATGTCGCCTTTTTGGAAGGGTGGATGTTTCCTGATACCTACGCTTATAGTCTGGGGGATAGTGATTTAGCTGTTTTACAGCGGGCAGTCAAAAAAATGCAGCGAGTCTTAGAAGAAGAGTGGGCTAATAGGGCTGAAGGCTTACCTTATGCAACGGCTTATGAGGCTTTAATTATGGCTTCTATCGTAGAGAAAGAAACCGGTGCGCCACAAGAGCGAGAAGAAATAGCGGGTGTTTTTGTACGTCGCTTGCAAAAAAATATGCGTCTGCAAACAGACCCTACGGTCATCTATGGCATGGGTGACGATTATAGCGGCAACATCACACGCGCAGATTTACGTAAAAAGACGGCTTACAATACCTATAGAATTAATGGCTTACCACCCACACCCATCGCTTTGCCCGGTCGCGCTGCTATTCACGCAGCCTTGCACCCTGCAGAAGGTGACAGTCTGTATTTTGTTGCCAAAGGTGATGGCACACATTATTTTTCCAGCAGCTTGGAAGAGCATAATAAAGCTGTACGCCGTTATCAGTACAAGCGTAAAAGCAATTATCGCTCTCAGTATCAAGAAGATGACACACAAGAATCCGCGAAAAAAGAAAAGGAATCATCGTGAGTAGCAAAGCTCGTTTTATTACTATGGAAGGCACAGAGGGCGTTGGGAAATCGACTAACCTTGCTTTTGTAGAGCAATATCTGCGTGATCGTAATATAGACGTCATTGTTACAAGAGAGCCCGGTGGCACACCATTAGCAGAAGAAATACGTGAACTGTTGTTAAAAAAGCGTGATGAAAACTTTGACCCTACTGCTGAGCTATTAACGGTTTTTGCAGCGCGAGCTCAGCATTTAAATAATTGTATAAAACCTGCCTTGGCTAAGGGCCAGTGGGTGCTATGTGATCGCTTTACCGATGCAACTTATGCCTATCAAGGCTGGGGCAGAGGCTTAAGTCTTGAGCATATTTGCACTCTTGAGAATTTAGTGCAAGAAACGTTAAGGCCTGATTTAACTCTGTTGCTTGATATTGAAACCAAAGTTGGTTTGGCGCGTGCCTCGGCTCGAGCTGAGTTGGACCGCTTTGAATCAGAAGAAGTTGTCTTCTTTGATCGTGTAAGGTCAGGTTATTTGGAGCGGGCAAAAGCTGAGTCTCAGCGTTTTTCTGTGATTGATGCAGGGCAGACATTAGTGAGTGTGCAAAAAGACATAGCCGCAAGTTTATTTGAATATTTAAAGGTTTAAGCTTTGTGTATTTAGCTTAAAAAGTGGGAGGGCAGCTTAGTTGCACGACTTCTCTGCTGATAGGGTGGGTAAATCTTAGCTCTTCGGCATGCAATAAAAGGCGGCTCGCTTGCTTCTCTGAACTTTCTAAATTGTAAAACTTATCGCCTAAAATAGGATGGCCCAATTGCAGCATGTGTAGCCTTAATTGATGCGTTCTACCTGTAATAGGTTTCAATTTAACTCGGGTCGATTCCTGTTTGGTTTCTAGAACATGGTATAAAGTGTGTGCGGGCTTTCCCTCATGCCAGTCGATTTTTTGACGAGGGCGTTGAGGCCAGTCACACATCATTGGGCTAATGATCTCCCCATGTTGCTGTTCAATTTTTCCATAAACTTCGGCGCAATATTCTTTTTGCATTTGTCGTTTTTCGAATAGCTGAGTAAAGCCTTTTTGGGTTTCGTGATTAAGTGCAAAGATAACTAAGCCTGATGTTGCCATATCTAGCCTGTGAACCACTCGCGCATTTTTGAACTCACTTTTGACTCGATCAAAGAGGTTATCGGGTTCACTTAAGCCAGGTACGCAGAGAAGGCCAGAGGGCTTATTGGTGACAATGAGATCGGAATCTTGGTAAATGAGTTCGATGGTCATAAAATGAATTTGATGGTCGCAGTTTGTAAGCAGATATTTAAGGCTGCTTTGTAACGTGCTTTTAGTTGATAATAAAGCTTTTATTGAGACAAGTTAGATGATTCCACAAACTGCAATGCCACCTTATCCGTGGCAAGAGAGTCTATGGGCCGGTTTTTGCCAGAGTCTTGAAGCGGGTAGGCTGCCTCATGCGATATTGCTCAATGCCGTTGACGGTTTGGGAATCGAGGAGCTGGGCCAAGCAATGGCCCGATTTTTACTGTGTCATTCTCCTATTGATGATCTCGCCTGTGGTCGTTGTCGTGGGTGTGAGCTTTTACATGCCGGCTCGCATCCAGATTTCTTCCTGCTAAAGCCAGAAGAGAAAGCGACTCAAATTAAAGTTGATCAGGTGCGAGACTGTGTCGATTTTGTTGCTAAAACCTCACACTTTGATGGGCCCAAGCTCGTCTTAATTGAGCAGGCAGAGTCCATGAACGTTAATGCCTCAAATGCGCTTTTAAAAAGTCTTGAGGAGCCTGCTGGCCGCTGTATTTTTATTTTGGTAAGCGATAGGGTGAGCGCTATATTGCCGACCATACGCAGCCGTTGTCAGTGCATGACCTTAAGTTTGCCTAGCACACGGGCATCTGAGGCGTGGTTAAAAGAGCAGGGTTTGGAAAACGCCCAGCACTGGCTGCGCCAAGCTGGCGGAGCGCCGTTAAAAGCGAAAAAGTGGACGGATGGTGATTATGCTGAATCTCAGCTCAAGCTCTGGGCCGAGCTGTCATCTCTTGCTCGGGCCGAAATAGGGGCTATCGCCTTGGCGGCATCGTGGCAGAGTCGTGAGACGCTAGAGTTAATGCAGATGCAGCTATTTATGCTTGAAAGCTTATTGCGCTTTAAAATGGCCAAGGAGCCCGTGGCTCAAGAGCTGCAAGCCTTGGTTGATCAGCTTGCTATACTGGAGGAGCATTACTTCTTTCGCTTGCATGACAAGCTTTCGCAGCGCTTGGCGCAATTACAGCGTGGGGCCAATCTTAATGGCTTATTACAATGCGAAGACATGGTTATGGATTGGCAGAGTCTATTTCAGTTGGCGCGTAGAATGAATGCGCGACAAAGACGCTTATAAAGCACGGAGGCTACTCGTATTGAGCCACAAGAGCTAGACAATGACTTTGCTTTTCACTACTTTAGTTAGATATGTATATTTAATAGCGCAAGCTATACAGATTAGGAATTAGGTAAAAAAATGGGTGGACTTGGCGGCGGCGCACGTAACGGTATACTTTCCCTCACTATTCGGGATAAGGCCGTGTTGTATGCAGCGTATATGCCTTTTATCAACAACGGCGGTTTGTTTATTCCAACAAACAAAAGTTATGCCCTTGGCGATGAAGTGTTTATGTTGTTGAGTCTTATGGATGAGCCAGAGAAGATTCCTGTTGCTGGTAAGGTTGTTTGGATTACACCTAAGGGGGCACAAGGTAACCGCGCAGCAGGTGTTGGCATTCAGTTCAGCGGTGAAGACGATACCGCAGCAAGTAAGATTGAAACTTACCTAGCTGGTTCTTTAGAGTCAGAGCGTCCAACGCACACGATGTAATACACGAGCTAATCAGCTTGTGTTCTTTCTTAGGGTTTTCAGTTGTTAGATTTTAAACACAGTCGCTTACATAAATAAGCAACTGTGTTCTATGGGTTAAGGATAAAGGTCATATTGTGTTAGTGGATTCTCATTGCCATCTAGATCGTCTCAAGCTTGAGGCATACGGTGGAGACTTAACAAAAGCCTTAGATGCTGCGCGTGAGCGCGATATTAGTGCGATGCTTTGCGTTTGTATTAGTGAAGAAAACAAGCAGGCCGTATTGGACATTGCCGCTCAACATGATGATATTTTTGCTTCTGTAGGGGTACATCCATCCGATGTGAACGCTAGGATTTATAGTGTTGAAGAGTTGGTCGAGTGGTCTAAAGCCCCCAAGGTGGTTGCTCTAGGAGAGAGCGGCTTAGATTATTACTACACCAAAGACAGCGCACAAGTGCAGCAGCAAAGCTTTATTAATCATTTACAGGCTGGTGCTCAAACAAATCTACCGGTGATTGTGCATACACGAGAAGCCAAGGCCGATACCTTAGCGCTTATAAAAGAGCATGGCGCAACAGATAGCGCTGGAGTACTGCATTGTTTTACTGAAGATTGGGAGATGGCCGAAAAAGCCCTGGATCTAGGTTATTACATTAGTCTATCTGGCATAGTAACCTTTAAAAATGCTGAGAACTTACGTGAAGTTGCGAAAAAAGTGCCGCTTGAGCGTTTATTGGTAGAAACAGACTCGCCTTATTTGGCGCCAGTGCCTTATCGTGGTAAGCCCAATGAGCCAAAGTTTGTGCGTGAAGTTGCCCAGTTTATTGCCGATCACAGAGGTATTAGCCTAGAAGCATTGGCAGAGGCGACAACAGAGAATTTTTACAACTTATTTAATCGGGCCGTTACCACATCAGTAAAATAAATTGCTAGCGTGCATCGCTTTGCTGTGTGATTGATACTGAATGAGTTCAATTTACCACTGCTGATTCGCAGTCGGCACCTATTTGAAATAAGTGCCGATTTGCGCTCAATATTTGCAGGTTTAAGCTGATTGACAAGCTTGCTTGCTAGGCCAAGCTAGGCATAGGCTCCCTATCAAAACTTGAGATGCCACTTGCATTGGTCTGTTGCCAAAGTGATTGGATTAACTCAAGACGCTTCTCTTTGTTTTCCCAGTCACCAGCGGCTAACCAACGAACAATGGCTTCGGCAACGTTTGGGTAGCCTACGGCTTTTGCGGCGGGGGTCTCGAGCCAGCGTTTTACTGCATTGCTATCGAGCCTATCCATTGATGAACCTAAACCAAGCACTTCAAGAGCTTCTGCATTACTGAGTTGCTCCATTTGCCCGTGCAAGGGTTTTACCAGTAGTTTTTTGCCTAGTTGAATCGCCTCGCTGCTTAGCTCGAAACCAGCATTGCATATCACACCCGAAGCACTGGCAAGGTCTTTTTTAAAGCCTTCACGAGAGAGGGGTTTTAACTGAATGTGACCACGACTTTCATATTGTGCAAAGGGACCATAGAAAACAAATAAGGTGTTTTCAAATGGCTCTAATAACTGAATCACTTGCTCGGGTTCTTCAAAACCTAAATAAACCAAGACTTTATTGGGGTCCACAGGGTCTGGCTGTGTATGTGTTTCAGCGATTGGAGGTAGTATTTCACTATTAAAATGGTGCCAGTGCAGGCCGAGTTCAACATTGGCTGGAGCAAAGTGTTTCATTACTAAGCTGCCAGCGAGTGAATGCCCGCGTCGGGGTACATCGTGGTGAAATGCGTATTGATGCCCCATGCCAATACAGAGCTTGCCTTGACGCTTGGCGGCCCACGCTGTAATGGGTTCAAAATCAGTCATTACTAAGTCGTATTGACTTAAATCGAGGTTTTTTATATCGCGCCACAATTGCAATAGGCTGTTTTTTTGAGCTGTCTTAAGTAGTTTTATTTTGCCGGCTTCGTGCTGAAACGTGAGGCCTTTGCAGCAGCGCCAGTCGCCAAAAGCTTGCATGTCAAAAAATAGCTCACGCTCGCGTCCTGAAAAAAGAAAGTCTGCTTCAATTCCATTGTCTGCAAGATAGGTATTAATCGCCCGTGCTCGCGTAATATGGCCGTTTCCGGTGGCCTGAACACCGTAAAGAATTTTCATAGAGAAATATAAGAAACCACTAGATAAAAAACGGAAGATCCCATAACTGCGCCGGCAAGTATGTCGGTAGGGAAGTGTACACCAAGAGTCACCCTGGCAGCTCCAACGCATAACGCCCAAGGAAATAGAATCCAAGTTAGCATTGGGAAGAAATAAGAAAACATACAAGCCATCATAAATGCGGCAGAGGTATGACCTGATGGGAAGCTAAACTGATCTGAAGGTCTTACAGCACTTTCAAAGCCAGGAATGGCTTGGGGAGGGCGATTGCGTTTAAATAGGCTTTTAAAAACCTTATAAGAAACACGTTCAATAATAAAACATAAAGCCATAACCTTTGCCACAAGCCAATTTTGGCTGAATAAAAAAGCAAGCCCTGTCAGTACGTAAAGGGGGCCGTCGGCACTGGTTGATATAAAGCGAGCAATGCCTACAGCCTGCTTGCGCCAACGCGCTTGAGCTAGCCATATAAAGGTATCTACATCTACCTGATGAATGCTTTGTAATAAGCGCATCGGAATTCTCGCTTTTTGAGGTTCTATTCAATCTAGCCAGTAAAAATGACAATCTTGTGTCTTGCTTGTGATGCTTTTGTGACAGTGGTGAGTGATTTAGCGCTCTGTGCTACCATCGCACTTTTTTATCTGTGGGGGAATACCAAGCGTGCGCCAACAATTAATCACGATGCTGGAACTGCAAGACGCAATGAATACTAAGGTGAATGCGGACTGGCGTGAAGCTGGTAATGCTTGGTATCGAGCAATTTGGGTTGAATGTGCTGAGCTGTTAGATCATTACGGTTGGAAGTGGTGGAAAGCGCAAGAGCCAGATATAGAGCAAGTTGAACTTGAGCTGATTGATATTTGGCATTTTGGTATCAGTATCGCATTGGAGCAAAGCTCTAATTATGAAGCACTTGCGCAAGAACTAGAGAGTAAACTGTTTGTTGATGAAACTAAGGGGGATTTTCGCGAATCCCTAGAGCTATTTGCTTTGAATACTTTGCAAAGTAAAGCCTTTGATGTGGCAGGTTTTGCAGGCTTAATGCGTCTTGCTGGTTTAGACTTTGATAGTTTATTTACTCGTTATGTCGCAAAAAATGTGCTTAACATCTTTCGCCAAGATCACGGTTACAAAGAGGGCAGCTATATTAAGCTCTGGGCTGGCAAAGAAGATAATGAGCATTTGATGGAAATCCTTGCGCAGTTATCAGGAGCTGAGTGCACTAAAGAGTGTATTTATAGTGAGTTAGAGGCTCGTTATCAGTCTATGTGTTAGGGCGCGCTGATTAATTTTCATTTGTAGCTAGGCCTTAAATGATTTTGCTTTATTTTGGTGCGTTATTTGGGTGATGTCTATTTAATGCACTTTTTCTGCCACATGACTTTTTCGTCGTTTTCCTTATAATGCGCGACGATTGTTCAAAACATACATATTTAACGGAGATATATTGTGAAAGCACCCGTTCGAGTTGCCGTAACTGGCGCCGCTGGTCAAATCAGCTATTCCTTGTTGTTCCGCATCGCCGCTGGTGAAATGCTGGGCAAAGATCAGCCAGTTATTTTGCAAATGCTTGAAATTACGCCTGCTTTAGAAGCATTAAAGGGTGTAGCAATGGAGCTTGAAGATTGCGCTTTCCCTTTGCTTGCCGGCATGGTTTGCACTGATGACGCTAATCTTGCTTTTAAAGATGCAGATTATGCTTTGCTTGTTGGTGCGCGTCCCCGTGGCCCAGGCATGGAGCGTAAAGACTTGCTTGAAGCTAATGCTGCGATTTTCTCTGTTCAAGGTAAAGCAATTAATGATCACGCTTCACGTGATATTAAAGTTTTGGTTGTTGGTAACCCTGCTAATACAAACGCCTTGATTACTCAGCGTAATGCTCCAGATATTAACCCTCGCCAATTTACTGCGATGATGCGTTTGGATCACAATCGTGCCATGTCTCAGCTGTCTGAGAAAATCGGCAAGAGCATTAATGATGTGAGCAAGATGACGGTATGGGGTAACCACAGTGCTACTCAATATCCAGATTTGCACACTGCTAAAGTGAATGGTGATGATGCGATCAACCTGGTTGATCAAGATTGGTACGAAGGCACGTTTATTCCTGATGTACAGCAGCGTGGTGCAGCAATCATTAAAGCGCGTGGCGCATCTTCTGCAGCTTCTGCAGCGAATGCCGCAATCTTCCATATGCGTGACTGGGCACTCGGCACTCCTGAAAACGATTGGGTGAGCATGGGTGTTTATAGCGATGGCTCTTACGGTATAGAAAAAGGCCTGATTTACTCTTTCCCATGTGTTTGTAAAGATGGCGATTGGGAAATTGTTCAAGGTCTTGAGATCAGTGAGTTTTCACAAGAGAAAATGAACGCTACTGAAACCGAGCTTAAAGAAGAGCGCGACGCGGTTAAAGCATTATTGCCTTAATCCAGTTAAGCTTTTAAGTCGTATTAAAAAGCGCAGTTTATTCTGCGCTTTTTTTTGCCTGCGTGTTATTCGTCTATTTTAGTTGGCAGGCCTACTGCTATGTTTGTTTAAGTCATTGCCATTTTTTATTAGCTAAGGCATTAAGGGCGCTAGCAAGCTAAGATGCATGTTTGGTAAATAAAGCGCTTAATATATAAAAGTAAAAGTGTTAAAAGTCATTAGAGCTAGGAGAGTGTATGTCACACCCAAAGGTTGGTAATAAAGCCCCTGCGTTTAATTTGTTAAATCAAGATGGCGAAAAAGTGAATTTGTCGTCGTTTGTAGGTGAAAAGAATGTTGTTTTGTTTTTTTACCCTAAAGCTTTAACGCCTGGTTGTACAACTCAGGCTTGTGGTATTCGAGATAGCCAAGCAGAGCTGGCTCAGAGAGATACAGTGGTCTTTGGTATTAGCCCAGACCCTGTCGCACGCTTACCTAAGTTCATTGAAAAACACGACTTAAATTTTCCCTTGCTTTCTGATGAAGACCACAAAATTGCGGAGAAGTACGGTTGCTGGGGTTTAAAGAAGTTTATGGGTAAAGAGTTTATGGGCCTGATACGAACCACCTTTATCATTGGTAAAGATGGCCGTTTATTAAAGGTGATGGATAAATTTAAAACTAAAACACACCACGAAGACTTATTGGTTGAGCTTGATAGCTTGCTTTAGTTTGTTAATTATAAAGCCATGATTTAATTGTGGCTTTATAATCTTTAATCAGTCGCTTTTGTTCTCGCCTGTTTAAGTGCAATCTTACTTCTCTTACTCATACTCCCATCACTCCAAAGTACGAATATTATTCGCCCTTTATGCGTTCGTTATCCTGCCTAAGTGTGCTTTTGCGCATACAATTCTAATATTGTCGCTTTTATCCCCAAGCTGGCGTCATCGGTGCTGAAATAGACGTGCAAATCTAAATTTAAAATTTATAATCGAAAGCCATGTATTTACATCTGCTGATAACTATATCGCATAAGCAATGTGCGCTTTTGGAAATTGAGTGACCGATTCAAACCAGATAAAACAAGAGTCAGGGCAGCTATCTGCTGAGACCCATCGATTCAATCGCGAGCAATTTACGTCTGCATGCTTTGAGAAAAAAGCCAGTAGTGTTTATCTTCGTGATCTATATCGACTGATAGTGAATCATCAGCAGTTCGGCTCGTTTAATGAAGTTTTGAGCTTGCTGTTGCGTAGCGCCAGTGTCCAGTTTGGAATGCAAAATGGTGCAGTATTAACGCCGGTGTCTCCAGAAGTCTTTGAGGTATGTGCTTCTTCCGATGCAGAGAATTTGTTTCCAGGTCAGCATGTTAGCCTTCAAGAGTGTGGTGTTTTAGCTGAGCATAAAGAGTCGCGTTTTGTTTTGAGTGAAAATTGTTCGACAAATGCTACAAAAAGCGACAAAAATCCTTATAATCTAATGCAGACCCGCGCCTACTTAGGGATAAACCTGGATATGGGTGACAAGCAGCGCGGGCTGGTGTGTTTTGTCTCATCCGAGGTGGTAGACACAGCGATGGATGAGGCAAGCATGTTGTTGCTTGAACTCACGGCGGAAGGAATAGCCTGTATGATGGATTTACAAAATGCGCGTGCACAGCGCAAAACCGAAGATTTAGCCATTTTTGCCAGCGGATCAATGAAAACTCTAGATGAGTATCAGGCTGCTGCGGACTTACCAGAAGGCCTTGGTATTTCAGGTAAAGTGGTTGAGGTGCTTAAACGTCGCATAGGTCAAAGCTCTCTGAGTATTGATCACATTGCAGAAGAGCTAAACCTGAGTAAGCGCACTTTACAGCGTCGTTTACAGCAGCAAGGTATTAGCTTTGCAGAGTTACGCGATAAAGTCCGTTTTCACTTTTCTATTGATTATCTGATTCGCCAACAAACGTCCATAGATCGTATCTCCTCGACTTTGGATTTTTCTGATCGCACCAGCTTTACCAATGCCTTTAAACGCTGGACGGGGCTTTCACCAAGCACTTTCCGTAAAGTGTTCAGGGATTACGCATAATCTCGCTATTTAAGGGCTAGCTTGGCTAGTCCTTGATTGCCTACTTAGCTCATCTTTAGTAGAGTTGCCGCCTGATTTTTTATACTAATCAAGAGGTTACTCATGAGTTTTTTCATCGCTGAAGCGGCTGCTCAAGCGCAAGCCAGTGCTCCTGCTGCGTCCCCCAATGCCGGTTTTTTAAACATTCTGCTTTTAGGTGGTTTGTTTGTATTCATGTATTTTATGATTATCCGTCCTCAGCGTAAGCGTCAAAAAGAGCATCAGAGCTTAGTTGATGCCTTGGGTAAAGGTGATGAAGTGGTTATGAGTAGCGGCCTATTAGGTAAAATCGTCGAGGTTGATGAAGCCTATGTAACGATTAAAGCTGCAGATAGTGTTGAGCTTAAATTTCAAAAAGCCAGTGTTCATGCGGTACTTCCAAAAGGTACGATCAAAGCTATTTAATTATTAGCTTTAAGCTGTGCGCTTAAATTAGCGTGCAGCTTTGCTTTCCCCTTCGCTCGCGCTGTTTTATGCTTTGTTTATCACAAAGGAACAGTGCCTATTATGCTACGCCATATCCCCCCTCGTATTCGTCTTGCTCAATTACCGAGCCCTCTGCGTGAATTGCAGTCCTTAAGCCGACGCTTTCCTCGGCAGCGCTTGTGGCTCAAACAAGATGAGCTAACGGGTATGACTCTAAGTGGTAATAAGGTTCGTAAGCTTGAGTTTTTACTTGCTGATGCTATTGAAAAAGGCTGTGATACCGTTATCACTTGTGGTGGTGTTCAAAGTAATCACTGTCGTGCAACGGCCTTTGCGTGTGCCGAGTTAGGCCTGCGCTGCGAATTGATTTTAAGAGATGATCCAGATCTTAACGGGCAATCCACATTAGGGCAGGGCAACCACGTATTGAGTCTCATGACGGGGGCGCAGATAGAGCTTCTATCGCAGCAAGAGTATACCAAACAACTTAATAACCGCTTTAAAGAAAAAGCCAGAGAAATTGAGCGAGCAGGGCGTAGCCCTTATTTAATACCAACTGGGGGCAGCAACGGTAAAGGCGTGTGGGGTTACGTTAATGCTGCAAAAGAAATTTTGGAGCAGTGTCAGGGGCAAGGCTTTAACCCTGACTTAGTCGTCTGTGCAAGTGGCTCAGGTGGTACTCAAGCAGGCTTAACGCTTGGTTTTCATGAACTGCATGTGCCCACTCAGGTGTTGGGTATGGCAGTCTGTGATTCTGAAGCTTATTTTCAAAAGAAGGTGGCGGCGGATATTAATGAGGCTGCCCAGCAAAGTGGCTTAAGTGCGGTGGAGCGTGAAACGCTGATAAATGAACTGAGTATTCAGGTGAATGCGGATTTTATTGGCCCCGGTTACGCCCTGGGGTATAGCAAGCTGTATCAGCGCATGGCTGAGCTGGCTAGAGAAGAGGCAGTTTTATTGGACCCTGTATATACCGGTAAAGCGATGCATGGTTTATTGTCTTTGTTAGAGCAGGGGCAGTTGGCCGATTATGAAGATATTGTCTTTGTTCATACAGGTGGGGCATTTGGGGTATTTCCACAGGCAGCTCAGCTAATGGATACCATCTCGTAGATAAGCTTAAGAGTATTTATTGATGCATGAAAAGTTAGTGGTAGCTATATCTTCCCGGGCTCTGTTTAATTTGGATAACAGCCATAAGGTGTTTGAGTCAGATGGTCTTGAGGCCTATAGTCGTTACCAAATTGAGCGCGAGGAAAAAGTGCTTGAGCCGGGTGATGCCTTTCATATGGTCAAAAAATTATTGAGCATTAATGACTTAATAGAAGGACCGGAGCGTGTGGAGGTTATTCTGCTCTCGCGTAACAGTGCCGATACGGGTCTACGGGTGTTTAACTCCATTAAACATTACGACTTGTCGATCACTCGTGCCGCTTTTACTGGGGGGCAGAGTCCTTATCGCTATATAGCTCCCTTTAATTGCCATTTATTTTTATCTACCAATGCTGATGATGTACGCCATGCTTTGAGCCATGGTATCGCCGCCGCGACCTTGATGCCCTCTAATAAAGAAAACCTCGAATCACCAGAGCTGCGTTTTGCTTTTGATGGCGATGCTGTGCTGTTCTCTGATGAAGCTGAGAAAATATATAAAAATGAAGGTTTACAGGCTTTTACTGCAAGTGAAGTGGCAGCGGCGAAAAAACCCTTGTCGGGAGGCCCTTTTAAATCGTTTCTTGCCGCTTTACAGAACCTACAAGGCGAGTTTGCCGAAGATCAATGCCCCATTCGCACAGCGTTGGTAACGGCTCGTTCAGCTCCTGCACATGAGCGTGTAATACGTACGCTTAGAGCTTGGAATATTCGTATTGATGAAAGTTTATTTTTAGGGGGCATGGATAAAGGGGCCTTTTTAAAAGCCTATGGTGCGGATGTCTTTTTTGATGATCAGCCAAGCCATTGCGAGTCTGCTCAGCAACACGTTGCAACGGGGCACGTTCCTCATGGTGTGGCTAATGCGTAAGCACTACTCCATAAGCCTGAAGCCTCTTCTAGGACCTATGTGTTGAGGTTATAGAGGTATGGAGAAAGCAAAGGCGGCTCAGCTAATAAAAACAAACTTCAAGCCAATACCAAATAAGATAAACGCCAGTATGCGTTGAAGTATGTGGTTGGGGATTTTGCTTGCAAGCTTGGCTCCAAAATGAACGGCCGGTAGAGAGCCCATCAATAAGCCGGCAAGCAAGCTCCAGCTGACACTTTCATTCCATACATGCCCTAAGCCTGCGACTAAGGTCAATGGCACTGCATGCGCGATATCGGTGCCAATAACGTTAAGTGCAGGTAAGCGCGGAAAAAGTGTTAATAAGAGAGCGGTGCAAAAAGCGCCCGCGCCAACAGAAGACAGAGTTACAAACAGCCCAAGTAGAATACCCGCAACAAATGTGACAGGGCGACGATGTTGGTGTATCCATCGATTGTGTTTACTTTCTTCGATTGCCTCGGTTTTAATTCTGCTTTTAAAAATAACAACAATCGATGTGAGTATTAGCATAATGCCTAAGGCTAGCTCTAAGCCTGCGCTGTAATCAGTGTCTTTGGCTATGAGGAGTTTAAGTGCAGCGCTTGTTGCTAAGCTTGCAGGAATACTGCCTGCTAGTAATAGCAGTACTACGTTCCATTTAATGGTTTGTTGGCGCTGGTGGCTAATTAACGCTCCGCTTTTGGTTGCAGCTGCGTAAAGTAAATCGGTACCAATGGCAATTTTGGTCGGTATGCCTGAAAAAATCAGTAGGGGAGTCATCAGTGAGCCGCCACCGACCCCTGTTAGGCCTACAGCAAGGCCTACTCCAGCACCACATAGAATGAAATACAGCAAATCAGGCATAAAAAGAGAAACTTAGGTCTAAACTAGGTAAAAGTGGCTGGCAAATATACAGATTTATAACTATTCTACAAAAGAATATTTGCTTATATTTTTATAACTAAATTAGCTTGAGTCGACTGGGAAGGTCGATGTCAGCCGCGTGGCTAAGAATGATCATACGGCTGGAGCGAGCAAATTTACTGCGGCCGAATGGAGGGTCTATGAAACTGCAGCAGTTGCGTTACATCTGGGAAGTTGCTCATCACGATTTAAATGTGTCAGCGACGGCTCAGAGTCTCTATACCTCTCAACCAGGTATCAGTAAGCAGATCCGCTTACTCGAGGATGAGTTGGGTGTGGAGATTTTCTCTCGAAGCGGTAAGCATTTAACGCGGATTACACCTGCGGGAGAAGCTATTTTGCGCACTGCCGGTGAGATTCTGCGTAAAGTAGAGAGCATTAAGCAGGTGGCGCAAGAGTTTTCGAATGAGAAAAAGGGCAGCTTGTCCATTGCGACTACCCATACTCAAGCTCGCTACGCCTTACCTAAAGTGATTGAAAACTTTATCTCTGAGTACCCTGATGTCAGCTTGCATATGCATCAAGGCACTCCGATGCAGATATCGGAGATGGCTGCCGATGGCAGTGTCGATTTTGCGATCGCGACCGAGGCTTTAGATCTTTTTAGTGATCTCATTATGCTGCCGTGTTATCGCTGGAATCGCTGTATTTTGGTTCCCCGCAATCACCCGCTTGCCCAGTTGAGTGAGCTAAGTCTTGAGGATGTGGCCAAGCATCCTATTGTGACTTATGTTTTTGGTTTTACTGGTCGCTCTAAATTGGACGAAGCGTTTATGCAGCGCGGCCTAGCTCCTAAAGTGGTGTTTACTGCTGCGGATGCTGATGTCATTAAAACCTATGTTCGCTTAGGTTTGGGTATCGGTATTGTGGCTAAAATGGCCTACGATCCAGAAACCGACTCCGATTTAGTGGCCCTTGATGCAAGCCACTTGTTTGGTGCAAGCACCACTAAGCTTGGTTTTAGACGGGGGACTTTTTTGCGGGGCTTTATGTATGAATTTATTGAAGCCTTAGCTCCTCATCTTACTCGTGAGGTTGTTACAAACGCTTTTAACTGCCACTCGAAAGTTGAGTTAGACGAGCTCTTTAGCAACATCAAACTACCTGAGTATTAGGCTTTAATACAGGCTTGTTTCCTCGCTATTTAGATAAGAAAAAGGCCGCTATTGCGGCCTTTTTGCATATTAGCGCTGCATTAGTCGTTTAAAGGAAGTCGAGATCGTTGTTGTCCATAATCTCTTTGAGCTCATCTGCTTCTTCTGTCTTTTGGTTTAGCACGTCTTTTACAAACTTCATGTAAACAGTGTAAACCTCAGTAGAGTCGCCATTCTCTACAACAAAGAAGGGGGCTCTATCAACATCCAATTCTTTGGCAAGCTTCATGCCCGCGCTATCTGGATCTCGCTCATCTGCAACCAGCACTTCATCAATACGCTGCATCTGACCACTGGTTTCGAGCTTATTCAGTACGTCACCACACTTTTTGCAAGGGCTGCCATCAGCAAGAATTTTTTTAACCAGCGTAATTTTCATCGTTTGCTCCTAAGTCTCTGTGTGCGAATGCACGCTAAGCCTTATATGGGGTTACTTTTTCACATTACCAGAGTGAAGACCGCATTCTTTTTTGGTGGCTTCTTCCCACCACCAGCGGCCGTTGCGCTCGTGTTCACCAGGAAGTACGGCACGTGTACAAGGTTCACAGCCTATGCTGATAAACCCTTTGTGGTGTAGCTCATTAAAAGGGATGTCCATGGCGCGGATGTATTCCCATACTTGCTCTGAGCTCCAGTTCGCAAGCGGGTTGTACTTGATCAAGCTTTCGCCGGGGCGGGCAAAGGCTTTATCTAGCTGAATCACTGGGATTTCAGCGCGTGTTCCTGGGCTTTGATCCTTTCGTTGGCCTGTAATCCACGCATCTAATGTCAGTAGATGGCGACGAAGAGGGCCGACTTTACGAATACCACAGCATTCCTGATGCATATCCTCATAAAAGCTATAGAAGCCTTTCTCACGCACAAGTTTTTCTACTTGGTTTGCATCAGGGAAAAGAATCTCAAGTTGCATGTCGTAAGTTGTGCGAACCTTTTCAATAAATTGATAGGTTTCTGAATGCAGGCGGCCAGTATCTAGACAGAATATTTTAACACCCGGCTTAATTTGCGCAGCCATATGTACTAAAACAACATCTTCAGCGCCGCTAAACGAAACAGCAATATTGTCGTGCTCTTCAAGAGCGTATTTTAAGGTCTCTTGAGGGCTGCTTTTACTTAATTGCGCATTAATATCGGTGACAGGCAGGGTACTCATAATTACTATCCTTTGGAATCCAGCATTGCCTCAGGTTTAGCTCAAGGCTTTGACTCAAGGCGTCGGCCTTGGAAATTGGCGCGAATCATAGCAGAAGCAAGGCAGCAAGAAAAACGTCAGGCATTGCTATAAGTCAGTGAAACAGGTAGATTGAGCGCCAAATTTTACCCGCATTGCTACGAGGAATTGAGACGTGGAAATCGCTTGCCTTGACCTAGAAGGTGTACTGATCCCTGAAATTTGGATCGAATTTGCTCAAAAAACTGGAATTGAAGCGCTAAAAGCGACCACTCGCGATATCGCTGATTACGATGAATTAATGACCATGCGCTTGAATGAGTTAGATAAGCACGGTTTAGGCATTAATGAAATTCAAGAAGTTATCGCAACCTTAAGCCCTTTGGAAGGCGCTGTTGAGTTTGTTGATTGGTTGCGTGAGCGTTTTCAAGTCATCATCTTGTCTGACACCTTTTATCAGTTTGCTGATCCGTTGATGAAGCAATTAGGGTATCCGACTTTGTTGTGTCACAACTTAGAGATGAACGACACCGGCAAGATTGTTAACTACCACTTGCGTCAAGCGAATCCTAAGCGCCAAGCTATTTGTGCGTTAAAATCCCTGTACTATCGTACTATTGCCGCAGGTGATAGCTATAACGATACAACTATGTTGGCTGAAGCGGATGCTGGGATTTTGTTCCATGCCCCTCAGAATGTGATCGAGGAATTCCCTCAGTTCCCTGCGGTTCATACCTACGACGATCTGAAAAAAGAATTCTTAAAAGCAAGCATTGAAGTTAAAGCTTAAGCTTCTTTCTTAGGCTACGTTTTTTTAGCTTCTACAAAAAAGCCACGTCTCAGCGTGGTTTTTTTGTGTCTTTTGTTTACCTAGGTGAACCTTTTAGTGCTTATTTAGCGGCTATAGATTTTGCTTCTAATTCACGCATCAATGCGCCCACTTTTTGCAGTGATTCTTGGTATTCTTCTTCTGCTTTAGAGTCTGCCACAATGCCTCCTCCGCCCCAGCAATAGATACTGTTGTCCTTTATCAGCAGGGTGCGAATAGCAATGCTACTGTTAAGTCGGCCATTTGCACTGATGCAAACAATGGAGCCGCAGTAGATATTACGAGGGTGGGGTTCAAGCTCGTCGATAATTTCCATGGCCCTTTTTTTGGGCGCGCCGGTTATGGAACCGCCGGGAAAACAGTCATGATAAAAACTCAGCTCATCGATACCATCGTTTAATTCACCGGTTACTGTGCTGACTAAGTGGTGAACGTTGGCATAGCTCTCTAATGCGAATAGGTGGGGGACCTTAACACTGGCGGCTTTACAGTTTTGGCCAAAATCATTGCGTAATAAATCCACAATCATCAGGTTTTCAGCACGGTTTTTTTCACTTTGAAGCAGTTCGCAGGCTAAGCTCTTGTCTTGCTGTTCATCAACACCGCGTCTTATTGTGCCTTTAATTGGCTTAGTTTGCGCTCTTTTGTCTTGTATTTGAACAAACTGCTCAGGAGATAGGCTTAATACCTGTTGCTCACCTAAGGCAATATAAGCAGAGTAGGGGCCACCTATGTGCTTACGCAGTTGCAGGTAAGCCTCAGATGGGTCGCCACTAAATTGGGCGCTAAAGCGCTGGCTGTAATTGATCTGATAACAGTCTCCTGCATGAATATAACTTTGAATTTGTTCAAAGGCTTTTAAATAGTCTTGCTTGCTTTGGTCGTGTTTAAACGAGGACAGATGGTAGTTAGAACAGGGTTGTTTATCTTCAGCTTGTAGTAGGCTTATTAGGTTTTGTATGTGTGTGCTTGTTTCATTGGCAAGGCATATAAAATGGCAGCTCTTATTTTCGTGATCTTGTATTAAAGCCCAATCAAACAAGCCCCAGTAACTTGGGCTCTGCTGCTTGTTTTTTGTACTTAATGAGAAGTGCTGGTGTCTGTCTTCGTAGTTGTTGTAACCAATTAAACCACCGCAAAAAGGAAACGTCTCTAAAGCCTTTAGCTCTTTTTGATAGCGTTGCTTAAATGCCTCAAGCTGCTGCTTGAGTTCATTGTGGCTTGGGTTTTTGAATAGCTCATTTGGCTCGGCACTTAAGACCGAATAACGCCCGCCTTGGGCTTGTTCTCCATCTAGCCATATCGCACCAGAAAGATGGCGGATACGTGTAAACCAATGGCTGCTATCTGGGTAGTATTTAAAACTAAGGCAAGGCATGAATGATGAAATCTAAAGATAAGGCGGCATTCTAGGCGAGACAGTGTGCTGGGCCAAGTACCGTTTTACAAGTCTCTAGCTGATTTGTAAGTGATGGCTTAATTGAAATAGCTCCCTTAGGGGGCAGTGGGCTTGTACTGGTTTGATACTCTGAGTACATCCCAGCTAGGTTTTCAGTCTAAACATGCTCATAATGGGCGTCGTTGATTAACAAGAAATGAGGCAGCAGTGGCTTTTCACGTATTAGAACAATTGAGTCGCTTACAAGACGGCTATAAGAAAAGTTTCAACATAGAAGGGCATAAGTTATTACTTATCCATGAAAATGGACATAGCTACTTAATTGAAGATCGCTGCCCACACAAAGACCTACCTTTGTCGACAGGCACAGTAACGCCTGATGGCAAACTTCGTTGCAGTGCTCATGGAATTGCCTTTGAGCTAAACAGTGGAAAGGCAACAGGCCCTATGGGGGATGTACTCGATTGCTTAACACGCTTCGATTTAGTTTATGAGGGCAGCACCGTGGGGGTTGAGCTTTAAGCTTTGTTAGCTAGTAAGCCTTGTTTTCTGGTCGAGTTTGATGCTGAGCCGCTTCCCAGCCAATGATGCTCCTCTTTTGCTTTAATCCCCAGCGATAGCCTCCTAGCTTTCCGCTTGCCTGTATCACTCTGTGGCAGGGGATTAGGAACGCAATAGGGTTTTGCCCTATGGCTGTGCCCACCGCTCTGGCGGCACCGTCTCTATTGATTTTTTTGGCCAATGTACCGTAACTGGTCAGAGAGGCTAGAGGAATCTGTAGCAGTGCTTTCCATACTTGTACCTGAAAAGGGCTGGCCTTTAAGTGAAGCTTTAAGCTTTCAGCTTTTAAATCACTATCTATTATTTCTCCTTGCAATAAAGCAAGGGCATCTTTTTGTACATCACTCTCAGTTTCTATAAAAGTAGCCTTGCTGAACTGCATCTTCAGTTGCTCTAATGCTTCGAGCTTGTTTGAGTGAAACAGAATACTGCAGACGCCTTTTGTTGTACTTGCTATTAACACAGGTCCAAAAAGTGACCTATTAAACTGATAGTTGATGATAAGTTGTTGCCCTTGGTTTTTATACTCTCCGGGTGTCATGGCCTCTAGAGTGATAAATGCATCATGTAGACGGCTTGCGCTCGAATACCCCGTTTGATGAGCTAGCTCGAGTACAGATTGTTGTAGCAGGTCTTGTTGTCGGTTTTTCTGTAGGCATTGTTTGGCATATTCCACGCTTAAAAATCGCACAAATTGTTTGGGGCTTAAGCCTACCCAGTTTGTAAATTCACGCTGAAAGTGAGAAGGGCTGAGTTGCGCTTGAGCGGCGATGCTTGCAAGATCTGGTTGCTCTTGAAAGTGTTCACAAATAAAACCTATGGCTTTTTCTATACGTGTATAACTTCTTAGGGCTGCACTGTTGGTCTCACCTTGCTTAGCATCACTTATTATATGTGAAGGGCGTGGGGGCCTAGCCTCTACTGATGTGGTATTGCTTGATGTTTTAGCTTCGTGCTGGCTATTTTGTGCAGGAGCTTGCATTGAAAGCGAAAGTGGCTGTGCTTTAGTCATGCTAAATGTAGGCCTAGAGGCGCGTTGGATTAGTTCGCTATGAGCATGCTATATGAATCGGGCCATGTCGACCCGATTCATGCTGAGATAATAGCTGTAGTACTAACTGTGGTATCAACTATTTACGTGCTGCTCAATATGGGCTTGCACTTCTTTATCTCTTGCTGTGTTCTGGCTCAGGTCACGAGCAAAAAGCATATAAATCGCCGGTAACACGACCAAGCTAAAGATGGTGCCAATAAGCATACCTAAAACTAGTACAAGGCCAATTGAATTTCGAGCCTCTGCACCGGCTCCAGCAGCAAAGATAAGTGGGGTGTGGCCTGCAATGGTTGCGATACTTGTCATCAATACTGGGCGTAAACGGACAAACGATGCATCTTTAACAGCCTGTAATTTACTGATGCCTTTCTCTTGCAGTTTATTGGCAAACTCAACTACTAAGATGCCGTTTCGCACAATCAACCCGATTAAAGTAACTAAGCCGACTTGTGAGTAGATGTTGAGTGTACTCGACATAGGGTCTGTCCAGTGTGGCATAAAGGATTTTAAAAAGGTAAATACCAAAGCGCCAAATATCGCCATAGGTACGGAGCCAAGCAAAATAATAAGTGGGTCTCTAAAGCTATTAAATTGGGCTGCGAGCACCATAAAAATAATAATGGTGGCAAAAGAGATCGCTGGAATAAATTTATTACCTTCGGTGCGTAATTGGCGAGATTCGCCCTTGTAATCAATAGAGTAGTTACTTGGTAATATCTCTGTCGCTTTTTCTTCCATAAACGTAAGTGCTTCACCTAAAGGAACCACTGGAAAGCCACTTAAGGTGACGGCATTGAGTTGCTGGAAGCGATTAAGCGAGCGTGGCACGGTGCTATCGCTGATGCTGGCCACTTCGGCTAAGCGAATAAGGTGGCCTTGAGGGCCGCTAATATAAAGGTCATTTAAATCGTCAGGAGTCAGCCTAGCACTGCGCTGAACTTGAGGAATGACTCGATAGCTCATGCCTTGCATATTAAAGCGGTTTACATAGTTACCACCTAATAAAATGGCAAGATCACGGGTTACGGTTTGCAAGTCTAGGCCGTAATCAGCCACTTTGTTTTTATCAATAAGCACTTGTGCGTTGGGCTGATCGTATTTCATATCAAGCATAGGTGGAAAGGCAAACTTACCGCTGGCACCAGCTTCTTGTTGTAGTTTTTGGGCGAACTCAAAAATCTCAGTAGCAGGAGCTGTTGACATGATGGAAAAGTTAACTGGGAAGTTTGAGCCACCAGGTAGGGAAGGGGGCGTTGCTGGCATAATATTTAAGCCCGCAATTTGCCCCAAACGCTCTTGTACTTCCGGCATAATCTCTTTTACTTCGCGATCTCGTTCACTCCACGCTTTGGTGACTAAACCTGAAAAACCACCATTAGGAAAGGTGATCTGGAAGGTGAAATCTGTTTCTGGCACACTTTCAAAGGCTTCGTTTACTTGTTCTGCATAAAAACTACTTTGGTCGATCGTGGCATTGGCTGGGGTTTCGACAAAACCAAATATGATGCCTTGATCTTCCATCGGGGCGAGTTCTTTAGGAGAAAGCTGATAAAGAGGGATGATCAGCAGGGTTAGGCTGGCCCATAAAAAATAGACCGAATAACGATGGCGCAACGTTGCATCAACAAAACGCGCGTAGCTTTCCCTAAAACGTTCAAATAAAGGTTCGAGCGGGCCCGACATTTTTTTATTGGCTTGCAGCAGTTTTGAGCCAAGCATGGGCGATAGAGTAAGAGCAATAATGGCTGAAACAACAATGGCGCCAGCTAGGGTGATCGCAAATTCACGAAATAGAGAACCGGTTAAGCCACCTTGGAAAGCAATGGGTACATAAACAGAGACAATAGTGACGGTCATTGAAACAATAGGGCCAACAAGTTCTCTTGCTGCATCAATCGCCGCTTTAAACGGGGTACTGCCTTCTTCAATATGACGCTCGACATTTTCGACCATAATGATCGCGTCATCGACCACCAAACCAACACTTAACACAATCGCAAGTAAGGTCAGTAAATTGAGTGAAAAGTCGAATAGCTGAATAATAAAAACAGCGCCGATTAAAGAAAGCGGTATGGCAAGTAGAGGGATTAAAACGGATCGGCTAAAACCTAAGAATAGGAAAATGACCACAGTGATAATCAGTAAGGTTTCGCTTAAGGTAAAGACGACTTCATCAATCGCTTCGGCAATATAGGCGGTGGCATCGTAGCTGATTTCTCCCTCAAGACCGGTAGGCAAGGTATCTTGGATAATCGCCATTTCTTTTTTAACGCTATTGATAACTTCTAGTGAGTTGGCTGTGGGTAAGACCCAAACACCCATAAAAATAGCGGTATTCCCTGAATGGTTGACGACCGTGTTGTAGTCTTCTGCCCCAAGCTCTACATCGGCGACTTGCTTGAGTAAAATACTGCCCTGGTTAGTACGGCGAATAATAAGCTCTTGGAAATCTTCTATTGTTCGTAAGTCTGTATTTGCACTGAGGTTAACTTGCGTTAACGCTCCTTTGGTTTGCCCTAAGGTCGATTGCACATTGTTGGCAGCTAAGGCTTGATAAATCTCAGCCGGACTTACGTTAAGGGCCGCCATGTTTTCAGGTTTTAACCAAGCTCGCATAGCAAAGGTACGGCCACCAATGATTTCCGTACGCTGGATTCCAGGCAGAGCAGCGATTCTAGGTTGAACAGCACGAACCAGATAGTCAGTAATCTGGGCTTGGCTTAATAAATCCGAGGTAAAGCCTAGATAGGCTGCGCCGACTTGAGCGTCAGGTCCGGTGATAGTAAGGGCGGGTATCTCGGCTTCGGGGGGCAGTTGCCCGCGTATCTGATTTACCTTGGTGTTAATTTCAGACATCGCACGAACAGGGTCGTAGTTAAGCTTTAAGATGGCTGTAATCTGAGAAAAACCCAGTGAGCTTTGGCTTTCGATATAGTCAATGCCATCGGCAGAGGCGATGGCGCGTTCTATTGGGGTGGTGATAAAACCTTGCACAAGTTCCGCACTGGCACCGACATAAACCGTTTGAATGGTAATGGCCGAGCTATCACTTTCGGGGTATTGGCGAACGGTTAGATTCATCGCTGCCTGTAATCCTGCAATCAGGATAAGCATGCTCACAACAATCGAAAGCACAGGCCTTGTGATAAAGAGATCCGTAAATTTCATAAGTCTAGGGCCTAGCTATCTTCAGGTTCAGGGTTAAGGCTATAACTGACTTCTTGATTGTCAGTGATAAATACAGCTTGGCCGTTGAAGAGTTTAAATGCGCCAGCACTTGCGACTTTTTCGCCCAGAGTTAAGCCTTGAGCGATGGCGACATAATCACCACGCCGCGCAGCAATTTGAACAAACTGCTGCCTTGCCTGTAGCTGGCCTGTGTCAGTATTTTCTTCAATGACAAAAACGGTATCGCCATAAGGGGCATAAATGATGGCGGTAGATGGTACAACTAAGTAGTTGCTTCTCTCTGGAAGGTCAATGTGCACTTCAACGGCCATGCCTGGTAGTAATTTACCTTGTGTGTCTTCAAGCGTGGCCTGAACCTCTAAATTGCGTGTAACTTCGTTAACGGCAGCACCAACAGCGGTAATGGTGCCGTTAACTTGCTGCTCTTTTAGTTCGATCATATTGACGCTGACGGCTTGCCCAGGTTTCACCTGTGCTAACCAGCGCTGAGGAATAGGGAAGTCAACTTGCAAATTATTGTGTGAATACAAGTCTACGATAGGTGTGCCTGCTTGCAGATCTTGGCCTAGGTCGACTTTACGAATACCAAGTACACCGCTAAAACGTGCACGAATTTGTTTTTTCTTTAAGCTACTTTCAAGGTTTTGCACATCGGCTTTGGCGGCATCTAGATCTTTTTTGGCAACTTCGTAGGCACTTTCACTCACACTGTTGTTTTTGCGAAGCTTTTTGACTTGCTCGAAGTTGTAGTTAGCTAGGCGTAGCTGAGCCTCGGCCGATTTAAGCATGGCCTGCTCATTACCCCTAACTTGCTTGAGTAATAAGTCGCCAGCTTTAACTTGATCGCCAGAGTTAAAGTGTATGCTTTCTACTCGCCCGGCTAATTCAGCCATGACAGTAATACCTTCGTTCGCATGCACGGTACCTACTGCATTGAGTGATTTAGCCCATGCTTGTTCCTCAGCTTCAAACACGCTGACAGCAATAGCTGGCGCAGTGAAGTTTTCTTGGCTTTCAGCCATGCTTTTAAATTGCAGTGCTTTAATGGAGCCAATAATCAATACAATAGCGAACACCACGCCTAAGGCGATAAGTGGTGCTTTGAGCTTTTTCATAGCGTGGCCTTTGTCTTCCGAGCGGTATATAAGAGGGAGTAGTAAAAAAGGGGGGATGGTAGTTTATTAGTACAGACATTAGCACTTATTTATATGGCTTCACAAGCACTGCGTATGCATTGCGTTGTAAGTTTGATTTGAAATGTAACAGAATGTATCGAGCGGCTCTTTTGGCATTGGTTAAGTGTTTGCTTCAGTTTAGAGTTGCACTCTAATAATGTAGGCTGAGGTATTGGCAGTGAATACTTCGTTAGCAGTGTTGGTTCTTGATAAGAGTCATAGGTATTACTCTCTAGCGTATTGTCCCCTATACTAGCTGCTGCGAAATTGATTGGATAACCCATTTTAGCGAGGAAGCTATGCGCACTTTATTTCATTTCTTTGTAGTCGCTGCTGCGACATTAACACTGTTTGCTTGTTCTAGTTCTCGGACTGATGTTGAGTCAGACCTAGGTATTAAAGGTGCCCCAGATTGGGTAAATGAGGGAACTAAGGCGGTCGATAACGACAAAGGCCAGCTTATTCACGGTATCGGTTCTGCACCAGATATGGGTGATCAAAGCTTGCAGCGCTCTACTGCTGATGGTCGTGCACGCGCTGAAGTCGCACGTGTTGTGTCCACAATTGTTAAAAGCAGCTTGAATGATTACACCACTTCTACTGGTGAAACGGCTGATATGAGCGTCGAGCGTGAAATTACAACCACAACGAACTCCGCTCTTAATGGCTCGCTTATTGTGGCTAACTGGAAAGACCCTCGTACCGGCACCTTATATTCAATTGCCGAGCTTGATCTTAAAAAGCTCGACGCAGCGATTGAAAGCGCTAAGAAGCTAGGCAACTTGGATAAAACTCAATTCAAACAAGATTTAAATGCGAATTTTGACCGCTTTATGAAGGAGCAGAATTAATGAAAAAGCTAGTTATAGCGGCTACAGCAGTATTCACCTTGGTATTAGGTGCTTGTTCTACCTCGGTAGAACGCATTGATAGTGACAGTACCACTGACTTAAGTGGCGCTTGGAACGATACCGACTCGCGCCAAACCGCGCAGGCCATGATTGATGATGTACTTAGCCGTCCTTGGATTGATCAGCATGTGGCCAAAGAAGGTTCCGCTCCTGCTGTTATCGTTGGCCAAGTTAAAAACCTGTCCCACGAGCATATTAATACCAAGACCTTTATCGCTGATATGGAACGAGAGCTTATCAATTCAGGTCGTGTGCAATTTGTTGCGTCGGCCAATGAGCGTGAAGAAATTCGTGGCGAGCGAGAAGATCAAGATCTGAATTCAACCGAGGCCTCACGTAATGCCGCCGGCCAAGAATTGGGCGCCGATTTTATGCTGAAGGGGCAGATCAACACCATTATTGATGCCGAAGGCAAAAAGCAGGTTCGCTATTATCAAGTTGATCTTACTTTGATTTCGTTGGCTGATAACCGCAAGGTTTGGGTGGGGCAGAAGAAGATAAAGAAATACGTTAAAAACTCTAAAATGCGTTACTAAGGTTCTTGTCCTTATGAGTTTACGGCCTTAAATCCGTGTTGTGATTAAGGCCGGTCTTGCCTGAAGTGCTATTCAAGCCGCTTTTGAATGTATCCGTTACCAGATTGCCTAGGATGGCAGAATATTGAAAACATCAGCCCTGAATTGGTTTAGTCTAAGTGTTTACTCAAGCCTTCTCGCTGCACTGCTATTTATTTCTGGCTGTGCCAGCATGTCTATTAATATGCATGCCACAGCGAATCAGCTAAAACATTCAAAAAACGTCGAACAAACTTACCTAACGGTTTCGCAAGCGACGTGCAAATCACACAGCCAAGTTGAGTGTGACTTGAATCTTGGTTACCTTGCTCTTATGAGTGGCCGCTTTGACGAAGCCATCACTTCTCTCGAGTCGGCTAAGCAGCAGATGAAAGCGTTGTCTGCGACTTCCTTTGTAGAAACCACCGTTGCACTTACTATTAATGAAACAGGCCGAAGCTTTGAAGGTACACCGACTGACAAGGTTTTATTGCATAGCATGATGGCACTGGCTTATCTGATGAAATCTGATTTAGATGGGGCCAGAGTCGAGGTGCTGCAAGCGGATGTCGCTATGAACGCGCTGGCTAAAAAAGATTCCAGCTCGGGCCAGCTTATATTTATGCACTTTTTAAGTGGCATAATCTACGAAATAAATGATGAGGCTGATAATGCTTTGATCAGTTATCGCCGTGCCTATAGCTTGCTTAATAAGGGTACTACGCCTGTGCCCGAGGCTTTGCAGTTAGCCTTGTTAAAGCATACAGCAGCTTTAGGTCTGAACAACGAATACGATCAGTTTAAAGATCAGTTTGGTGAGCGTGTTGTGGCTGAAGCTAAATTGCCTTCAAAGCATTTCTATATCTACTTTGATGGTGTGGTAAGCCAGTTAATTAATAATCAAACGACACTGTGGTGGCCGGTTGATGAGGTGTATTTGTCGGTTGCTTTGCCTAAGTTTCCAAATAATTATTATCAACCGACATCAGCGAAGCTAAGTTGGCAAAGCCAAACTATGCAAACCCACGTTATTGAGGATTTAGAGCTCAGAGTACGTGATGATCTTAATGATGAAATGCCTAAACTAAGTGCCGCCGCTTTAGCCCGCGCTGCAACAAAATACAAAGCGGTGAAGTCGGCGCAAGAACAGGATAGCATGTTGGGCGCGTTTGCTAATGTGCTTACCATTATCTCTGAGCAAGCTGATATTCGTCAGTGGGCTGTTTTGCCTTCAAGTATGCAGGTTGCTCGTAACGATCTCTCACTGGAAAGTGAAGGGGGGAGTAATGACGGGTTTGTCGATATCAATATCATTGTTAATAATCAGCCTCAAACTGTTACGCTAAATAGTGAACGTTACAGTGTGGTACTGGCTGCCGATATTAGCCCCTATATTTTTCACTCAGAGTTTTAAACCATAAATGTTGAACCAAAGGATTGCTATGAAAACTTTTATAACTATTGCCGTGCTATTTGTAGTCACCGCTTGTGGTTCTACACCCACTAAAACTGATTGGGTTGAAAATCCTAGCTCAGTTTATTCTGATGCTCAGTATTTGAGCGCTGTTGGGCAGGGTAGTGATTTAGAGCAGGCGAGTACACGGGCCCAAGCAAACTTAGCCAAAATGTTCTCTGTATCTATTTACGAAAAACAAATTGATAGCAGTAGCTTTAATTCTGCTCAGGGCCAAACAAATACAAGTGTGAGTCGTCATGTTTCTGCCGAAGCTCAGCAGGAGTTAAAAGGTGCAAAAGTTGTTGAATCAAGAAAAGCGGAAGATGGCAGCACTTATGCTTTAGCCGTGCTTGATAAAAACATCGCCTCTCAAAACTTTCGCAGCCAAATTCGCAATGCAGACAAGCAAGTTTCTGAGCGTGTAAGTTACGCAAGCAACAGTGCGAGCAATGTGTTTAGTGCTTTATCTGCTTTAAAACAGGCTCATAGTATTCAGTTGAAACGTGAAAACCTTAATCGAAATTTAGTGGTTGCCTCAGGAAAAGGGATACCATCATCTACAACATCTGCAGATATTGAAGCCTTATTCCGCAATGCGACAAGCAGCTTAAAGTTTAGTGTTCAAGCAGAGCCTGCCGCTCTTGCCAATAAGTTGAGTGCGAGTAGCGAGAGTTTAGGAATTGCTATTGCAAAGGATTCTCCGCTTGTTTTGAAAGGCAAGCTCGATACTGGAGAGGTGTTTGAGCAGGGCGGCTGGTACTGGTTACGAGCGACTTTAAACTTGGCTGTTGAAGAGCATGGCAAGATCACTCGCAAGCAAAGTAAAGCTCTAAAAGTTTCTGCCAAGCAAAAAGATACCTTAGCGGCACGTATGCAAGCAGAAGTCGATAAACAGCTTGATGATGAGCTGCTTGGTTTGTTAATGACCGAAGAATAAGTTTGTATAAAAGCTTAGTTCGACAGAGGTTGTTTTAGCTTTTTATTCCGTAAGCTTCAAAAGCCTCTTCTTTGCTGTGGTAAATATCAATTTGCCACGGCAGCTTCTCTCCTAAAAGTTTGTACCAAGCGGCCAATGCTGTACCTGTATTGTTGCGTTTTACGATAGCGCAATTGATTGCGTGTGGACAGTAGCGTGATGCAGGTAGTAAACAAGCAATCATTTCTTCTACGTGCTTGGCGCTAATCTCTGTTTTATCGACTTGAGTCCAGTCACCGATAACATACTTGAGCCCATCCCAACGAGTATCACCTGTTACTTCTAAGGTGGCGTCTAAAAGCTCAGCCCCAGTGACTTCCTGGGTGTATTTTGTATAAAGTGTTTTACTTGGCAGCCAGTTATTTCTAATCATCACTTAGGCGCTTTGGGGTCTGGGTGTATCTAGAGTATAAGGCTATTTTTGTGAGTTATCGTTTAGGCTTTGGGTTTATCTTAAGGCGAGGGGTAGACTAACAGGCTTAACAATAAGCACTGTTAGTCTGGGCAGGGCTATTCGTTGGCGATAAGAGTGAGAGTTCGGCTGGTATAACCACTTATCAAGCCACTAGAAAAGCGCTCACTGACTAAGCCTATGGTTGTTTTAGTGACAGTAAAGCTTGTTGAGCATTGGCCTGTTAGAAAATCTGAATTTAATGAGCCTGCTTGGAAAACATAGCTGCCTGTTGTATCAGTGTTAAGCTCTTCAGACCATACAACGCTGTAACCTCCATTGCCTGTGCAGCGGGTCGTTACTTCAATATCTATAACGTAGCTTTTGTTACTATTAAAGCTCCAGTTTAAGCGAACATCATCATTTGAGCGGCTGTAATAGCCACTAGTATGATTGTGGTTTAAGCTGAACTGTTCAGCTAGATTGATGGTGCTTTTGTAGAGGTTGTGACCACTATTTCGACTTAGAGTGATGGTGTATTCGCGGTCTTTGGGATCAAAAATGTCTTGAATGGCTCTGTAACCATTATTTGAAAGATAAGAGTTGTATGTACCATAGTTTGAGTCAACAAATTTAGTATGAGTGTTTTCTAAGTTTGCCGCTTGATCAAAAATATCATCGCTGTAAGACTGCTCAAAAATACTTGCTTCGGTACTCGATAAATACAGGCTGTCACCACCAGTTAAAACGATATCTTCTCTAGGGCTATCTCCGTGCGGAGGGCGATCTAAGTCTACTTCGGCATAGAGTTGGCCGTCACCTGGGTCAATAATCGAAGCATTTAATTCTATTTCGCTACTGCTAAGCAGTGCTGAGCTTTCATCACTGCTGCCACCACAAGCGCTTAGCAGTGTCGCTAGGCTTATTGCAGAGATGGCACTTAGATAGAGGGTTATTTTTTTATTTTTTGTCTTATTCATTAAAAAGCAAGCCTCGCGTCAATACTAACAATACCCAGCGACTCACCTGAAATTTGATTAAGGTATTTAATATTACCGACTAAGGCAAACACAGGCCCAAAAGGCTTTATCACTTCTGCGATAGCAATCATTCCGATATCGGAATCTGACCCGAGTTTATGTTTTTGATAAAAGACTTCGGATTCATTGTAGTTTGCACCTAAGCGCAGGGCATAGTTCAGCGGTTTGGTTTTAAATTCTTTACCAACACTAAAGTATAAGGCATCAACTTCTGCTTCGATATCATTTGATGTCGTCATACTGCCTTGGCGGATCCCACCAAAAGAATACTGAAGCTTGCCATATTCATAGGTGTAAGAAGCACTTAGGCTATAGCTGCTATCGTAGTAGTCGTTAGAAAGTTGGCCAAAGCCTGTACCAGCTTGAAATAAATGCTTGCTGCTACTTTCACCGCTAGTGTTGTCACCGGCACTTGCATCGATACTTGTGAGTATGGCGGCTAAGGTGAGCCCCGTTAATACTTTTTTTCTCATAATCCTTCACGTTGTGGCGTTAATAAAGCGCCACAATCATAACGCTATTTACAAGCAAAATCAGAACTAATGGGGCTGGAGGCCTTTTTACTATTGCTTTAGATGGCTTTGAGGACTTGCTGTCGATGTTCAAAGCTAGATTCGTAATTGCCTTAAATTCATATCCGCATGACTTAGGTGTTCCCATGCATGCTCAAAAGCCTCTATGAGAGGTAGGGCTTCGGTTGCGGCCTGATAGCAAGCGAAACCTGAAAAATGCTTTTCGTTATTGAAGTAGAGCAGGCGCTTTTTATCAAACAGCATAAAGTAATCGAGTGACAGATGGTGTTTGTCTGTTAGTTGGTGCAAGCTGATTTTGCTGCTTAGACGGCGCAGTAAATACACTAGGTGATTTGCGTGTAGATCTAAGTTTTGGCTGTCTTCTACAAGAATACGAATGTGCACATGTTTATTCTTTCTTGCCAGTAACGAAAGTGCTTCTATTAAGGGCTCTTGATTAAAAAGTTCTTCGTTTAAGTGCTGGCTATAAATAAGCAGTTCTTTGCTGCTTAGCTCGGCCATCGTATGAAAGTGCTGCAGGTAGTGGTTGGGGTAAGCAAGGCGCTCAACATGGGCTTGAAATACCCGCTCACAGTTTTCTGCGCTTGTTATAAAGCACATTCGTTGGTGTTCAATGCCTACCTCGTCAAAGCGTGGGCCCTCAGTTTGCCAGTCTAGCTTTTGATAAAGGACAATAGCGCTGGTTTGTGCATGCATGTAAATACGTTCTTGTATACGGTGTTTGTTGCTGAGAGCATAGCGTGTTGCCGCATTTAGTAGTGCGCTGCCTAGCCCTTGCTGACGATGTATTGCCAGTACAGCAAGGCGGCTTATTCGCCAAGCATCTTTTTCTTTAATTAAGCGAATACAGCCTGCTGCTTGTTCATGAACGAAGGCGATCCAGTGTTGGCACTTTACTTCATACTCATCGAACTCTTCATCTATGGGCACGTGTTGCTCACGCACAAAGACCTCACAACGTATTGCTTTGAGCTCATCTTGTTGCTCAGCCCAAGTGCACGGTTGTATGTCGATGTTAGCCATGTGGGCTCCTATGCTCCTATATCGTTTGGAATCATTCTGATCTTAGCAGAAGGCCAGCTTCAAGCATGTCTTGCAGGGACGCTTGATCACTGGCTTCAAAGTTGTCGGCTGTAAAAGACTCATAGTGGCTCAGTGTTTTGGCTAGCTGCAAACTAGTCGGGTAAGCCTGGCCATTGATATAGGTGTAAACCTGCTCATTTGAATTGATATAGCTCACACGGTTGAAGCTTGAGAGCTTGAGTGGGCCGCTTTTTAAGTCGTCTGCAAAATCCAAGGGGAGGGCGCTAGGGTCAAGGCCTGGTTTTAAATGAGTGGCGTATTGGCCTAACCAATGAGCGATCTTGTCGGGCTCTTGCAGAAGTTTACTTAGACGCTGTTGAATGCGTTGAATACTTAAGTCAGCTATTTCACCGCTGTTTTGGCTGATCAGCTCGGGGCCGTCTTGGTAGCGCTGATCTTCAACTAATTCAGATGCTAAGTGTTGGCTTAGGTCTAAGAGTAATTCATTGTCACTCGGTGCTCTAAAGCCGATGGACCAAGTCATGCTTTCATTGACGGCTTCGCCCCAGTGAGCGACCTGAGCGGGAATATAAAGTAAGTCGCCCGCTTCTACTAACCAGTCGTTTTCGCATTCAAAATCTTGTAGTAATTGGTTGGGTTGATTGGGTACAAGTGGGCTATTGGCATCGCAGTGTTGGCCTGTTCGCCAGCGACGTGTGCCTCCTGCTTGCAATAAAAACACATCGTAATAATCAAAGTGTGCTCCTACGCCGCCGCCATCACTGGCATAGCTAATCATAATATCATCTAGGCGCCAATTAGGTAGAAAGCGAAAGCGTTGAAGTAGGGCGTTGACTTCTGGATCTAGGGCATCGGCATGTTGTACTAATAAAGTCCATTTTTTTTCGGGTAAACTCGAAAAGTCTTCTTCTGCAAGAGGGCCGTGTTTAACCTGCCAGTCTTGGCCTTTTTCTATGATAAGTCGGCTGTTACTTTCTTCTTCCATGGCTAGCCCTGCTAGCTCATCGGGGCTTATAGGGCTTTCAAAATGTTGAAACGCTTGGCGTACAAGAAGAGGTTTTTTTTGCCAGTACTCTTTAAGAAACTGTTCGTTGCTGACCTCGCCAAATAGTGATGTATTCATTTTAAATGTTCTTTGCTTTTATCGGCTCAGGAGTAGGGCTAGTTAAAGTATCTTAAGAGGGGTAAATGATATTGGGCTTTGTCTGGTTTTTATGTGTTCTAGGTACACATAAAAAAGCCGGGCTAGGCCCGGCTTCTGAGTCAATTATTTGTTGATGTAATTGACAATGTCTTTTGCTTGTTGGGCGGCGTTACCAATATAGCTGGCCGGTGTTAAGGCAAGCAGTTCGGCTTTTGCCTCCTCTGGGATGTCGAGCGTTTCGGTGAATTCTTGGATGACCTCTTTGCTCATATCCTTTCCTCGAGTGAGAGCCTTTAGTTTTTCATAAGGCTCTTCAATGGCGTAGCGGCGCATCACTGTTTGAATGGGTTCTGCCAATACTTCCCAGCTGGAATCTAAATCTGCTGCGATGGCAGTTTCGTTGATTTCTAGCTTGCCCATACCTTTTAACGTTGCTTCATAGGCAATAAGGCTATAACCAAAACCAACACCCATATTGCGCAATACGGTTGAATCGGTTAAATCGCGCTGCCAGCGGCTAACCGGTAGCTTCTGTGCAAGGTGGCCGAGTACGGCGTTTGCTAAACCTAGGTTACCTTCAGAGTTTTCGAAGTCGATAGGGTTAACTTTGTGAGGCATGGTTGAAGAGCCAACCTCACCGGCAATGGTTTTTTGTTTGAAGTAGGCGTTGCTGATATAGGCCCAGATATCTCGGTCAAAGTCGATCAGGATGGTGTTGAAGCGCGCACAAGCGTCAAACATCTCAGCCATGTAATCGTGAGGCTCAATCTGAGTGGTATAAGGGTTGTAGCTAAGGCCTAAGCTGCTGATAAAGCGTTCTGCGTGAGCTTGCCAGTCTAATTTAGGGTAGGCACTTAGGTGGGCGTTATAGTTGCCAACGGCTCCGTTAATTTTGCCTAGAAGTTTTACGTCTCGCAGGACTTCGTATTGGCCCTGAAGGCGTGCTGCTACATTGGCCATCTCTTTACCAACGGTTGTTGGTGAGGCTGTTTGACCATGGGTACGGCTAAGCATTGGGACTTCAGCATAGGCGAGAGCAAGTTCTGCAATGCCTTCAATGATTTGGCGCATTTTAGGCAAAATCACGTTGTCGCGGCCATCTTTAAGCATGAGGCCGTGACTTAGGTTGTTGATGTCTTCAGAGGTGCAAGCAAAGTGAACAAATTCAGTAACCGCTTGTAGTTCGTCATTGCCTTCAAATTTTTGCTTAATGAAGTATTCAACGGCTTTAACATCGTGGTTGGTTGTAGCTTCGATGTTTTTGATTGCTTGGGCGTCGTCTTCGTTGAAGTTGGCAACTAAGGCATCTAGAAATGCGTCGGTTTCAGCTGTGAATGCTGGTACTTCAGTGATTTCGGCGTGCTTAGCTAGGGCTTGTAGCCAGCGTATTTCAACTTCGGTACGGCGTTTGATTAGGCCGTATTCGCTGAATACTTGGCGTAGGTCGATGGTTTTGCTGCCGTAGCGGCCGTCGATGGGGGAAATCGCAGAGATTGCACTCAGATTCATGGTTTTCGCTTCAATCGATGGTTAGAAAAGGCGCGCATTCTATAGCAAAAACGCTTGTTTCGCAGCCAATTTGAAGTGAAAAGTGATTTTTACTTGCCGGGCTTGAATCTGTCTTGCTTGGCTTCTTTAATTAGCTCTCGGCACACATCAAGAATGGCCTTGCGATACAAGACAAGTTGCCAGCGACTGCCGCCGAGTTGACGCCAGAGCATCGCTGAGCGCACAGCGGCAAGCAGCAAGCTGCGTACCTGATTAGCCACTCTATCTTGCTGAAGGTAGTTGAAATTTCCAGTGACCTGAATGCGGTACTGAAAAGTGCTAATAGTATCGCTGTAAATATCGGCAATGTTACTGACTACATTGTCATGAGTGAGGCCAAATAATTCGACTTGTTTCTCAGCTGTTTCAAGCCGCTCAGCAATCACAGTGAGCAACTTTTTGCGGCTCTTAAGG